>JAMCQY010000365.1 GCA_023381945.1 Deltaproteobacteria bacterium
GCTTCTCCACCGCCTTCTCACCACCCATCGCCTTCACCTGCGCCTCTTTGTCCCGCAACTCCTTGAGCTTCTCTGACACTGTCTTCATAAAAGACTCCTCTCACAGACCCCACCTCACATCTGAAAGGCGGGAATGGAGCGATCCATCAGAATTTTCAATATGTCTTCCTTAAATATGTCCAGGCACATTCCGAGAAAAAATAAGGAAGGTTACGAACGATAGGGTATCAGGCGGGATTGCTGGGAAAAAGTGCAGGATTTCTGATTTTGTTGTCAAAAATAATATTACAAGGCTCAGGAAAAATTGCGGCTGGAGAGTCAGTGGCAATGACCCCGCATAGGTTCTAGTGCCGTGACTTTTCTTCGGGAATTTCCAGGCGGTATTTGATGGCCACTGCCTGCGCTTTGGCAGCCTGGCCGTCGCCCGGAGAAGTGCAGAGAATGATCTTCAGGTTACAACCGTTCTATGCAGATCAGGCGCAAAGTTGGTGGTGCGAAACCGAGAAGTCAGATAAGACCTGATCGAGAACCTCGATTCCCAGGCCGCGACCGGGAAGGCTGGGGGCCCGTCCCCCTGGCCCGAATATCACCGGTTGAGCCACGGGTTCCCGGGCGAACAGGAAGGGGGAAAAAGAGCCTTCCAGATAGATCAATTCCGGGGCGCAAGAGGCAAAGTGGCGGCCCGCGGCGGAGAGAATACTGGTCTCTCCCACCTGGCATCCCAACTGGCAGCGAACCCCGGCAGCCGCGGCCGTCTGCCTGATCCGGTTGGCTGCGGCTAAACCGCCGCATTTGGACAGGCGCAGATTGAAGATATCGCAGGCCTTGAGGTCGATCAATCTCCGGGCTTCGGCTTCGGTGCACAAGGACTCATCGGCAATGATGGGCAGGCCGGTGGCGGCGCCCACCTCTTTCAAGCCCTCAAAATCCTCCTTGGCCACCGGCTGCTCCACCGCACTGAGGCGGTAAGGTGACATCTTCCGGAGACGGTGAATGGCCTCGGCGGGAGTCCAGGCGCAGTTGGCGTCTAGACGAAGATCTACTTCCCAACCCAGGGTCTCACGGGCCAATTTCAGGACCTCCAGGTCGTCAGGCCCTCCCACTTTCAGCTTCAGAAAAGGCATGGCCATCCGCTTCACCAAGCCGAGCATTTGGGCCATTTGCTCCCGGGGCGCCATGGGGAGCACCGCACTGTAAATCAGGCTGCCATTGCCCCGAGGGCCGAAAAATTCATGCAGCGGCATCTTGAAGAAGCGGCCGGCGGCATCCAGCACGGCGGTCTCCAGGGCGCAAAAAGCCGCGGGATGCCGCTCCCCGCCGGTTTGCCGGAACAGGTCAGTCAAGGTTGCTTGCAGGCGAGGCGGAGAGGAAAATTTCCGCCCCAACAGAGCCGGGATCAGGACTTTCAGCAGGAAGGCCAGGCTTTCAGGTAAGGTTTCCCCGGTGACGTAATTTCGGGGCACTCCTTCGCCGTACCCAGGTTCGGGAACGTCCGCAGTCACTTTGACCACCAGGTTTGCCGAGCCGTTATGCGAGGCTAAGTTATGCTTGATCGGGGAGAGAAATGGCAGATCCAGGTGCCAGATATCCACCTTCCTGATGATCATTCCCGGCCTCATGGTGAGTCTTGATCAGCTTACCAAATTCCTTCCAGTGATACCATTGCTCAGGAAAGGTCCGCACCGCACTTTCCAAAATTGCGAGACACCTCTCACCAGCGGCTTCGGAGTCCACCGAGGTGAGTCGGCAGGTATAGCGCCGGCGGCGCTCCCGCTGCAACAATGCAGTAACCACCGGGGCCGTGGTGCGCCGCTGTAAAAACTCCAGGGTCAGGTCCGGGGAAAGCCGGCGGCCGAGAAAGTGCGCCACCCGCCGGGAATCCGGTCGCCAACTCTCGAATTCATCGCATTCAATGATGAGAATCCTTCCTAACTTAAGAGCCTGCAGCGCCGCCCAAAAGCCCTTGCCCCGGTCCGGCTCGATCAGGTCCAGGCCAATCTTACGGGAACGACGGCCTTGGGCGTGCCTAAGCCGCGTGCTCCGGAACCGGCAGATCATGGAAGTGGGGAAGCCCTTCAACGTCAAGGCTCCCGGCAGAAATTCCACCGCACCGAAATGACCGGTCACCACAATGACGCCGCGGCCGGCCGCCAGGGCTCCCAGCAAGTTCTCCAGCCCCTCAAAATCAACCCGGTTCTTTAAAAAATCCACCAAGTGGAGGAAGTCGGTATAACCTACAAAAAGTTTTTCGTGGTAGTGATCGAAGATACCTGTGAAGGCGGCTCGGATCTTCTCCTGGACCTGTGCGCCGGTCAGGGTCCCCTGGAAAACTCGCCTAATCGTTTCCCCAATCAGGGCTCGTTCCTGCCGATTTATCAGATAGTAAAGGCGGCCAAGGGCTCGAATGCCCTCTTGGGAAGCACCGAAGGGCAGGAATCGGAAAAGCAGGTGGTTCCAATTCATCTGGAGAAACTTGCTCAGGCTCATCTTGGATTTCCGGAGCGTAAAAAGTGTGAGGACACGCGCCTTTCCCTGGCATTTCAGAAATAATTTTGTTAGGCAGTCTATCTTAGCACAAAAGTCTGGAACAATTCTCTAAATAATTCATTTGTTTGATTAAACGCTTTATAGCGATTGCCAAAATTAATTTCTTGTAGGGGCGCACCCGCGTGTGCGCCTTCCTGCGGGCGGACACATGGGTCCGCCCCTACAATCCATCGGGTTATCGGAAAAAACTTTTGGCAAACGCTTTAAGTTGCGAATCCGGGGACTGATTCGCGCCGGCAGACACCTGGACCCGGCCCAACTGGTGAGTCGTCTTCGCCTCTTTTTGACCGGCTGGCGGGGCTACTTTGGCTTTTGCGAAACTCCCCCGGTACTGCGGCGGCTTGACAAGTGGCTGCGGCGTCGTCTCAGGATGGTGTTCTGGCGGCCAAGACGGCAGGCAGCGCCCACGGTCCGTGGCGGCTCAGCCGCAGCCCGGCCCTAAGCTTCGCCCTGCCTAACGCTTATTTTATCTCGTTGGGCCTCCCAACTTTAGCACCTGGGAGATAGCTTAACCATCCGAACCGCCGGGTACGGACCCGTACGCGGTGGTGTGACAGGGAAAGCCCGCCAGGGCCTACCTATGTCAATTATTTATGTCTAATCCGTAACGTTCTCTACTACTTCGCTGTCGTCATGCTTGCGGGCTTGACCCCGCCGTTCTTTTCCTTCGCTTGCTCTGCCTTTTTGAGTTCCTCCGGCAGCTTTTGCCGGAAGCCCCCGGTATCCTTATCCAGTTCGGCCTTCGAAATATTGTAATCATACAGCGTCTGCAGATAATCACCCCGGAAAACTCCATAGCGCTCGAAGGCCAGGAAGATGTCGTCCATCTTGCCCAACCCCATGTCGAAGTTGCTGAAGGTGGTCACCAGCCAGCGGCGGGCGTTGATATAGGCCTTCTCCAAGCCGATGGAGCCCTTATATTTGGTCTGGACTTCGCCGTAATCTTTGGCCACCTGGATCGGGATGCCCATTAAAGCAAGTCTTTGTTGATGTTTCAACTGTTCCAGTTCCGCCTGGGCCTGCCGGACCTTGGCGTTCAGGATGCCGAAATCGAAGTGCCATTTGGCCCCCACAAAGGGAAAGGCAAAATTGTCATTAAAATAATCAAGTATATAGGGGTCCGGTAAATGTTGGCGTCCCGGGGCCCCGGCCAACTGCCCGATAACTGCAAAAAAGAAAGACGGCAGCCGGTCGGCCTTGGCGGCGTCCACCAGCAGTTGCCGGGCCACCAGGCCTTCTTTCAACTGCCGGAACTCCGGACGCATCTCCAGGGCAGTGGAGACGTAGCTACCCAAGGGCCCGGGAGCAGCAGGACTGGGCAGGTCCGTGGCGACCTGGAAGTCCTGATTGGCAGGATAGTTAGTCAGAGCTTTCAAGGCGGTGTAGGCCGTCTTGGCGCCTTCCTCGGCCTCGGCGCCGGCTTTATCGACTGCCCCTTCATAGGCGGCCAGGCGGTATTTGTCGGTTTCCTTAACATTGACCGAGCCCGCGGCCATAAGCCGGTTGATCCGCTCGCCCGTGTCCTTCAGATAGGTTCTGGCCTCCTTCACGGTATCCTTGCCCTGGTTGGCCAGAATCAGGCCGTAGTAAGCCTTGGCCACCAGGACGATGATTTCCCCCTGTTTGGCCACCACGGCCTCTTCTTTGACCTTGATGTTCCTTTCGGTGGCCTCTTCCCGGTAGGCAATCTTGCCGAAGGTGTAGAGGGGCTGGACTACGGTGAAATCCATGCGGCCGAAGATATTGATGCCACGCGTGCTACTTTTGGAGTCAGGGTAATACATACGGCGAGGCTGATCTCCGGACGGAATGATCGGCAGGCGGGCATTGGGCACCACGCCGGTCATGGCCGTGGCGTCGAATTGGGGCCAGCGATAGCCATGGACCTCTTTTTTCTGTTCCTTAGCCAGCTTGACTTCACTGCGACTGGCCTTGACGTCCGGGCTGAATTGCAGCGCCATGATCTTTAGCTGGTCAAAGGTCAGCACGGGGCCGGCAGACTTGCCCGGCACCTCGGGGCGGGATTGGGTGTCTGCCGGAGCCTGAACCTCTTCCGGGATCTTAACATTTGGTGGTTCCTGGGCCTCCGCCGGTTTCTGGTTCGCTACCGGCTTCCGGGTTGTCGCCGGTGGGGCTGAAATTGCCGCCACAGGCGCCAGTATAATGGCCAGGCCCAAGATAATCCCCCCAAAACGGGCCCGTCGAGACATAGTTATCCCCTCCTCGGAAAATCGAATATGTATACATTAGAAACTAGATGAGAAATAGTCAATCCTATTTCAACCAATGAGTATAATAGCAGGGATATCCGCTGAATTCAGTAAATTTTTCCGGAAATGGAACATAAATTATTTTCCCATTCCGCGGCAGGCGAATTTATTGCCATCAGCTAGGAGGATCAGTTATGATGAGGCCGAGGTGATCTTTGATGACGGATGGCAAACGGATTCTGGTTACCGGGGGGGCAGGTTTCATCGGCTCGCATCTGGCCGACGCCTTTGTGAACCACGGCCATGAGGTGGCGGTGGTGGATAATCTCAGCACCGGACGTAAGGAACAGGTGCCGGCCGCGGCCCAATTCTTCCCTTACGACATCAAATCGCCGGAAACCTTCGACCTGATTTGCCGCTGGCGGCCCCAGGTGCTGGTGCATCACGCCGCCCAGATGAGCGTGCGCGTCTCCGTGGATGATCCGGTAATGGATGCCCAGGAAAATATCCTCGGGTCCTTGAATCTCTTCCAGGCCGCGGCCCGGGCGAAGACCAAAAAGATTATCTTCGCCTCCACAGGCGGCGCCATGTACGGGGATCAGGCGCCGGTGCCGGCCCGTGAGGCTGACCGGGCTCAACCTGAGTGCCCTTACGGTATCGCCAAGCTGGCAGTGGAGCATTACCTGCATTTTTATCAGCGGGAGCACGGCATCATTCCCGTCTGCCTGCGTTACGCCAATGTTTACGGGCCGCGGCAAAACGGTCTGGGCGAGGCTGGGGTGGTCGCCATCTTCATCGAAAAATTCTTGGCCGATGAGCAGCCCGTCATCAACGGCGACGGCCTCCAGACCCGGGACTTCGTTTACGTCGGGGATATCGTGGCAGCCAACCTGCTGGCCCTGGATTACCCCCGGGAAGGCATCTTTAACATCGGCACCGGCCGGGAGACGGATATCCTCACCCTCTACCTGGAACTCCAGGGTATCCTCGGTTCAAGCCGTGGTCCGGTGCACGGACCGGCTAAGCCGGGAGAGCAGCGCCGCAGCGCCCTGGACAGCACCAGGGTCCGGGAACTCCTGGGCTGGGAGCCTCAAGTCAGCCTGTCTGAGGGCCTGGCCCGTACCGCCGCCGCCTTTCGGGAGCGCACCAGATGAATTGATTTATCGGAATCATTCGTAGGGCAGATTTAAAACTGCCCTACAAAACAAGAAATAAGTTATTGTCTTTATTGTTTAACTTCAATGAAGATCCGTCCCAAACGAAAACCCCTTCGCCTTCCATATTTTGATTATTCCCAAAATGGTGCATATTTTGTGACAATTTGCATAAAGAATCGGGAATGCCTGTTAGGAAAAATTAGTAATGGTGAAATGCTGTTGAATTATTTGGGCGAGATCGTTCTCCAATCATGGCTCGATTTACCAAACCATTATCCTCTTATTGAGATAGATGAATTTACCGTAATGCCCAATCACTGTCATGGCGTAATAGTAATGACAGACGTAGGGGCGGGTTTGAAACCCGCCCCTACAAAACCGCCCCTATCCGAAATCATCCGTGGATTCAAAACATTCTCTGCCAGGAAAATTAATTTGTTTCGCAGATTGCCTGGAAGACCTGTATGGCAGCGCAACTTTTACGAACATGTGATTCGTGATGAAAAGTCGTTAAATCGCATTCGGGAATATATTTCCACCAATCCTCGACGTTGGGAATTAGACCGGGAAAATCCGCAAATGACTGGGAAAGACGAATTCGACGATTGGTTAGCCAAATATAAAGGTAGCCCTCTAAAGCGTTGTAACTGCTGAATATCACATAGATCTCGCCATTTATTCTTGCTATCCGTCAAAAATCGAGTAAATTTGGAGGTTGAGCAATTTCATCGCCACTGCGGATGGGATTATTGCATGGAAATGATGATTGAAGTGCGGGACCTGACCAAATATTACGGTCCCTTGCAGGCCGTCAACCGGCTCAATTTTGAGGTGGCGGCGGGCGAGATCGTGGGCTTCCTGGGTCCCAACGGCGCCGGCAAAACCACCACCTTGAAGATGCTGTCGGGGTTTCTGGCCCCTACTTCCGGCACTGCCCGGATCAACGGCTTCGACTGCGTCAGCCAGTCCCTGGAGGTCCGCCGCTCCCTCGGTTATTTGCCGGAAAACGTCTCTATCTACCCGGACCTGACGGTGGGCCAGTTCCTGAAATTCGCCGCCCAGGCCAAAGGGGTGGAAGTCAAAGACCAGCCGGGGGAAATCCGGCGGGTTATGAATGCCTGCGGTCTGGAGGAGGTGGCCGGCAAGCTGGTCAAGGCCCTGTCCAAGGGCTTCCGGCAACGCCTGGGGCTGGCCCAGGCCCTGCTCCACCAGCCCCCGGTGCTTATCCTGGATGAACCCACCATCGGTCTGGACCCCTCCCAGATCGTGGAGATTCGCAGCCTGATCAAAAACCTGGAAGGGGGTCACACGGTCATCCTGAGCAGCCATATCCTGCCCGAGGTCAGCCAGTTGTGCCATCGGGTGATTATTATTAATCGCGGGCAAATCGTGGCCAGTGACACCCCCGAGAATCTCGCCCGGCAGATGGGCCGAGGCGCCATCAGTTTAATGGTGAAGGGGCCGGAGGCCCAGGTCATGGCGGCCCTGCAAGATATGCCCGGCGTGGCCCGGGTAATGAACCAAAGCGAGGGCCGTTTCCTGGTGGAAGCCGGCAACGGCCAGGATCTGCGCCCGGAATTGGCTCGGTTGCTGGTGCAGCAGGGCTTCGACCTCCTGGAGTTGAAGGCCCAGGAATTCACCCTGGAAGACGTCTTCCTCAACCTGGTAACCGAGGAAGAGACCGAGGCAGAGTCATGAAAACATGCGGCGGACTATTGGCCTTGCTCCGCAAAGAGCTGACCATTTATTTCACCGGTCCCATCTTCTACATCACCGGCTTCTTTTTCCTGTTGCTGGCCGGCTATTTCTTTTACACCAACACCATCTATTACGGCCTCATCAGCCTGCAGGGGGCCCAGCAGGCCAGTAATCCCCAGGTAGCGGCTCAATTGAATCCGCAGATGATGATCTACCGGCCGTTGTTCGCGGTGCTGGCCATCATCATGCTTTTCCTGGTGCCGCTCCTCACCATGCGCCTGCTGGCCGAAGAGAAACGCTCCGGCACTTCGGAACTTTTGTTCACCTACCCTATATCGGACTGGTCCATCATCCTGGGAAAATTCGGGGCAGCCCTGCTGGTCTACCTCATCTTTCTGGCCTTCACCGTGTGTTACTCCTTCGCCCTGGGCTTTATGACCCGGCTGGACTGGGGCGCCCTGGCGGCCGGCTACCTGGGGCTGATCCTGCTGGGTGCCGCCTTCCTGGCCCTGGGCCTGTTTGCCTCCAGCCTCACGGAGAACCAGATCATCGCCGGGGTGGTGGCCTTCGCCCTGCTCCTGCTGTTCTGGATCATCGGCTGGGTTCAGGAATTGGGAGCCGGCACCATAGGCAGAATAATGCAATATTTGTCACTGCTGGATCACTACGAGAATTTCACCAAAGGGGTGATCAATACCCGGGACCTGGTGTATTGCGGCAGCTTCATCTTTTTCTTCCTCTTTCTCACCAAGAGGCAACTGGAATCCCGGCGCTGGAGAGCCTAACGTGAACTGGCTGGATCGTTTTAGAGACCGAAAAGTAATTTACGGCACCGGTTCCATAATTTCGGTGCTGCTGGTGGTGGGCATTCTCATTGTGGCGGCATTGCTGGCGAACTGGCACCAGGCGCGCTGGGACCTGACCCGGGGCCAAACCCAATCCCTGTCTGCGGTCACCCGGAACCTGGTGAAAGAGGTAAACCAGCCCTTGACCATGGAGGCCTTTTTGCCGGAGGGCTCCGGCGAGCGAGACCACGTCAAAGACGTACTCCAGAGATACGCCTATCTTAACCCAAAAATCGGTTTTAAATTTGTCGACCCGGAACGCCAGCCCCTCAAAGCCAAGGAAGCCGGCTACCGCTTTCCCGGCAATGTTCAACTCACTTACGCCGGCAAGCACCAGATGGCTGACCGCGCCGATGAGGAATCCATCAGCAATACCTTGCGCCGTATCCTGAAGACCGAACGCAAGAAGGTCTATTTCCTCACCGGCCATGGCGAGCGAAGTCTCGCCAGCAGTGATAAGAACGGCCTACAAGTGGCCAACCGGGCCCTGGAGAACGAGGGCTATGAGATCGCTCCTCTTAACCTGGTGACCACGCCCGAAGTGCCGCAGGACGCGGCGGTGGTGGTCGCGGCCTCCCCCACCAAACCTGTGTTGAGCAATGAGATCGACGCTTTGAAGGCCTACCTGGCTCGCGGCGGCCGGGTCCTGGTGATGTTGGAGGCTTACCAGGACGGCGGCCTCAAGGGCTTCCTGGCGGGCTACGGCATCAATCTGGATGACGGCATCATCCTCGATTACAACCAGCTCAGCCAGTCGCTGCGCGTCAGCCCGGTCATGCCTTTGGCCTTTCAATACGGCCCCACCCGCATCACCCGGGATTTTAAAAACACCTTCACCATCTTTCCCTTATCCCGTTCCGTGACCCTGAATAAAGAAACCAAGGGGGTCAGCTTACAGCCCATCGTCAGCACCATGGCCTCCAGCTACGAGAAACTGGGCAAGGACTGGGTGAAGGCCAATAAGGCCGCCTACGATCCCAAGACGGACAAAAAGGGACCCTTCAACCTCGGGGCCCTGGCCGAGATCAAGGCAACCCCGAAGGCCAAGGAGCCGGCCTCGGCCAAGAAGCCTGGAGAAGAAGAAGAGAAGGCTTACCTGGCGGTTTACGGCGACATGGACTTTGCGGCCAACGCCTATTTCAATCTCTTCGGCAATGGCGATCTGTTCTTGAATACCGTTAATTTCCTGGCCGCCGAAGAACAGCAAATCATGGTGCGGGAGGCCCTGAAGGCCCAACTCCTGACGCTCTCGACCAATCAATATTGGGTCTTGTTTCTCGTTAGTGTGATTTTCGGGCCGCTGATCATGGTGGTGGTGGGAATTTCGGCCTACCGGACCCGGAGGGCCAGAAGATGAGCCCCCGCCGGTTAATCCCCTACCTGGTGATCTTCCTGGTCTTGGCGGGAACCTACGCGGGTCTGCGGTGGCATGAGGCCCAAAAGGAGGCCCGGGAGGCCCGGGCTAAACAAGTTTTTGATTTCAAGGCTGACGAGATCAATGCGGTCACCCTAAAACGGGATCAGTCTGAAATTCAACTGACCCGTCAGGGGAGCGCCTGGGAGATCAGCAAGCCCCTGAAAGCCAGGGCCGATGCCCGGACGACGGGCGATCTGGTGAAGGCCCTGGCCCAACTAAAAATGGAGCGTGATCTCGGCCCCGGCGACCTCAAGAGCTTCGGTTTGGATAAACCTGGCCTGGTGGTCTCCTTCACCGCCAAAGGGCAGCCGCATCTCTTGTCCCTGGGCAGCCCGGTGCCGGGCGGCCGGGGCTTTTACGTCCGCCAAGATGAACGTCCCAATATCCTGCTCATCGCCGAGGGGGTTCGGGATTCCCTGGACCAATCACTGGACAATTTGCGGGATAAGACCCTCTGGACTTTTGCGCCGGACCAGGTTACATCTGTCAAACTCCGCGCCGATAAGACCGAAGTGAATCTCGAAAAACACGGCGGCTCCTGGACCTGGGTGGGGCGCCCCAATTTTAAAGTCCGCCCGGACCGGGTAGAACAATTATTGCAGCAGATCCATACAGCCCGGATTACCGCCTTCCCACCGGCGCCCCAGGATCTGAAAGCCGCCGGCCTGGGCCCCCTGGCCCTGACCGAAGTCAGCGTGGCGACCCCCCAAGGAGTCCAAACCCTATTGATTGGCGCGAAGATTAATAGAGGCTATTACGCCCGGGTGGGTGAGCAGGGTCCGGTGGTCCAAGTGGGTCTCTCCGTAGCTGAGGAGATCGCCCGCACCATCCCGATATTGGCAGACCGCCGCTTGTGGCCCGGCGCTCTGCGCGAGGTTGGCCGGATCGCCTGGGGCACTCCGGGAAAGACCTGGACCGCCACCAAAGAAAAGGATTTCTGGAAGCTCACCGGACCTGATAAGGTTGAGATCAAGCAATCTGCGCCGCGGGTGGAGATGGCCCTGGTCGATTTCCAGAACCTGGAGTACTCCAGCCTGCTGCCCCAATCGGCAGCGCCGGGGAAAGAAGCATCCTTCCTGGAGCTGTTCGACGGGGCCGGAAAACTCATGTTCCGCCTGGATGAATTGGGGCAACAAGGCCAGGCCGGGGTCAAGGTGCGCACCAAAACCGGCGACACCGTCATGGATGCGGTCGTTCCCCAGCAAAGTTATAACCGCTGGCACCAAGAGATGGCCCGGCTCACTGCGCCGCCTCCCCAGCCGAAAAAGTAATCAGTTTTCAGTTCCCGTTGCCTGTTTTAAAATTCAGGGCGCAACCGAAATAGGTGCGCCCTTTATAATGGTCTCAATCTGCATAGTTTATACCTAGTTGCGCTCAAATAGGTAATTTTTTGTAGGGGCGGACCCATGTGTCCGCCCTGATTGAGGGCGCACACGCGGGTGCGCCCCTACAAAAGACCGTCTTACTTCCATGAGCGCAACTTGGTATTGGTGAAAGCTGACCGGAGTCGCTAACCGGCTATTCTATTAAAATCAGCATCTTCCCACACTTTTATGGTATAATTTAAATATGATCCTGCTGACCAACGACGACGGTATTTACGCCCCCGGCATCCGGGCCTTGTACGAAGAACTGAGCCAATTGGGCGAGGTGGCGGTGGTGGCTCCGGACAGCGAGCAGAGTGCCGTGGGGCACGCCATTACTCTAATCAACCCTCTGCGGGTCAAGAAGGTCACCATCGACGGCGGCGTCCAGGGCTGGGCAGTGAGCGGCACCCCGGCGGACTGCGTCAAGATTGCCATGGCCGAGCTCTTGCCCCAACCCCCGAAAATGGTGGTCTCCGGCATCAACCTGGGCCCCAACGTGGGCATCAACGTGCTGTATTCCGGCACGGTATCCGCGGCCACCGAGGCCTGCATCCTGGGTATCCGGGGCATGGCCTTTTCCCTCAATTCCTATAAAGCCGACGCCGACTTCGCCAGCGCCGCCCATCTGGCCCGGGAGACCCTGGCTCGCCTGGGGCACTGGACCGGCTGGAATAACGGCACTTGTCTCAACGTCAACCTGCCGGCCCTGCCGGTGGAAAAAGTCCTGGGCCTCAAGTTCACCCGCCAGGACGTCGGCCGTCTGGTGGAACATTTCGAGCGCCGCGTGGACCCCAGAGAACACGTCTATTATTGGCTGGCCGAGATCAATGAGCGCCGGGACGTCGACCCGGAAACCGATCTCGGAGCGGTGGAGGCCGGGTTCATCTCGGTTACCCCGATCCACTACGACCTCACCGATTACCGCAGTCTGGAGGCCCTCAAAACTGAAAAATAGTATTATCCACCCGATCTTCCCCAAATTTCCCCCGGATTTTTTTCTAAAATTGACTTGGGTCAATTGTTTTCACCCGGAATAATACTTATTTTTAAGGAAGTTAAAGCCGATAAAGCCAGTAATTTTAGACAGGACTGAGATTAAAGACAATGACCGCATTGCCAGTCATTCAAACACCCAAGAAGTTCGAAACCGGCATCATCATGGCTGAACAAGACCATTTTCTGGCTCGCGAGATTCTAAGGCTGAGCGGCACCAACTTCAATAGCTGTTTTCAATGCCGCACCTGTGCCAATGGCTGTCCCTTCGTCCAGGCCATGACCCCCCCGCCCAATGCCGTTATCCGCATGGTGCAGTTCGGACTGCGGCGGGAGGTTCTGGAGACGAACACCATCTGGGTCTGCGTCAAATGCCACACCTGCTCGGCGGAGTGCCCCATGAACATCGATATCGGCGCGGTCTTGGCCGTGCTGCGGCGTCTGGCCCTAGAGGAGGGGATCCAGCCGGCGGAACCCAATATTTTGGATTTCCACCGGGAAGTGCTCAGCTCCATCGAGCGCTATGGCCGGACCCATGAGTTAGGCATCATGCTGCGCTACAAGGCAAGGGTAAAACAATGGTTCGCCGACCTGGATGTGGGCCTCAGGATGTTCGCCAAGCGCAAACTGGACCTGCGGGCTTCCCGGGTCAAGGCCATCAAAGAAATCTCCCGGCTTTTCCGGCCGCATTGGAAAAGGTGAGCAGGTATGAAGAATTTAGTGGATATTTCTTATTTCCCCGGCTGTTCCCTGGAGTCTTCCGCCCGGGAGGCCAATATCTCCCTGATGGCCTCCGCCCGGATGCTGGGGCTGAATCTTATCGAACTGGAAGATTGGAACTGCTGCGGGTCTTCTTCGGCCAATATCCTGGATGAAGAGATCGCCCTTTCCCTGCCGGCGCGAGACATTTCCCTGGCGGCTCCGGACCGCCCCTTGATGGCCATGTGCCCCAAATGCCTCTATAACCTGCGCGAGGCCCATCTCAAGATGCAGCAGGAGCCGGAGTTCCATCGGGCGATGGAGCGCCGCTGGGGACGGCGTATCTCCCTGGACCTGGAGATCGTCCATTTTTTCGAGATTCTGGTACGGCTGGGCCCGGAGCGCTTGCAGAAGTGCCTGGCGCAGCCTTTGAACGGCTTGAAGGCCGTCCCCTATTACGGCTGCACCACCTTCCGCCCTCCGGTTTTGCGCCGGGGCAAGTATTACCAGGGAGAACTGGGCAATATTCTGGCCGCCCTGGGAGCCGTGCCTTTGACCAAGGCCCTGAGTTACCGCTGTTGCGGCACTTTCCTCACCGCCTCCCGGCCGGATGTGGTCACGCCCCTGGTGAACCAAATCATGGCGAGCGCCATCGCGGTGGGGGGCGAATGCCTGGTCACCGCCTGCGCCATGTGCCAGCTTAACCTGGAAATCAGGTGCACCCTGGAAAACCGGCTGCCCATTTTCCATTTCTCCGAGATTCTGGCCCTGGCCCTGGGGGCCCGGGATTATGAAGGCTGGTTCTCCCGCCACCTGGTTGACCCCCGGTCGCTTCTCCAGGAACGGCGGCTGATTGCATAATGGAAGTAGGGGCGGGTTTAAAACCCGCCCCTACAAATCCCCAAAAAAAGGCCCCCTGGGTGTCCAGGAGGCCTTTTTTATTTCATCAGGATTGCTGATAGCTTATCGCCGCTTTACCATTGCGCGTCAAACAGGTTGGCGATGGGGCTAAAGAAGCCGCCCTTGGGTTTCTTGTCGTCCCGGGCCAGGATCTTCTGCAACTCGACGATTTTTCCTTGAGCTTCGGCCTTCTGGGGCAACTCGGGATAATCCTGGACAAAACTCTGATAGCGGTCCAGAGCCGCCTGAAAGCGCTTGGCCTTATAGTAGAACTCGGCAATATAGTACTCATGGTCCCCCAGGTCTTTGCGGCATTGGGCCAGGCACTTGTCCGCTTTGGGAATATATTCGGACTGGGGGTACTTTTTCTTTAGCCGCTTAAATTCTTCCATCGCCTTGGTCGTGTAGGTCTGGTCCCGGTCGATGGTGGAGCGTTGCCGGTAGTAGCAGAGCCCCTGGCGGAAGATACAATACGGCACGGCTTTGTTGGTGGGATGCAGCTTTTCGAAATCCTTGTAGGCCTGGATGGCTTCCTCGTATTTCTTCTTATAGAAATAGGCGTCTGCCAATTTAATTTGGGCCAGCAAGGCCTGTTGGCTGTAAGGATACCGATCCTTCACCTTTTCAAAGGTTTCAATGGCATCCTCATATTTCTTCTTCTTCAAGTCCTTGATACCTTCCTCGGCCATGACATCCGGCGGGGCATCTTTCTTCTTTTTGCCGAACCAGCCCTTAACCGTGGAGCACCCGAAGGTAAAGGTCAGGACCACCACGAGGAGCAGCAATTTAGTAAAGCTTTTTTTAATCATAAGTTCAGCCCTGCTTTTTTGATCTGCATGACATTTTTTCACCGCCAGGGCGGCAATGGCGCGGTAACCCACGGCGCGGGGAGGAAGGGTCGTTGCGCCGCCGGCTCCCATGATTACAGGTTTCACCGGCTGGCCGGGAATAGTTTCCAAAAAGTGCCCGGATAGCTTGCACCTGGACTCGGAGAGTTCGAGATCACCAACGCCTTCGGGAAACTCGGGGGAGATAATTACTACCCGGGCATCGCTCATCTGTCTGCCAGGCCCGAGCCTCTCCGGCATCGGAGCGTGGAGCCAGGCCTTCCCGGCGTAAATTCCGGCGGTGGGCCCTTTGGTCCCGCCGCCAATGATCAGGTCATATTCCCAAATTGGTATGTACACCCATAGGTTAGAGAGCTTTTTTTAGGGCATTCTCGATAATTGAACGGGAAACTGCACCGGTGATCTGCTCCACCACCTGGCCGCTTTTGAAGATGATGAGGGTGGGAATCGCCCGGATACCATATTTAGCGGGAGTCTTAGCATTTTCGTCGACGTTCATCTTCGCCACTTTGACCTTACCGGCATAATCCCGAGCCAGTTCTTCCACCACCGGAGCAATAGCCCGGCAAGGGCCACACCAGGCCGCCCAAAAATCAACCATGGCCGGAATATCCGCTTTTAAAATTTCGGCTTCGAATTCAGCGTCGCTCACTTGCAGGGGTTCAGACATCTTTCCCTCCTGAGTTGAAATGGGCAACAATCAGGTAAATTTTCGTCATTTTCGGCGCTTTTGTCAACGACTTTTCCTAAGGTTGACCCAACCACGGCAATCAATCATATACTGGGCCGAAGCCCAGATTCAGAGCTAAGTAGAGTGGCGTAGTCCGGCCCCGGCAAGATTGGCATAAAAAATTAGCTTAAATTCTTGAGGCATGATATATGGTTATGCATAATTTATGACATAGGATCATTTGCATATTAAAGGTCTGTTGTGATTTTTAAAGAAATAAAAATTAGTTATACGTTTATTTTTTTAGTGATCCTCTCAATTTATGCCGCTTTTACTGCACCATTCTTAAGCTCCGGTCTAATATCCAACGACTCCCATGGTGTCATTAACTGTGTCAATAACCTGGTTAACTATGGCAATTATGTACCATCAAGACCTCCCGGACACCCTTCTTCTGAAATTTATTTATTTCTGCCTTTATCATTGTTTTTAAAGGGTGCCTTTAATAGGCCATTTGATTGGTTCACTTACAACTGTATCCAATATATCGGGGGTATTTTCACCTTACTGATATTTTTTATATTAATGAAGAAGTTAACGGCCGACAGGATACGAGTTGCCTTTGGCTCTCTTACTCTGGCCTTGTCTACGGGTTACCTCTGCAACAGTATTGATGGAGGAGAATTCATCTTTTCGCTGGGGTGCTTCCTCGCGGCAATATATCTTGTAATCAAGCCACCTAAAATTGCTGCGAAAGGAAGCTACTCCATCTGGGTCCCGATTCTGTTGGCGCTGGGGACAGGATTCAGACCCGAACTAATTCTTAGCGTTGGTTGTTTCTATGCGATATTATTTTATTTACAGCCCTATAAAAAAGTTTTTTTAAAAAATCTCTTTCTGCAATCTATCTTTATCCTTTTAGTTTGGCTGCCGGTTCTTTGGGGAGGTCGTCGAATGCAGCCTCCCTTCGCCTTGGAACAAAATTTCCTCGCAAGGTTCGTATCAGTAACCTATAAAATTTTTTTTAGCGCCTTCTCGCTTCCCGTATTTATTGTTCTCTGCTTCATTTTCTATCTCGGGGTCAGGAAATTATATGACGATCGGCAAACGCTTCAACCCTCTAATCTTTTTATTATTTATTTATCTATCTCTGCTATAGTTATTAATTTTGCAGCTAATTTTTACTACCCGGCAAAAACTGACTTTTTTCTCATCACAGTACCATTTTTTATTGTTCTCGCCTCATCTTTTGATTCAAGATATTGGCTCACTATCTTGCTGATTGCTACTGTTATTTCTACCGTTATTACTATTGATGTAATGGAGAATCGCAAATTCGTTGGTCCCATACTCAAGGAAAGTTATTATCGAACTTTCTTGTCGAATAAATCGAAGTATAAATTAAAATATTTATCATCGGTTTTTAGTAGAACCTTTGAAGGGAAGAAAATTATTGTTGTCTTAGATTGCTGGAGATGGGATCTAGATTATAATATTAATGAAAAAAACCAACTTATTCCATTACAAAAGGAGGAAGCTTCTGATAATTGGGTTTATAGAAGAACGGGGACGGAAAAAGCCGAGATATTCTTGCCCAGGGAAAGTCTGAATAATTTGGCTCTTTTCAGATTATACGCCGATGAAGGCTATAAAATCTTCGCCGACCGGCTAGTCTTAAAACGAACCTTCTTTCGCCATCAAATATTTCAAGAGTTACCGGATGAGATAAAATTATCAGGGGTCACCTTCCACGTTTTTTAACCCGTTGCTCTTCTCCCGTTTTGGTCCTAAGGCCCCCCTGCGTTTTCCCTTGGAGATAGCTGCAGTGCCCTCATAAAAAAAGCCTGATCCATTCGGACCAGGCTTTTGCTTATGCACTTATTGTTGCCCGCTTAGTTTAATCCGCCTCCACCTCCGGCCGGGGCAGCAGGCCGGCGGCCTTGACGATCTCCGGGACATGGTCTTCCCATTCGATGGCCATCAGGTGGATGCCGGCGACACCCTTCATCGCCAGGCACTCCTGGATCTGCTCCACCGCGATCTTGATGCCTTCCGCGGCCACTTTGTCTTTGGGCACGCCTTTGAGGCGGGTGATGTAATGGTCGGGCACATCCAGGCCGGGGACGAATTTCTTCATATAGTTCGCCATACCCACGGATTTCAGCGGGGTGATGCCGGCCATGATATAGCATTTCTCGGTGAGGCCCATGTCATTGGCCATCTCCATGAATTTCCGGAAGCGCTCCATATTATAGATGCACTGGGTCTGAATGAACTGGACCCCGGCGGCGATCTTCTTACCCATGCGCACCACCCGGAACTCCTGGGGGTCGGCGAAAGGGTTGGCCGCGGCGCCGATAAACATTCGGGGCCGGCCCTGACACTCGGTGCCGCTCACCATCTTGCCCTCATCCCGCATGTTCTTCAGCGTGTGGGCCAACATGATGGAGTCCATATCGTGGACGTTCTTGGCCTGGGGGTTGTCACCGAAGGACTGGTGGTCGCCGGTCAGGCAGAGGAGGTTCTTAATCCCCAAAGCGGCGGCGCCCAGAATGTTGCTCTGGAGACCGATGCGGTTCATGTCCCGGGTAACCATCTGCATCACCGGCTCCTGGCCCATCTCCAAGAGGAGCTTGGCGGCGGCCATGGAGCAAAAACGCACCACCGCGGTCTGGTTGTCGGTGACATTCACTGCATCAACATTGCCCTTCAAGAAACTGGCCTTGTGCCGGAAATGCTCGACGTCGCACCCCCGAGGCGGACCGCATTCACCGGTTACAGCCTTCTGGCCGGATTTGAAAATTTTTTCCAGTTTGCTTCCCGCGGAATATTCGGCGGTCATTGTTTCAACTCCTCTCGTATCGTAGTGCGCAGGCCGCCGTCGCGGCTGGTGGACCAATTCTTATATAACTGCACTTCGGTGAGCTTGTGCAGCTCACCCAAATTTTTCAGGCGGTCGTAAATGAGCTGCCAGATGCAGGGGATGCTGCCCTTGCCCACTTCGCAGATACCCTGGCTGGAGCCGCCGCAGGGGCCGTTGAGCAGTTGCTTGGCGCACCGGGTAACGGGGCAGAGGCCGCCGAAATTACCGATGATGCAGCTGCCGCAGGCCTGGCAGTATTCCTTCCAGACGCCGTGTTCGACCGCGCCGCCAATACTGGTGGTATTGAGCCCGGGATAAACCCTGAGGTAGGGATAGCGGGCGGCGCAATACTGCGGCCCGACGCTGCAGGCAATGGAGACAATGGCGTCGGCGTCGGCCACCAAATCGTCCAGGGGCTCGATGTATTCGGGGTCACACTGCCGTTCGCAGGTATATTCCTTCACCTCTAATTCGTTGCCGGCGGCCTTGCGGGCGATCCGTAATTCTGAGGCCAGGATGGCCACTTCCTTTTCCCCCCCCGCACAACAGACGGTGACGCAGCCTTTGCAGCCAGCCACCACTATCTTCTTAAAATCCTTGACCATGTCGAGGATTTCTGCCAGCGGTTTTGATTCCGCAATAACCATAAGGTTCCTCCTCTCCCATTAATCCGGAGCAAAAAAAAAGTACCGCCGTCTTCCCCTCACTTTTTCTAAAAACTCAGTGCGGGACACCCCGGCTTTGGCTGGCGCGGGGTATGGAAATTCTTAGGTTACTGGCCGAACCTTGAAAATTCAAGCAGGAACGGCGCTTGTAAGATTTGTACTTCTATTCACTTAATCTTATTGCGAAACAAAGGGGTTGTCAAATATAAAAATCCGCCGGAATTTTGCCGCTCTAGGTTTGGAGAGTAAAAAAATTATTGACAAACCTATCCCCGGTCGTTTAAAAGGGGGACTATGTGAAAAAAAGTATGAGCCCTGGCGTGAGTCCATCTATAAAGGAGGATTCTGCCGAGGGTATACTTTGCAATTAACCCCGGTCATTTCTTGGTGTCCGGAAATAGCCAGCAAACACAATACCTTAAGGAGGCTAGGTCTATTATGGCGAAGTACGATCCGGTTAAACAGAAGGACTGGCAGATTGCCGAGATCGCCGAAGCGGAGATGATCCCCTTTGACGATATGTGCGATAAGCTGGGCATTCCCAAAGAAGAGCGCATCCCTCATGGCCAAAAGATCGGCCGCGTCGATTACATGAAGTGCCTGGAGCGCCTGAAAAGCAAACCCGACGGCAAGTACATCGAAGTCACCGCCATCACCCCCACTCCCCTGGGGGAAGGTAAATCCACCACCTCCTTGGGCCTGATCGAAGGCCTGGGCGCCCGGGGCATGAACGTGGGCGGCGCGCTGCGCCAGCCCTCCGGCGGCCCCACCATGAACATCAAGGGCACCGCGGCCGGCGGCGGTATTTCGCTCTTGATCCCCATGACCGAGTTCTCCCTGGGCCTCACCGGTGACATCAACAACATCATGAACGCCCACAATTTGGCCATGGTGGCCGCCACTTCCCGTCTGCAGCACGAATTCAACTACGACGACGCCCAGTTGGCCAAACGGAACCTGAAGCGCCTGAACATCGACCCCAAGAACTTTGAAATGGGCTGGATCATGGACTTCTGCGCCCAGGCGCTGCGCAATATCACCATTGGCCGCGGCGGCAAGATGGACGGCTTCCTGATGGATTCCAGATTCGGCATTGCCGTCTCCTCCGAAGTCATGGCCATCCTGTCCATTTTCAACGGCCTGGCGGACCTCAGGAAACGGCTGAACGAAATCACCGTGTGCTACGACAAGAAGGGCAACCCCATCACCACCGGCGACCTGGAAGTAGGCAATGCCATGACCGCCTGGATGGTGCCCTCCATCAACCCCACTCTGATGCAGAGCGTTGAGAAGCAGCCTGTCTTCGTGCACGCCGGCCCCTTCGCCAACATCGCCGTTGGACAAAGCTCCATCGTCGCCGACCAGGTCGGCTTGAAGCTCTTTGACTACCACGTCACCGAGTCCGGCTTCGGCGCCGACATCGGCTTTGAGAAGTTCTGGAACGTCAAATGCCGCTTCAGCGGTCTTATTCCTCACGTGTCGGTGCTCACCGCCACCGTGCGCGGCCTCAAGCACCACGGGGTCAACGCCGGCGCCCTGCCGTGCCCTCCGGGCAAACCGGTCCCCAAAGAGTACTTCGAAGCCACCAAAGAGAACTTCAAATGGCTGGAAGACGGCGTGCAGAATGCCGTGCACCACGTCCGCACCATCAAGAAAGCAGGCATCAAGCCGGTGGTGTGCATCAATGCCTTCCATTTCGACTCCAAGGAAGAGCATGACCTGATCCGGCGGGCCTGCGAGGCCGAAGGCGCCCGGGTGGCAGTATCCAAGCATTGGCAGTTCGGCGGCGAAGGCGCCCTGGAATTTGCCGACGCGGTCATCGATGCCTGCAAAGAGAAACCGGAATTTAAATTCCTCTATCCCAACGAGATGCCGCTGCGGCAGCGCGTTGAAACCATCGCCAAAGAAGTCTACGGCGCCGACGGCGTGGACTTCGCCCCCGAAGCCGTGGCCAAGGCCAAGAAGTTCGAGTCGGATCCCAAGTACAACGAATACACCACCATGATGGTCAAAACCCACCTGTCCCTGACCGCCGATCCCACCCGGAAAGGCACCCCCAAGGGCTGGCGGCTGCCGGTGCGCGACTTCTTGATCTACAGCGGCGCCAAATTCATCTGCCCGGTGTGCGGCGCCATCTCCCTGATGCCCGGCACCTCCTCCGACCCGGCCTACCGCCGTGTCGACGTGGATGTCAAGACCGGCAAAGTCACCGGCCTGTTCTAAATAAATGTAGGATGCGTCCTGCGCATCAAATAAAAACCCAACCGGCTTCCCTAGATCTAATTCCGGGGAAGCCGGTTCTTTCATTGGATTTTTGGTAGCATAGGCTTTCCAGCCTGTGCAATGTCGTCTTAAGGTGGGGCGGGCCTCAATGCTCGCCAACACGGTTCGTCCTGTGCAGCAAAAATGGCGCGTGAGACATAATCTACAAACGCCGGAGGCCTGCGCCACTCGATGTAACTTTCCCCAACCGTCACCCGTAGTCTCGAGGGCTTTTTCACTGAAAACTGAAAACTGACCACTGATAACTGCTTTTGTGATATTTATCACTTGCGTCTTTCTCCTCTACCGTGGTAAAAAACATAGGATATATAGGAGACCCAGGCTGGCCCGGCCATGGCAGTTATTGGCAATAACAGGGTGGCAAAGGCTTTCCATGTAAATGGAGAGCAGGCGCCCTCGCCTGCAATACAGCCGCTGTTCTCCATAAAACCTTCACAGGCCAAAGACCTAGGCCTTCACAGGCCGGAGGCCCAGGTTTTCACAGGCCAGAGGCCTGCGCTACTAAATGTTAATTATTTCTCGAAGTGAGGAGAGGGTCTATGTTTGAAATAGTGGAACGCTCGGAAATGGCCCAGGGGACGGTGATCAGCAACTGGATCAAGGCCCCCAAGATCGCCGCCAAGGCCAAGCCGGGACAGTTTGTCATCCTGCGGGCCAATGAGACCGGGGAGCGCATTCCCTTGACCATGGCGGACACCGACCCGGCCAAGGGTCTGATCAACATCATTTATGCGGTGGTGGGCAAGAGCACGGCCCTGTTCAAGACTCTGCAGGTGGGGCAGCATTACCAGGACGTCATCGGCCCCCTGGGGCGCCCCACCCACCTGGAAAAGGTCGGCAAGGTTATCTGCGTGGGCGGGGGCACTGGTGTGGCAGTGTTGCATCCCATAACCCGGGGCCTGAAACAGGCCGGCAATCATGTCTTCTCGGTCATCGGAGCCCGCACTAAGGATCTGTTAATCCTGGAAGACAAAATGAAAGACGCCTCCAATGAGCTGATGGTCTGCACCGACGACGGCTCTTACGGCCACCATGGTTTCGTCACCGACAAATTGAAGGAAACCCTGGAAAAGCATCGGGATATCGGCCTGGCCGTATGCATCGGGCCGGTGCCCATGATGAAATTCTGCTGCAAAATGACCAAGGAATACGGGGTCAAGACCCTGGTGAGCCTCAATCCCATCATGGTGGACGGCACCGGCATGTGCGGCTGCTGCCGGGTGAGCGTCGGCGGCGAGATGAAATTCGCCTGCGTGGATGGCCCGGAGTTTGACGGCCACGCCACCGACTTTGAAGAGCTGACCCTGCGGCTCAGGGCTTACTGCACTGAGGAAAAGCTCTCCATGGACCAGTTCATGAACGCGCCAACCACCTGTTCTTGCGGGACCCCCGGTTCCCTGCCCAAATAGTAATATTGAGGAGAAACGATATGGCTGAAGAAGTCAAAGCTCCCCCGAAGGAAAAGATACCCCGACAGAAAATGCCGGAGCAGGAACCTAAGGTCCGGGCCCGCAATTTTCAGGAAGTCCCCCTCGGCTACACTCCGGAATTGGCCATGAAGGAAGCGCAGCGCTGCATCCAGTGCAAGGATCCCCGTTGCCGCCAGGGCTGCCCGGTGGAAATTGAAATTCCGGCTTTCATCAAGTGCATCAAAGAAGGCGATTTTCAAGGCGCCATCCGCAAGCTGTGGGAGAAGAACTCGCTGCCCGCGGTATGCGGCCGGGTTTGCCCCCAGGAAGTCCAGTGCGAAGGCATGTGCATTGTCGGCAAGAAGGACGCTCCGGTGGCCATCGGCAACCTGGAGCGCTTCGCCGCCGATTACCAGCGCGTGCACGGCCAGGAGATCCTGCCCCCCAAGGCCGATCCCACCGGCAAGAAGGTGGCGGTGGTGGGCTGCGGCCCGGCCGGCCTAACCGTGGCCGGCGACTTGATCCTCAAGGGCCACGAGGTCACCATCTATGAAGCCCTGCACCTGCCGGGCGGCGTGCTGGCCTACGGCATTCCCGAATTCCGGCTGCCAAAGGCCATCGTCAACTCGGAATGTAATTTCCTGGAAAAGCTGGGCGTCAAGATCAACGTTGATACGGTCATCGGCGCCAGCGAGACCGTGGACGAGCTTTTTGAGCAGGGCTTCGACGCCGTCTTCCTGGGCGTGGGCGCCGGTCTCCCGGTCTTCCTGAAGATTCCCGGAGAGCATTTCATCGGCGTCTATTCCGCCAATGAATACCTGACCCGCTCCAACCTGATGAAGGCCTACGAGTTTCCCACCTACGACACGCCCATCGTCAAGGGTAAAAACGTCGCCACCTTCGGCGGCGGCAACGTCGCCATGGACTCGGCCCGCACCGCCCTGCGGCTGGGCGCCGACCATTCCTATATCATCTACCGGCGCTCCGAAGCCGAGCTGCCCGCCCGGACCGCCGAAGTCCACCATGCCAAGGAAGAGGGCGTCGAATTCCTGCTGCTCTCCAACCCCCTGCGCTTCCTGGGCGACGATACCGGCCGGCTCACCGGGGTCGAATGCCTGAGGATGGAATTAGGCGAGCCTGATGCCTCCGGGCGGCGCCGCCCCGTGGCGATTCCGGACTCGGAATTCACGGTGGAGATCGACACCGCGGTCATCTCCATCGGCTCCGGCTCGAACCCGCTGCTCACCAAGAACACCCCGGGCCTGGCCCTGAACCGCTGGGGCTACATCATCGCCGACCCCAAGACCGGCAAGACCATGAAACCCCGGGTCTGGGCGGGCGGCGACATCGTCACCGGCTCGGCCACCGTCATCCTGGCCATGGGCGCCGGCCGCCTGGCAGCCAACTCCATCCATGACTTCTTAACGATGGGGTGGTAGGGGCGGACCCATGTGTCCGCCCTTTGCGGGGTGCACCATCGGCGCACCCCCCCTTTTTTGGGGAGGGGGTAAGGGCCGAGGACCCTTTCCCACTTACAAAAAACCCCAAACCCCCACCCCAATCCCGTAAGTAGGGGCGACCCGCTGGGTCGCCCCTTTCTATTTTGCCTTAAGGTCACAGGCCCCGACCGGTGTATTAATCGGCTTCCCATCCAGGGCCGGACACGCGGGACCGCCCCTACCAAATATTACTAATACTCTCTGACCCTTACCATGATTTACATAAAACCTCAACTAATCCCACGAATTGACTACGGTAGCACCGATGACTAGATAAAAAGAAAAACCTTGCGAGATGCCTATGAACCTCAAACTGGAAAACAAGCTGGCCCTGGTGACCGGCTCCACCGCCGGGATCGGCCTGGCCATTGCCAAATCCCTGGCGGCCGAAGGGGCCCGGGTGATCGTCAAGGGCCGCACCCAGGACCGCGTAAACGATGCCCTGGAGAAAATTCGCCAGGCGCTTCCTCAGGCAAAGTTGGAAGGCCTGGCGGCCGACCTGGCCAAGCCCGAAGGCGCTGAAAAGACCATCAGCCGCTTTCCGGCAGTGGATATCCTGGTCAACAATTTGGGAAGGTATGAGCACCGGCCTTTCGAAGAAACCAGCGACGCCGATTGGAAGAATATCATTGAGTTAAATTTCATGAGCGGCGTGCGCCTCTCCCGCCATTACCTGCCGCGCATGAAAGAGCCAGCTGGGGCCGGATCATCTTTCTAAGCAGCGAGTCCGGGGTCCATATTCCCCCGGACATGATCCATTACGGCGTCACCAAGGCTATGTATCTGGCCTTGAGCCGCGGGCTCGCCGAAACCACCACCGGCACCGCGGTGACGGTAAACGCGGTCCTGCCCGGCCCCACCCGCACCGAAGGCGTAGGCCGCTTTATCGAACAAATAGCCCGAGACAAAGGAATCTCTTCCCAAGAGGTGGAAGAGGAGTTTTTTAAATCTGTGCGCCCCACATCCATCCTGAAGCGCTTCGCCAGCACCGAAGAAGTAGCCAATTTAGTGACCTATCTGGCCAGCCCTTTGGCTTCGGCCACCAACGGCGCGGCGCTGCGGGTGGACGGAGGCGTGGTCCGGTCTATCATCTAATAAGCTTCACCGCAGAGGCGCAGAGAATGCAGAGGAATCTTCTCTCTGATCCTCTGCGCCCTCTGCGTCTCTGCGGTGCATCACTTCCCCAGCTTTTCCACCCGCACCCCGATGAGGCGTATTAATTTATGTTTGGGGTTCTCCCGGCGGTCCAGAAAGGGCATCAGCAGTTTCATGGCCTCGAAGCGCAGGAGGCGGGGCGAGTCGGTTGGGGCGGGCAGGGTGTGGGAGCGGGATTTGGTGTGGAAGTCGGCAAAGCGCACGGTCACCACTACGGTCCGGTAAGTGAGAAAGCCTTCCGCCCGCACCCTCTTGAAAACCTCGCGGCACATAACCCAGAGGCGGGTGAAGATGAAATTCAGGTCCAGATTGTCCTGGCCGAAGGTCTCCTGCTCGCCCACGGACTTGGGCTCCCACTCTGTCACCAGGGGGCTGAAGTGGCGGCCGCGCAGGCGTTCATAGAGTTCCGGCCCCCACTTGCCGAACATCTCCTGGAGTTCCTCAGGCGAAAAACGCTTTAAATCCCGGACCAGCTTAACCCTCATGCCCGCCAGGAATTTTTCCGTCTTGGGGCCGATGCCGGGAATCTTGCGCACCGGCATGGGTTCCAAAAATGCCTCGGCTTCCGCCGCGGTCACCACTGTGAGGCCGTCGGGCTTCTGAAAATCCGAAGCGATCTTGGCGATCAGCTTATTGGGTCCGAGGCCGATGGAGCCGGTCAAATTTTCTTTGGCCTTGATTTCCGCCTTAATCTCCCGGCAGATTTGCGCCGCCTGCTCATAAGACCCGGCGAAGCCCAGGTCGAAATAAGCCTCGTCGATGCTGGCCTCCTCCACCACTTGGGCAAAGTGGTGGAGGATGGCCATGAT
>JAMCQY010000118.1 GCA_023381945.1 Deltaproteobacteria bacterium
AATCAATGGTCTTTTGTTCCTTGGCGATGGAAGGGATGGGCTTCACTGCCGCGGTGACCATAATCTCATCCCCGTTGCTGATGCCTCCCAAGATGCCGCCGGCATGATTGGAGGCAAAACCGCCGGGGATCAGAGGATCGTTATGTTCGGACCCCAACATGCCGGAGGCCCTGAAGCCCGCGCCGATTTCCACGCCTTTGACGGCGCCCACAGACATGACTGCCTGGGCGAGGACCGCGTCCAGCTTGTCGAAGACCGGTTCGCCCAGACCTGCGGGGCAACCCCGGACCCGCACCTGCACCAGGCCCCCCAGGGAATCGCCCTGGGCCCTGACTTCTTTAACCCGGGCGGACATGGCGTCGACCACGCCGGCATCAGGGCAAAAGAAGGGATTATCCCAGATAATGGCGGTATCGATCTCTCGGGCCCGCATCCCGCCAAGTTCCAGGGTATAGGCAATCACTTCCAGGTGGTTCAGATCCAAGACCCGCTTGGCCACCGCACCAGCCGCCACCCGGGCCACAGTTTCCCGGGCCGAGGCCCGGCCGCCGCCCCGGTGGTCCCGGATGCCGTATTTGGCTTGATAAGTGAGGTCACCGTGGCCGGGGCGGAAAACCTCCCGCAGGGCGTCATAGTCCTGGCTTTTCACGTCCCGGTTGTAAACGATAAGGCTGACCGGGGTGCCAGTGGTGCGGCCCTCGAAGACCCCTGAGAGGATCTCCACCCGGTCAGGCTCGCGCCGGCTGCTGGCGTGGGCCTGGACGCCCGGCCGGCGGCGGTCCAGTTCCAGCTGCACGTCTTCGGCGCTCAAAGGCACTCGAGGCGGGCAGCCGTCCACCACCGCGCCCAGGGCCGGACCGTGAGATTCTCCCCAGGTAGTGACCCGAAAAACCTGCCCGAAGGTGTTACCCGCCAAGGTTCGCCGCCTCCTTGAGTTTCAGCGCCGCCAGGATTTCCTGCACCACCTGCGTGACGGACGCATTAGTAGTATCAATAATCACCTGGGCCGCGGCCCGGTAGAGGGGTTCCCGGAATTTCAGCACTTCCAGGACCTCGTTGACGGTATCGCCGCCAGTGAGGCTGGGACGGAAGGCGTCTCGAGGCCGGTCGGCATCTAGCCGGGCCTGGATGACGGCCGGATCGGCAGTGAGCCAGACGAGGCAGCCGTTCTCCCGCAAAATTTCGACATTCTCCTGATCAAGGACCACGCCGCCGCCGGTTGCCAATACCTGTCCCCGGCTGTGACGATAGCGGGCCACCAGGTCTTTCTCGCGGCGGCGAAACTCGTCCCAGCCGCCCTGGGCCACAATTTCAGCCACGGAGCGGCCGGCTTCCGCCACTAAAATCTGATCCAGGTCCACAAAGGGGCGGTCCAGGATTCGGGCCAGCTCACTGCCCACCGAGGTCTTGCCCGTGGCCCGGTAGCCGATAAGAACCAGATTGCGATCCGTCTCCCGTCCGCATTGCTTATTTAACGAGTTTTGAGTAGTCATCCTGATCACGAAAAGATGAATAATGGCAGTAATTTGTTAGTTTACTAAAAACCTGAAGGGAAAGAAAGGAAGAAGCGCTTTTTCAATTACCGGAGCAGGTTTATTCCTTGGAGGGCATAATAAAGGCCCACTGCAAAGAAGATGGCCGCGGCCCCAATTTTGATAGCCCGCTCCGGCAAGTGTTGGCCCAGGACCTGGCCCACCCAGATGGCCAGGCCGTCGGCGAGCACCATGCCCAGGGTGGAGCCGAGCCAGACCGACACCGGTGAGTATTGCGCGGCCAGGGTGACCGTGCCCAGCATGGTCTTATCGCCCAGTTCCGCCAGGAAAAAGGTGATAGCCACGATCATAAACGGTGATTTCAATTGATTGAGGCGGCCGTTGCCGTCTTCGGCCGTGTCGCCTCGCAGGGTCCAGGCCCCAAACCCCACAAAGGCCAGGCCGCATAGGATCTGGAGCCAGCCGGGCGGCAGCAGTTTGCCGGTGATCTCGCCCAGCAGCACGGAAAAAGCGTGAACAAAAAGAGTCGCCACAAAGACCCCGGCCAAAACCACGCGAAAGTTGAAACGAGTGGCCAGGGTGAGGGCGACCAGTTGGGTTTTGTCCCCCATTTCGGCCACGAAGATCAAGAATAGAGCCAGCCAGAAGGCTTCCACATTTACCTCTTAAAAAAATTTCAAGGGGCGGTTTTCCGACCGCCCCCAGGTAGTAACCCAGTTATTTAAAACTGGCGATAGTTGTCAAAACCCAAAACCCAAAATCCAAAACTCGAAACCCCTTACGGCAGCCGGTAACAGGCTCCCTCCCGGGCGGCATCGATATAGTGCGGATATTCACTGTTGCCTGCCTGTTTGCGGGCCGCCTCGATGATCTTTTCCACTTCGGCATCACTGCGGCTGGGATCATGGTGAGTCAGGATAAGATTGCGGACTTCTGCCGCCATCGCCAGGTTTACCGCTTCTTCATAAGTCGAATGGCCCCAACCCCGGCGTTCCGCCATATCGGAGGGCAAATACTGGGCGTCGTGGATCAACAGGTCGACCCCCCGGACAAACTCGATATATTCCGGGATCCTTTTGCCGTGGCCAGCCCCTAACTCGTTGTCGGTAATGAACACCAGAACGTGGCTGCCTTCCCGAATCCGGAAGCCGAAACCTCCCTGGGGGTGATTGAGAGATATGACGTCAATAGTGGCGCCATCCACCTCCAGGGGGCCATAGGCCAGCCGGTTAAGATAGTTGATGTGGGCTTTGAGATGATCAAAGGCCACCGGGAAGAAGCCATCTCCCATATGGCTGTCAAAGACCCGGGTCATGGCCAGAAAAGCCGGGGGCCAACCGTCCACCAAAATCTCTGTAGATTCTTGATAGATGGGAACAAAGAATGGGATACCCAGGAGGTGGTCCCAATGACCATGGCTGAGGAGCAGGAGGATACTGATAGGAGAGGAATTTTCCATCAGGTGCTTGCCCAGGAGACGGAGGCCGGTGCCGCCATCTATAATGAGGCGTCGTCCAGACTTCAGCAAAACTTCAACGCAAGAGGTGTTGCCTCCGAACTCCAGGGTAAGGGCGCCGGGGGCGGGAATTGAGCCCCGCGTCCCCCAAAACTTGACCTCCATGCCTCCTCCTTAGAATGAGGGACCCTGGTATATTCCGGCGATAAAACTATAAATAAATTGCTTAGGCGCTAGTAGGAATTTGCCGGTTCCGGCCATACCTGCCGCACCAGAATTCTAACAATATACGATGTCGGTAAATTGACCATGGTCCGCCGAAAACTTTTTCAAAGATATCCCAAAATCAGCTTACTAAAATCATTAAAAAAACTCAAGTTTTCAGCAATTCAGATTAAAGGCTGCCGGACGCTCAATCCGAGAGCCTGACCGAGAGATTTTCCAAATCCAGATAGGCCTCCAACAGGCCAAAGCAGCCGGTAAGCATCATATCTCCCAAAGGAGCGGCGAAGACTCCGGCTCCGCCCCGGGCCAGGCGCCTTTGAGGGCCGGTGATGACCATGAAGTCAAACGGCCTTTTTCCGGCAAAGTCGGCGGCATAAGCGCAGCCATGCCCCTGGTCGGCAAAGACCTCGTCATTGGTAAGTTCGCCTTTCTCAAAACGGCGAAGGTGATCGAATAATTTGGCTTGATTCAGCAGCCCGGTATGATGCTCGTAGATGCCCCAGAAACGCTGTCCCCGCACCAGGACGGCAAAGGTGTGGGCATTGCCCAGGTTGACCACCATCAGGCCGGTGTCGAGATGTTCCCGGGCCTGCGGGTCCAGCAGCGCTCCGCGGACGCCGGCAGCGCAGGTATCCATCAGCACGGCCCCCGGCAGGGACTCAGCCACCGCCAGCATTCGGGTGAAGCGGGCCGGAGGCTTATGGTACGCCAGGTCTTGGATGCGTCCGCCACGGCTCAGAAAATCTTCCCAATACTGGAAGCGGAAGCGGCGGTTGCTTGCCAAAGGTGCAAAGCCATGGTCCTGTACCGCCACCGCAAAATGGCGTGGCAGGGGCACCTCGAAGTCCGCCAGCACCCGGCCCAGGGCTTCCAGGTCCACATCGCCCAGAGTGAGGGACACGGTTTCAGCAGGCTGGACCTCGGTCAGAACCACCCCCCAATCCTCCACCACCTTCAAGCGGTCGCTGAAGGTCAAGGCAGCCTGGGGGGTGGCATACAACGGCAACCCCAGGGATAGGTGACGGCGCACCGCACCATTGATGGCGCCGCCGCCCATTAGCCGGCCCTTTAGGAAGATGGGGCGGCCTGCTGCACTTAACCTCGCGATGCGGCGGGCCAGGATTTGGGTGGGAGCGGGCAGTACCATCTTAACCGCATTTTCCGCGTTCTGGCCGGGCTCCCAGATAAATAAGTCCTGGGTGCCGCCGCCCACGTCCAGGGCCAGGATAGAGCTGTCAAGCATGTTCACTCCATTGCGCCGCCGCGGCCAGGAGGAGCCGCGCTGCCTCGTGACGGGACTGACGGAAGTGTTGCCGTAATTTTTCGCTCCGGTAGGCCGGTTGCCAGCTCATTTCGGCCAGTTCATCGGAAACCAGCAATAGCCCCGCCACCGGGATCTGGCGAAAGCGGCCGACCGCGAACAGGGCCGCCATCTCCATTTCGACTCCCAAAACTCCCTGGGCCTGATGATCCCGCACCAAATCCACGGTTTCCCGGTAAAAGGCGTCCGTGGTCCAGACTCGACCCCGGCAAAAGGAAAGGCCAGCCCGGTCCAGAGATTGTTGCAGATGGGCCAGCAGCCCCGGATGCGCTTTATGACTGCCTTCCGCCGGGAAATAATACCTGGAGGTGCCGTCACCGCTCACCGCGGTTTCCGGGAGGATAACCGCACCGATGGGCGCCCGGGTTTGCAGGGAGCCGCACCAGCCCAGGGCCAATACCACTGCGGCCCCCAGGGCTATGAGTTTTTCCAGGACCGCCACCGCATAGGGCGCCCCGATCGCCGGTGCCACCAGGGTGATGGCCTGGCCGTTCCAGGTCCCCTCTTGTAAGGCGCAATTCCAGATGTACCGGGGTGATCCGGCGGCGTTGGCCAGGCGGCAAAGAAAACGGTAGTCCGGCAAGGTATAAGTCAGAATAACCCGGGGAGAGACTGGCGCTTCCCATACCTCCCGCACCGGATTGATGATGGCTTCGGGAGCAGAGCGCGGGGCGGGCGGACTGCCGGAGTCAGTTGGCTCGGCGCTCATGCGGTTGCCCGGGAGCGTTTAAGCTTCCAAAAAAAGTACAATACTGCCGCCGCCAAAAGCGCCACGATGACATAGTCCAGGATGTGGGTATAGCGCTGGATAATCCACCAGTTTTCTTTGAGGCGCACCCCCAGGTAGGTGAGAAAGCCGTTCCACAGGGTGGCGCCTGCCACCGTATAGAGCAGGAACGGCGCCAGGGACATCTGGGCCAGCCCGGCCGGGATGGAGATGAGATGGCGCACGACCGGGATAAATCGGGAGATAAAGATGGTCTTGCCACCGTGGCGGTTAAAAAAATTTTTAGTCCACTCCAAATGGTGCACGTTGAGCAACAGGTAGCGGCCGTAGCGCAGGACCACCGGCTCTCCCAACCTGCCCATACCGTAAGAGAGCAGTGAGCCGGCGACAGAACCCAGGCTGCTGGCCACCATCACTGCCCAGGGATCGAAATGGCCGCTGAAGATCAGAAAGC
>JAMCQY010000216.1 GCA_023381945.1 Deltaproteobacteria bacterium
TCAGGCTGGGGCCGTAACGAGCCCCGGCTTCGCCGCCCGAGACGCCCAGACCCATGAACCAGATCCCTTTGGCCGCCAGGGCCCGGGCCCGGCGGCTCGTATCAATGAAATGCGAATTGGCTCCATCAATGAGCAGGTCGCCGTGGGCCAGGAGAGGGAATAGTTCCTTGATGACGGTATCCACTGCCTCGCCAGCCGATACCATGATCAAAATGGCGCGAGGCCGGCGGAGGAACCTGACGAATTCTTTCAGATCCAAACCGGGGCGGATATCCCGAGGCTCCACCTCTTGGGCCATGAATTCCCGGGTCCTGGCGACGGTGCGGTTGTACACGGCCACAGGAAACCCGTGGTCGGCGAAATTCAGGGCCAGGTTGCGGCCCATGGTCCCCAGGCCGAAAACCCCGATCTCACATCCCGGTTTGGGCATAGTGAAATCTCCAATGAGCAAGCAGTGAGCGGTGCGTAGTGAGCAGTAACGGCAAGTAATTGTTCCATTTATTTTTATGATCCTGCCTATTCTGCATTTCGACCTCGGTCCCGGATAATATTGCCATCAGACACAGGCTGGAAAGCCCGCCAAATCATGTAAATTTTAAATCAACCCGCTGATCTCCTTAATATTCAATAACCTATACCCGCTGCTCACTGCTAACCGCTAGCCCAGAGAGCGGCGCTCCTCGCTGCTGCCCAGGGCCTCACGGCGCTTGCCCTCCAGAGTGCACATCAGGCTATCGTAGGGCTGGTTAAATTTTTCCACCCCTTCGTCTTCCAGTTGCTGGGTGGCCTCGTTGAGATCGAGACCCAGCTCCGGCAGGCGTTGCAGATCCGCCGCGGCCTTTTCCAGCCCATCGGTCAGGCGCACGGCGGGGTTGCCGTGGTCCCGGTAGGCCTTCAAAGTATCCAAGGGCATAGTATTAATGGTTTTGGGGCCGATGAGGGGCTCGACGTACTTGGTGTCGGGGTAGTCCGGATTCTTGGTGCTGGTGCTGGCCCAAAGCAGGCGCTGGACCTGGGCCCCTTTTTGGGCCAATACCTTAAATCGTTGGCTGCCAAAAATTTGCAGATAACTGGAGTAAGCCACTTTGGCGCTGGCAATGGCGACCTCGCCCTTCAGTGAGCCTGCGGCCGCGGCCAGAAAGCCGCCAGCTTGGGCGATCTTCTCTAACTTGGGGTCAAGCAGGACGTCGATGCGGCTCAGGAAGAAGCTGGCCACCGAAGCGACGTTCAGGTGCAAGCCCTGGGCGGCCCGGTCCTCCAGGCCGCGGAGGTAGGCATCAGCCACCTCCCGGTAGCGGGGCAAGCCGAAGAGCAGGGTGACGTTGATGTTGATCCCTTCGCTGACGAGCTGCCGGATGGCCAGCAGGCCCTCCTTGGTGGATGGCACTTTAATGAAGACGTTGGGCCGGTCCAGTTTGGACCATAAGCGCCGGGCCTCACGAATAGTGCCGTGGGTGTCGTGGGCCAGATGAGGGTTGACCTCCAGGCTGATGAAGCCGTCGGCCCCCTGGAGTTTATCAAAGCACGGCCGGAAGGCATCGGCGGCCCGCTGCACATCCGTCACGGTCAGGGCCTCGTAAATCTCCTGGATATCTTTGCCCTCCCGGGCCAGGAAGCTGATATCGTCGTCATAATCTTTGCTGCCCGAGATGGCCTTATCGAAGATGGAAGGATTGGAAGTCACTCCCCGCAGACCATCTTCATCGATGAGTTTCTGCAGTTCTCCGGTATCGATCATGTCCCGACTGATGTAGTCCAGCCAGATGGACTGGCCCAAGTCAGTCAAGTTGATTAACGGGTTCTCTTTCATGGCTGTAGCTCCTATGAAGAGTTATTCGTTCCGAGTCTTTAGTTTTTAGTTTTCTTAAAAATGGCGAGGATAAGTAATAAGTGTGATTTTTCTTATGTAGCTCGAAAATCAAAACTAAAAACTGGCAACTGACTGCTGACTACTGACTACTGCTTTTCCTCCAGGGCCGCCACCTTATCCAGACGGCGCTGGAAGCGCTCCGCCCCTTTGTAACGGGACTTCAAGAAGGTTTGAATCAGGTCCCAGGCCAGGGCATAGCAGGTAACCCGCCCGCCCAGGCACATGATGTTCATGTCGTCGTCCTCCACTCCCTGGTGAGCGGAATAGGGGTCAGTAATGAGGGCGGCCCGGATGCCGCGGATTTTGTTGGCGGCCACCGAGGCCCCTACTCCGCTGCCGCAGATGGCGATGCCGCGATCAACCTCGCCTTGAACCACAGCCCGGGCCAGGGGCACGACGTAATCGGGATAATCATCCTGGGCCTGGTATTCCTCGGCGCCGTAGTCCACGATCTCGTAGCCGGCGCCCCGGAGTTCCTCCAGCATCTTCTCCTTTAGCTCAAAGCCGCCATGGTCGGCAGCCAGACCGACGCGCATGCGTGGTTCCTCCAATGAGCCGTAGGGGCGGGTTTAAAACCCGCCCCTACTACTCCCTCAACTTGCCGCAAGCTTGAAATCGTGCAGCAGATCCAATACCTGCTTGATAATGCCGTCCTGGGAGATGCCCTCGAAATCAAGGAGTTCACCGGGCTTGCCGGATTTGGGCTTTTTGCGCACCGCCAGGGAATAGACCGGGGTCGGAACAGTAGCCAGGGCAGTGCGCACCGCGTCGGCAATCCCGCCTTCGGCATAATGATCCTCCACGGTGATGATGGCCCGGCTGGCTTCAGCCGCCGCCTTCAGGGTCTTTTCATCCACCGGCTTGACGCTGTAGAGGTCGATGACCCGGATGGCATAGCCCTTTTCCTGCAACTTATCGTGGGCCTTAAGGGCCTCGAATACCGTGATCCCGGCGGCGACGACCGTGACCATATCCTGTTTGCTTTGGCGCAGCACCTTGCAGCCGCCGATGGTGAACTTTTCCTCCGGGTCGTAGAGGATAGGCGTGGCCAGGCGGGAGGTGCGCAGATATGAGATGCCATCAAAGCGGGCCATGGCCTCCACCAGACGCTCAGTGGAGATCGCGTCGCAGGGGTAGAGGACCACGCTGTCCAGGATGGTCCGGAACATGGCCAGGTCCTCCAGGCCCATCTGGGAGGGGCCGTCCTCGCCGATGGAGACCCCGGCGTGGGAGCCGCAGAATTTGAGGTTGGGGTCGGAATACCGGCTCATGCGGATCTGGTCGAAGGCGCGGCTGAAAAAGGCCGCGAAGGTGGAGGCAAAGGGCATCTGGCCCCTGGCCTGGAGGCCCAGGGCGGCGCCCACCATGTTCTGTTCGGCGATATACATCTCGAAGAAACGGTCCGGATAAGCGTCTTTGAGGATTTCGGAGTAAGTGGAGTTGCTCACTTCGCCGTCCACCGCCACCATTTGGGGAAACTCCGGATAAAGGCGCTTCAGGGCATTGCCGTAGGCCTTGCGGGTGGCCACCTCCTTATCCTTCGGATAAGAGAGGGATTCGGCAGGCTTGGGTTTTGGCCTGGCCGGTTTAAAATCCTCCGGCGGTGAAAGCTCGCCCCGGACCGACTGATCCACCGGTCCCAGTTCGGCCAGGGCCTTGGCTAACAGGTCCTTATCCAGGGGCTTGCCGTGCCAGCCGTTTTGGTTTTCTACGAACGACACGCCTTTGCCCTTGATGGTCTTGGCGATGAGCATGACAGGTTTGTCGGCCACCAGGGCGGCTTGGCGATAAGCCTCCAGGACCTCGGGGAAGGAGTGGCCATTTTGGATCAGGATAGTTTCCCAGCCGAAGGAGGCAATCCGGTCTTCATAGGCCATCAAATCCCAGCCGTACATGGTCTCGCCCCGCTGGCCCAGGCGGTTGACGTCGAGGACGCCCACCAGGTTGTCCAGTTTGTAGTGGGCCGCGAGCTGCAAGGCCTCCCACTGCGAGCCTTCGGCCATTTCGCTGTCGCCCAGGAGCACGTAAGTCGTATAGGGCACCTTGTCCAGGTACTTGCCGTTCAGGGCCTGGCCCACCCCGATGGAGAGTCCCTGGCCCAGGGAGCCGGTGGCCGCTTCCGTGAAGCGGAAGGCCATCGTGGGGTGGCCTTCCAGCGGGCTGCCGAAATGACGATAGGTCATCAGCTCATCGATGGTCAGGCCGCCCGCCGCAGCCCAAAGGGTATAGAACAGGGGGGTGGCGTGGCCCTTGGAGAAGATCAGGCGGTCGTTATTGGGGTGCTTGGGATTCTTCAGGTCGTAGCGGAAGATGCCTCCGAAGAAGAGAGCAGCCATCAGCTCCACCCCGGACAGCGCCGAAGTGGGGTGACCGCTGCCGGCCTGGGTGGTCATATTGAGAATGTAATAGCGCATCCAGGCGGCGATCTTGGCCAATTTTTCCAGATGTTCTTTTTCTGCCATAAATGGGTCCTCCCGGATGGTAGATTTCCTGGCGACTGTTTCGACGGCTAGAAATTAAAATTAAGAACTAAAGTTCAGGTTTGCAACTTTCAAAGGCGGATATCGGTATGTAGCCCGAATTTGCCCCGAACAAGTTCATTCCTCGTGCAGAGGGAAAGTCAGGGCAGCGCCATACCAGCCGATGATGCTCACCAAGGCCAACAGGGAAAAGATCAGGGCCAGAAAGACCTTGCCGGTCCAATCATCCAGGGCGGTGAGAATTCCCGGGTTCATACAACGCCAGATAAAGGTCCCGGTCCCCACGACCAGCAGGATGGGAGTCAGGGTCAGCTTGATGATGACCGGCCGCAAAGGCCGCCATTCGTAGTTGAGCCACCAGGTGAGCAGCCCTGTAATCAGGGCCACCGGGGTGAACAGCACTCCTCCTCCCAGGCAATGCCAGGCGGTGGTCTCAAAGGAGCTGATGCCGGAGAGCAGATAAAGGAGCGTAAAGATTGGCGCGGAGATAAAGAAAACGATGGGGAAGTGCACCGTCATGGGGTGAGGGTGGCGCCGGAATAGGGGAAACCGCTTGAGAAAACGGGCCCAAAATCCCGGCCGCGGCTTTCCGGCGGCCTCTGCCTCCGGGGCGGCGGACTCAGGGCTCGTTTTTAGTATTCCCACCAGGGGGTAGCGCTCAAAAACCTCTTCACCATGCGGGGCTTCGGGGAACTCGGCGCTGAGGTCGGCCCCGGCGGTGTGGCAAGCCATGTGTTCCCCCCCGGCCCACAGGTCGCTGTCGCTGACATCGTAGACCCGGCCCTGGTACGCGATATAGACGGGCTTGCCATCGGCGCCGTTGAATTCGGCCAAGTCTTCAACGGTAAATTCTTTTAATTCTTCAGTCAATTTTTTCCCGTGGTGTAGGGACGGGTTTTAAACCCGCCCCTACGATTGTGAACGGCCGAACAGCCGCCATGTCAGCAGAATTTTCTTCAAGAGGAAAAATAATCATGCCGCCGTGAAAGCTGATCACCGTCACCAACGGCGTCACTCCCAGGACCAGGAGGAGATAGACAAAATTCCAGCCATGAAGTTCCCGCAGCACCGCCGGGTCGAGCCACCGCCAGACAAAGGCCGCAGTAACCATGGCCCACAGCAGATATGACAGGCGCCTTTCCAGGGCCAGAGTAGGGTCGGGGTGCGGATAGTTCAACCTTTGGGTGAAGACCCCGGCGGCGATGGCCGCCGGGGTGGTCAGCACCCCGCCCCCCAGGCAGTGAAAGGCCGTAGTCTCAAAGGATCCCACCCCGGTCAGTAGATAAAGCAGGGTGAAAAAGCTGGCGGACAGCATGAAGACGATGGGGAAATGAGCCGTTGCCGCATGAGGGTGGCGTTGCAGATAGGGATGGCGGGCCACGAGGCCAGCCAACCATAACCCGTCCGGTTCTGCCTTTCCCGGCAGACGTCTGGTTGCCATCACCACCAAGCCGCCAATCCCTTTCTGGCCCAAAGGTTCGCCAGGACCACGGCCAGCACCGCCAGGGGATAGTAGCTGGCCCGGTTAAACAGGGCCGCGGCGCAATCATGATTCCGGTAAAGCCGCCAGGCGGGGAGCAACAACAGGTAGACCCCCAACCCCAAGATCAGGAGCTGATGCGAAAGGGGGAAAGTGCTCGGACCCAAGCGCAGGATGGCCAGGCTGAGGATGAGGCTGCCGGCCAAAGCAGCCAGGGATAAGGCCCCGGCTTTTCTGAGACCAAAGACCACCGGAATCGTCTTCGCCCTGAGGCGGCGGTCAGGTTCGACATCATGCCAGTCGGCCGGGATATTTTGGCCGCCGACTTCCCAGAGAAAGATCCAGAGGGAAAGCACCGCCAGGAAGACCGGCGAGGGCTGTGGGTCAACGGCGAAGACCGCGGCCGCCGCGCCCAGGCTCTTGACCACGCCGGCCACCAGCAGGCGCAGATGGCTGACCTTGAGGAGCAGGCAATAGACGGCCTCAAGAATGCAGCCCAGAAGAAAGATCAAGGCGCACACCGGATTGAGGGTGTAAGCGCCCAGGAGGGCGACGAAGGCCCAGGCGCCGGTCCAGGCCAGCCCCTCGCGGAAGCTCATCTTCCCGGCGGCCATGGGGTGGCGCACGAACACGGCATCCAGATAATGATCCGCCTTGGGAGCCCCCTCCAGGAGAAGTTTTTCCTGGTCCACGCGGCAGTCCACCACGTCGTTCAGGGCGTAAACCGCGGTATAGCCGGCAAAGACGGTGAGCAGGCCCAGGGTGATGACCCCCGGGGGTGGGAAAGCCCCCAGACAGAGAAGCGCCGCCAGGGCCGGGGCTGCCAGGTCCAGGAGGCCGTGGGGGGTGCGGGACAGGGCCAGAAAGAGCTTGAAACGGGAGAGGCCGAACTCCATGGCGGACGGGTTCGTTTCAGCTTTCAGGATAGGATGGTCGCTCATGGCTCTGGTATATAGCTCTCAGCTTTCAGCGGTCAGCCTTCAGCCAAAGAAATAAAATTAAGCGGGTTGAAAAAGGATTTCCAGCATATTAAGTCCGAGTTATATTCCCCCTCACCCTGGCCCTCTCCCCCATCGGGGGAGAAGGGAAAAATCAAATCAATCGAACTTACAGCTATCAATGAGCTCTGTTCAGTTATTGCAAAGCATACTCAGCCTTTATTGGAAATGGATCATTAACTATTCACTATTCACGCTTCAGTGCCTCCTGCTATCTGCTAACTGCTCACTTAAGATAAGGCCGGGGCCGGGGCTGTCAAGCGTTCCGGGCAAGCGCTTGATCTCCGCTCTTCCTCTTGATAGCCCCCATGAGAGTGCTCATATTTATGTCGTAGGGGCATGGCGAGCCATGCCCAGCGGTTTGAGGGCACGGCACGCCGTGCCCCTACGAATTAACCACCAGTCTATCTGCCCAAGTAATCGAAGCGAGTAAACTATGCGCCCTAATAAAGTCTTATGGATCGGCTTGGTGGTCATTGCCATCAGCGCTACCCTGGCCGCGCATTATTTCCCCGTGTTTCCCGGGGACGTGGCGGTGGCGAGGTGGGTGCAATCCCTGGTCCCTCAAGACCTGGGTTGGGCGGAGCGCGTCTCCAGGACGGCCCAATTTCCCTGGGTCCTGCTGATATTGGCGCTGGTCATGGCTCTTTCCCGGGGCCTGGCCGGCTGGCGGGCCGCAGTGCTCCCGATTATCAGCCTGGTAGGAATAATGGTCCTGGGAAACTATATCCTCAGCCCGGCCGTTGCCCGGCCGCGGCCTTCTCCCGACTTGGTGCGGGTCTTTCGGCCATTTTCGGGTTATGGCTTCCCCTCCCTATCCGTCCTGGTGTCTGCCGCAACTTTCGGCTTTCTGGCAATTCTGGCCACGCTGAAGAGTTCCGGCTGGCGGCGCACCTGCTGGTTGCTGGGCTGCGCTGCTATCCTCATCATTGGCGGGGTGGCCCGTATCGCCCTGGGAGCGCACTGGCCCAGCGACGTGATTATTTCTTATTACCTGGGATTACTCTGGGCGGCCTTCCTGATTCGGTTTTTCTTTTCGAGGTCCGCCCTGAGATGATCGGTCTCACGCCAAGTCGCAAGAATGTAGGCGGGGAGACGCCAGCCCCACCAACCTTTTCATAATTTTGGGGCCGAAAGCCCATGAGGAACTGCAAGGGCGACTCCCCGGGTTGAGCCTTGACAGGTGGGAGCGCGGTTCTTAGGTTTTATAGGTAGTTACCCCTGGCGCTGTAAGAATAACTATTAATAATGATTACCCTTTTTAACTATAGTCTTCCCCAATCAAGGCATTTACAGAGTTATTTTCAGGAAGCTTTATGCAGCCGGTAAGTCCCGCCATCTTGAGCCCCTGGTCCCCTGGATTGCTCAGTCTGGCCCTCTATACCGGCATTGTCCTGGTCCTGCTGGGGTTGCTGTTGTTCCTGACCCGGTGGCTGGGGGAACAGAAGCCCGACTATGAAAAGAAACGACCCTACGAATGCGGGGTGATTCCCACCGGCGGCGCCCGTTTCCGCTATCCGGTGCCCTTTTACCTGGTGGCGGTTTTTTTTCTCATCTTCGACGTGGAAACCGCCCTGATCTTTTCCTGGGCGGTGGCCATCGAAGACCTCGGTTGGCGCGGCTGGCTGCAGATCAGCTTTTTCATCATCATCCTGCTCCTCAGCCTGGTTTATCTGTGGCTCAAAGGAGGGCTCGATTGGCAGCCCCGGTTACTTCGAAAGGCGTCACCACTCCGGAAATAATCCGCGGTCTGGAATATCTGAACCGGCCGCGGTTTGAAAGGGGGGAACAGCCCGGCAGCCGGATGGAACACGCCCTCGATTCCCTGATCAACTGGTGCCGGGCCTACAGCTTCTGGCCCCTCTTTTTCGGGCTGTCCTGCTGTTTCATCGAAGAGATCACCGCCTGGACCCCCCGCTTCGACATCTCCCGGTTCGGGGCCGAGGTCCTCAGGGGCTCGCCCCGGCAATCGGACCTGCTGATCATCTCCGGCACGGTTTTCAAGAAGATCGCCCCAGTGGTGCTCAGGCTCTATGAGCAGATGACCGAGCCGAAATGGGTCATCTCCATGGGCTCCTGCGCCAACTGCGGCGGCATGTACGACTGCTACAGCGTGGTTCAGGGCGTCGACCAGATCCTGCCGGTGGATATCTACATCCCCGGCTGTCCGCCGCGGCCCGAGGCGGTTATGCAGTCCATTGTGCTGCTCCAGGAGAAGGTGATGTCCGAACGGCCGCTGCGCAAGATCCTGCACCGGCCCGGCGGCAGCCAGGGGACGCAGATTCCCATTCTGGCGGACGGCCTGACCAAATCCAGGGATTGCCGGGGCCCCGGCTATTACGGCACCCCGCCCCGGGGCTCCGAGGAGACCCCGCCCATGTTTTTCGATTCCCGGTCCGACCAGATGTGGACTCCGCCACCCCCTTGGATCGAACTAAAGGAGACGGATCAATCCCTGGCCAAGACCTTAAAAGAAAAATTCGGGGACGCGGTGGCCCAGGCGGAAAATACCTCGGACATGCTGACCTTTCAGGTGGAAGCGGAACGGGTCAAAGAAGTGCTGCGCTTTTTAAAAACCGAGTCTGAACCAAAATTTCTGCGCCTGGACGACCTGACCGCGGTGGACGAAACCGCCCGGCGGGAGCGGGAGAAGTACCCGGATTTCACCCTGAACTACCAGCTTCTCTCCTTCGAGTCGGCCACGCGGGTGCGCCTGAAGGCGCCGCTTTTAGGACCTGCGCCGGCTATCCGCACCATCACCGACCTCTGGCCCTCGGCCAATTGGTACGAGCGCGAGGCCTTTGATATGTTCGGCATTCATTTCGAAGGCCACCCTCGCCTGTGGCGCATCCTCATGCCTCACGATTGGGAGGGGCATCCACTCAGAAAAAGCTATCCGGACCGGGCCACCGACATGCCGCCCTACACTCATTACGATGCCCAGAAGCACCAACCCCGTGACGGCGGCGAATATTTTGCCGGGCAGCTGACCGAGGACCAGTATGTCCTGAATATCGGACCGCACCACATCAGCACCCACGGCCTGATTCGGTTTATCCTGGCCCTAAGGGGCGAAGAGATCACCGCCCTCGACACGGATATCGGCTATCACCACCGGGCAGCGGAGAAGATCGGCGAGCGGCAAAACTGGCACCAATTCATCCCCTATACCGACCGGGTGGACTATCTCACCGGGGTGGCCAACAACCTCACCTACCTGCTGGCGGTGGAGAAGCTGGCGGGTATCCCGGTGCCGGACCGGGCTCAGGTTATCCGGGTGATGCTCACCGAGTTCTTCCGCCTCAGCAACCACCTGGTATGGTTTTCCACCTACACCCACGACACCGGCGCCATGACCCCCAACTTCTACTGCTTCGCCGAGCGGGAGAAGATCATGGACATCGTCGAGCTGATCACCGGAGGGCGGCTCCATCCCTCCTGGTTCCGGCTGGGCGGCGTGGCCATGGACCTGCCCGAGGGCTGGAAGGAACTGGTGGATGATTTTGTCAAGGTGTTCCCCAAGCGCATTAAGGAATTTGAGGCCCTGATCACTAAAAACCCCATCTTCCAGGCCCGAACCCGGGACGTGGGTTATCTCTCCAAGCAGAACGCCATGGAATGGGGGGTCACCGGACCCAACCTCAGGGCCAGCGGCCTGGAATGGGATTTGCGCAAGCAGATGCCTTATTCGGGCTATGAACACTACGATTTCGACATTCCCTACGCCACCGGCGGCGATTGCTACGCCCGTTATCTGGTGCGGGTGGAGGAGATGCGCCAGAGTGTCAGGATCATCGAGCAGGCTGCCAACCGGATGCCGCCGGGGCGCTGGCTCAGCGACGACTACCGTTACATCATTCCCCCCAAGGAAGAGACCCTGACGGACATCGAGACCCTGATTCATCATTTCATCAACGTCACCCGCGGCGCCAAGATTCCCCGGGGGGAGGCCTACATGGCCACCGAGCACCCGCGGGGTGAGCAGGGGGTGTATGCTGCCAGCGACGGCCTGCACATGGCTTACCGGCTGCGGTTCCGGTCGCCCGGTTTTGCCCACGTCCAGGCCATGCCCCTGATGGCGGCGGGACATTTGCTTTCCGATCTGATTGCGATTCTTGGGTCGGTTGACTTTATTTTACCGGATATCGATAGGTAAGTTTCGAGTTCCGAGTTCCGAGAATCAGGGTGGGCACGGCCCACCAGATATCTCTAAATAGAAATCCCCCCGGGGTCCCCCCTTTGATAAGAGGGGGGATAAAAGTCCCCCTTTGAAAAGGGGGGATATAGGGGGGATTTAGAAAAATGGCTAATTTTAAAATTTATGATCCCGCAAGAATTACGAGAACAATTGCAAACCCAAATCGCCGAGGCCGAACACGCCCGGGAGCAGGCGATTAACGTCATGTTCGCGGTTCAGAAACATTACGGCTACCTGAGCGATGAGGGTCTGGAGGAGGCGGCGGGCCTTCTTAAGCTGACCCCGCTGGAATTGGAGGAACTGGCCACCTTTTATGACTTTCTCTACCGGCGCCCGGTCGGTAGATATGTCATCCATGTGTGCGATGGGGTGGTTTGCTGGATGTTCCATGAAAACAGTATGTTCGATTATCTCTGCAAAAAACTGGGGGTGGGCGCCGGGGAAGTTTCGGCGGACGGCTGGTTCACCGTGTTGCCCACGGCCTGCATCGGTTTCTGCGATCACGCTCCTGCCATGTTGATTAATGGCAAGATGTACGGCCCTCTCACCCCTTCGGCAATCGACGAGATTTTGGAGAAGCTGAAGGAAGAATACCACGACGTGGTGACACCTAAATAATAGGGATTGGTGGGGCGGCCGTCCCAGGCCGCCAATCGTCGGCAGGCGGAGACGCCCGCCTCACTGAGGCACGCTTCACCGAGAAAAAAATGTTTAAAGAAGTGTTGTTTAAAAACCGCCGGCCCGACCGCCCCGCCACATTCGATGAGTACCGGCAGAGCGGCGGCTATGAGGCCTTGATCAAGGCTGTGAAAGAGCGGAAGCCGGAGGAGGTCCAGAAACTGGTGCTGGATTCCGGCTTGCGCGGCCGGGGCGGGGCCGGCTTCCCAACCGGCCGCAAATGGGCTTTCATCCCTCCCGACTCAGGCTTTCCGCGCTATCTGGCGCCCAATACCGACGAAATGGAGCCCGGGACTTTCAAGGACCGGGTGCTGGTGAATACCGACCCCCATCTGGTCATCGAAGGCATCATCCTGGCGGGATATGCGGTTCAGGCACAGACCGCTTATTTCTTTATTCGGCCATCCTATGAGGCGGACGCCGAACTCATCGAGCGAGAGGCCGAAGTGGCCCGGCAGGCCGGCTTTTTGGGGAAAAATATTCTGGGGAGCGACTTCTCTTTTGACCTGGTCGCACACCGCAGCGCCGGGCGCTATATCTGCGGTGAGGCCACCGCCCTGGTCCAAGCCCTCCAGGGCAACCGGGTCTACCCCTTGAAAGATCGCCGTATGGCCTCTGACGGTCTCTGGCACCGGCCCACCATTGTTAATAATGCCGAGACCCTGGCCTGCGTGCCGGGCATTTTGCGCCATGGGGCGGACTGGTTCAAAGGCCTGGCCCGGACCAAGTCCGGGGCCGGGACCAAGCTCTTCTGCGTCAGCGGCAAGGTCAACCAGCCTGGCTGCTACGAGCTGCCGGTAGGCGTAACGCTCAGGGAAATAATCGAAGAGTCGGCAGGCGGGCTGATGGAGGGCTCAGAGTTAAAAGCGGTCATGCCCGGCGGGGCCTCCACGGCCTTCATGCCCGCCAAATACTATGATGTGGAGATGGATTTCGAACCCCTGGAGAAAATCGGCCACCGGCTGGGAACCGCAGCCATCATGGTCTTTGACCAAGGCACTTGCCTGGTGGCTGCCGCCCTCAACCTGACGGAGTATTTTGCTCGGGAATCCTGCGGTTACTGCACTCCGTGCCGGGAGGGCCTGCCCTACCTCAGGGATCTGCTCTGGCGGATCGAGGCCGGAGAAGGCAGGGAGGAGTTCATACCCATGATCGAAGAAATGGCCCGTTATATGGACTACTCTTATTGCGGCTTCGCCCCCGGGGCGGCGGAGCCGATCTTGGGGCTGCTGAAATATTTTAAAGACGAGATTCGGGAACATATCAGCCAGAAAAAATGCCCGTTTTCCGAGACTTACCGGCCGAACCGGCAACTATGGTACCCGGCGGAGTGAGAAAAATTAACCGTAGGGGCGCACCCATGTGTGCGCCCTAACTCAGGGCGGACACGCGGGTGCGCCCCTACATTAGACAATATGCCCAAACTCATCATCGACAACCGGCCCATCGAGGTCACGGAAGGAACCAAGGTCATCGCTGCGGCCGAAAAATTGGGGATCATTATTCCGCGGTTCTGCTATCATCCCGGCCTGGGCTCTTTCGGGGCCTGCCGGATGTGCGCCGTCAAATTCGAGGATGGGCCGGTGAAGGGCATCAAAATGAGCTGCATGGAAGATGCCCGGGATGGCATGGTGGTCTCGACCGCCGACCCGGAGGCCGTGGAGTTCCGCAAGTACGTCATTGAATGGCTGATGATGCACCATCCCCTGGACTGCCCGGTGTGCGACGAAGGCGGCCACTGCCTTCTTCAGGATGAGACGGTCTCCGGCGGCCATGGCATCCGCCGCTATCCGGGGCGCAAGCGCACTTACCACGATCAGTACCTCGGGGCCTTCGTGCAGCACGAGATGAACCGCTGCATCCAATGCTGGCGCTGCCGCAACTTTTACCAGGAATTTGCCGGGTACCGGGATTTCGGGGCCATGCAGATTGGCAACCGCATGTATTTCGGCCGCTATAAGGACGGCCCGTTGGAGAGTCCCTTTTCGGGAAATATTATTGACATCTGCCCCACCGGGGTGCTCACCGATAAACCGGCCCGTTTCGTGGGGCGGCGCTGGGACTTCGAACGGGCCCCGTCAGTGTGCCTCCATTGTTCCCTGGGCTGCAACACCACCGGCAGCGCCCGCTACCGGCAGATGTGGCGCCAGGAAGCGCGCCACCATGAAATGGTGAACGGCTATTTCATCTGCGACCGGGGACGCTACGGCTTCACTTACGAAAGCCACGCGGACCGGCCCCGCCGGGCCCGGGTTTCCGGAAAAGAGGTGGATTGGCAGGAAGGCATTGCGGCGGCTGCCGGGAAGCTGGCCCAAATTGCGGCAACTTCCGGCCCCGGAGCCATCGCCTGCCTGGGCTCGCCCCGCAGCAGCCTGGAGTCCCAGGCGATGCTCAAGCGCTTCTGCCGCATCCTGGGATGGACTGAGCCCTACTATTTTTCGGTGCCAGCGCAGGAGCGTAAGGTCAAGGCCGCGGTCTCCCATCTGTCCGCCCGCCTGGCGGTGTCTATGCGGGAACTGGAAAAGGCGGACTTCATCCTGGTGGCCGGGGCTGATCCGGTGAATGAAGCCCCCATGCTGGCCCTGGCTTTGCGCCAGGCCTGGCGCGCCGGAGGCAAGGTGGTAGTGTTGGACCCGCGGCCGGTTTCCCTCCCCTTTAGATTTCAGCACCTGCCCCTGGCTCCGGGGAATCTCAATGCGGCCCTGGGAATGATAGGGGCGCGGGCCCTGGACGGCAAGAATTTGGAGGGGCTTTCCCCCGGGATGCGGCAATTTTACCAGGCCCTGCTGAAAGCCTACCGCCCGGATGAGCAAACTTATGGCCGCTTGAATGACCTGAGCATGGAATTGGCCAAGGCTAAGCGGCCGATCCTGATCTGCGGCACCGATATCGTACAGGATGCCACACCGGCCCTGGCCGCGGATTTGGTGGCGCTGCTCCGGGAAGCCGGTTCAAATGCCGGGTTATTTTACCTGCTGCCCGGCGCCAATAGTTTTGGCGCCGCCCTGCTGTCCCCAGGCGGCGCCGGGGTGACCCCGCTGGTGGAGGCCTTGGAAAGCGGCGCCATCAAGGCTTTGCTGGTGGTGGAAGCCGACCCCGGCTGGGATTATCCGGACCGGGAGAGGCTGTCAAGGGCGTTGGAAAAGCTCGAATTGCTGGTGGTCCTGGACTGCCTGCCCACGCCCCTGGTGCAGCGGGCGGACGTGGTTTTTCCCACCCTTACCGTCTTCGAGCGCACCCCTGCCAGCTTCGTCAACCAGGAGGGCCGCCTGCAACTGGCCACGCCGGTGCACCGCGGCGGCGCTCCCATGAAGCAGGTCAGCGCGGGCCAGCATCCGCCCCGGACTTTTTTGAATTACATTCCCGGCGGCGAGCCTAAACACGCTACGGCAATTCTCTCAGAGTTGGCTGCGGCCTGTTCCCCGCAGGCAATACTGTCCACTGACGACCTCTGGGATTGGCTGATCCAGGAAAATCCGGTTTTTACCAATATTTCCGATTTATTGGCGCCGCCGCCCGGAGCCCGGCTGTTGCCCGAGGCCATCCCGGTTGCGGACTTGACGCTGACTGAAGCCTTGCAACCGGTTGCGCCTCTTTCGAACCACCTCGAACTTCTTCTGGTGGACTCGACCTTCGGCACTGAAGAACTGGCCAGCTACTCGAGGTATATCCACCCCGTGGAAGAGCATCCCCATTTGCATCTGCATCCCGAAGATGCGGCCAAGCTGGGCCTTCAGCCTGGGGACCAGGTGGCTTTACGGCTCCCGGGGGGCGAACTGCGGGTGCCCTTAGCGGTGGCGGAAAATATGGCTCCCGGGGTAATGATCTTGCCCCGGCATCGGCAACTGAATTGGCGCCTGGTGCCGGATTATCAGGTTTGGGTCGCAGCGAGCGACATCGTCAAGGTGGAAGAATAATGTCGGTCTGGGCCCTGGGCTTAATCCTCTTGATCGTCAAGCTGCTCATCGTCCTGGTGGTGGTGCTGTTCCTGGCTGCCTACCTGATCTACGTGGAACGCCGGCTCCTGGGGTTCATGCAGCTGCGCCTGGGTCCGAATAGGGCCGGCCCTCTGGGACTGCTGCAACCCATCGCCGACGCGGTGAAGCTGCTGACCAAGGAGGATTTTATCCCCGCCGGCGCCGACCGGGTCATCTTCCTTTACGCCCCAGCGGTGGTGGCGGCCGTGGCCTTGCTCATCTTCGCGGTGGTGCCCTTTGCCCAGGGCTGGACCTTCCGGGGGCAGAAGATCCCCGGGGTGGTCAGCGACCTTAATGTCGGTCTGTTGGTCGTCCTGGCGCTCTCCAGCATCGGGGTTTATGGCGTGGCGCTGGGAGGCTGGGCCTCCAACTCCAAGTTTGCCCTGATGGGGGCCATCCGGGGCGCGGCCCAGATGATCAGCTACGAGCTGGCGCTGGGTCTGTCCCTGGCGCCGGTGGTGATGCTGGCCCGGTCCTTCTCTTTGGTGGACATTGTCCAGGCGCAGGCCAAGACGCCTTTCATCATCTTCCAGCCGCTGGCCTTCCTCATCTTTTTCATCGCCGCCGTAGCCGAAATGAAGCGCATTCCCTTCGACATCCCCGAAGCGGAAAACGAGTTGGTGGCCGGCTATCACATGGAATACAGCGGCATGCGCTTCGGGCTCTATTTTTTGGGGGAGTATGTCACCATGGTGATCCTGGGGGCCCTGGTGGCGGTATTCTTTCTGGGCGGCTGGCGGGGGCCGTGGCTGCCGCCTCTGATCTGGTTCTTCATCAAGGTCTTCATCGTGGTGTTTATCATTATCTGGCTGCGGGGCACCTATCCCCGGTTGCGTTTCGACCAGTTGATGGATTTGGGCTGGAAGGTTTTGATCCCCTTGTCGCTCCTGAACATCATCATTACCGGCGGGGTCATGCTGGCAATGACCTAATGTAGGACAGTCGCCCCGGCTGTCCGGGGACAGGCGAGAGCGCCTGTCCTACATGTTAACTCGCAGGTTGGGGAGATAAGATGGCTAAGCCTTCTGATTCAGCGATGGCCAAGCCCCCCGGGGCGGGGAAAAGCAGCTTCGATCTCATCGAGCCGGCCAGGCTCCTGAGCGGGTTGCCGCTCAAACCCGGCATCACCTTTCTGGACCTGGGCTGCGGCGCCGGCAATTATACCATGGCGGTAGCCGAAGTCATCGGCGCGCAGGGAGTGGTCGTGGCCCTGGATCTGTGGCCGCCGGGAATTGAAACTCTGGAAGAACGAGCCACGGCCGCCGGCCGGCGGAATATCCGGGCTGTACTGGCAGACATCAGCAAGACCATTCCCCTGGGCGATCATAGTGTTGACGTCTGCCTGATGGCTACAGTGCTCCACGACCTGGCGGAATTCGCCATGGAGAAGGGCGCGCTTGAGGAAGCTGCTCGGGTTTTGAAGCCCGGCGGGGTGCTGGCCATCGTTGAGTTCGATAAGGTCGAAGGCCCGCCGGGGCCGCCCCTGCGAATCCGGCTGACTCCGCAAGAAGTGGAAAACCTGGTGGTTCCTTACGGCTTTCAAAAGACCCGCCTGGTTCGGGTCGGGCCATTCAATTATTTGATTTTATTAACCAAAAAATAGGGGCGGACTCAGGTATCCGCCCTGGGGCACACCTGAGTGCCCCTGCAAGGAAACCTATGCCTGAAGTCAAAGACCGGATACAGACCAGGCCAAATATTTTGCAGGCGGTGGGTTGGGCCGTCGCCGGATTATGGCAGGGACTGATGATGGTGCTCCGCCACTTGTTTCGGCGGGCGGTCACCGAGCAATACCCCGATTATAAGCGCTTCCTGCCGAAACGGTCCCGGGCCCGGATCATTCTGACCCGGGACCCCGACGGCGAAGAACGCTGCGTCGCCTGCTTCCTGTGCTCGGCGGTCTGCCCCACCAGCTGCATCTCCATGGTTTGCGAGGAACGCGCCGACGGCCGCCGTTGGGCGCCCTGGTTCCGCATCAATTTCGCCCGCTGCATTTACTGCGGCCTGTGCGAAGAGGCCTGTCCCACCCTGGCCATCCAGCTCACGCCTTTTTATGAGTTTTGCGAGCCCACCATCCTGGACATGGTGGCGGAGAAGAAGGACTTGCTGGTAAATCACGGCGGCAAAAATCTTGAATATAATTTTTACCGCTACGCCGCAGTGACCATGGTAGGCGGCAAAGGCAGTCATATCAATGAAGCGGCCCCGGTGGACTTGAAGAGCAACTTGCCTTGAAGGCAGTTGTCAGCAGCCAGTGGCAGTAGTCAGTAAAAACCAAGGTGAGCGATCAAAGGCTCTAAAATTGACATGAACCTATACGCCATCATCTTTTACGTCCTGGCCTTTATCATCCTGGCGAGCACCGCCCTGGCCGTCACCCGCCGCAACCTGATGCACGCCATCGTCTATCTGGTGCTGTCCTTTTTTGGCACAGCGTTGCTTTTTTATTTGCTTGGCGCGCCTTTTCTGGCGGTTCTGGAGGTAATCATTTACGCCGGGGCCATCATGGTGCTCTTTCTGTTCATCGTGATGATGCTGGAGATTCGGTCCCCGGAGGAGCCGGTCAGGTCCTATCTGCTCAGATGGCTGCCCGCCGCGGTTATGGGCGCCTTGAGTCTGGCTGCGGCCGGCATTTTGCTCGTCTTTAAGTCCGGCCGCAGCCTGCCTCTGCCGCTCTCCGCCGCCTCGCCCCTGGAATTCGGGCGGTTTCTGTTCCAGAGGTACTGGTTTTCAGTGGAGATTGTCTCCTATCTGCTCTTTGTGGCCCTGGTGGGGGCGCTGTATTTGGGGAGGAAAGAGGGATAGGTGACATAGGGACGGGTTTGAAACCCGCCCCTACAACAGCAACAAAGATACTGAAAGGCGGGCAAGGAGGCCCGACCTATTAAATTTGAGCCATTTTATGACAACCATCGTCCCTTACAGTCATGTGCTGGTCCTGGCCGGGGCCATGTTCTTCCTGGGTGCGGCCTGTGCCGCGGCCCGGCGCAATCTGGTGATGATCCTGATCGGCGTGGAGGTGATGTTGAATGCCGCCGGCGTCGCCCTGGTGGCCGCTTCCCTGCGCTGGCAGCAGTTGGACGGCCAGGCCCTGGTGATCTTCATCATGTGCGTGGCCGCTTCCGAAGTGGCCGTGGGTTTGGCCCTCATCGTCTACTCCCAGCGGCGTACCGGCGCCCTGGATGCCGACCGCTACAACCTTATGAAAGGCTGACGTGGAAACCGTACTGTTACTCCTGCTGCTTTTACCCCTGGGCGGCTTTGTGACCATTGCCGTCTTGGGCCGCTTGCTGCCCCGGAGGGTGGTGGAGACGGCGGCTTGCGCCGCGGTCCTGGGGGCCATGGTCTGTGCTGCGGTCGGGCTGCTCTTGGCCGCCGACCGGGCCCACGACCTCACCTTCTTCCAATGGTTCGGGGCCGGGGATTTTGCTACGGCCATGAACGTCCATTACGACCCCCTGGCCGCGGTCATGGCCATGATGGTCACCTTTGTGGCGAGTATCATCCACCTCTATTCCGCCGCGTTCATGCGGGAGGACACTGATTACGTCCGCTATTTCTGTTACTTGAACCTCTTTGTCTTCGCCATGCTGGTGATCACCACCGCGGACAACCTGATCTTCGTCTACCTGGGCTGGGAGGGCGTAGGCTTCTGCTCCTATGCCCTGATCGGCTTCTGGTACAAAGATGAAGCCAACGCCAACGCCGGCCGCAAGGCCTTTATCTGCACCCGCATCGGCGACATCGCCTTCGGCGTGGCCCTGGGACTGTTCTTCGTCTATTTCGGCAATTTCTCCATCGATTTTATCAATAATCATGCCGCCGGATTGAGCCCCACCATGGTAACGGTCTTGGCTCTGCTGCTCCTCTGGGCCGCAGTGGGCAAATCGGCGCAACTGCCCCTGACGGTGTGGCTGCCGGACGCCATGGCCGGGCCCACGCCGGTCTCGGCCCTGATTCACGCCGCCACCATGGTCACCGCGGGCACCTACCTGCTCATGCGGCTCTTTCCGCTGGTTAAGCTCTCGCCCGCGGCCATGCTGATTATCGCCGGGGTGGGCGCCATCACCGCGCTCTATGCCTCCTTTGCCGCCCTGGCTCAATGGGACATCAAGAGGATGCTGGCCTACTCCACCATCAGCCAGGTGGGCTACATGTTCATGGCGGTGGGAGCCGATGACATCGTCGGCGGGCTCTTCCACCTGGTGTCCCACGCCTTCTTCAAGGCCCTGCTCTTCCTGGCCGCAGGCATTGTCATCCAGGCCCTGGAGGAGGAGCATAACATCTTCCGCATGGGGAACCTCCGCCGCCTGATACCCGGTGCCTACCGGCTTTTTCTGATCGGGTCCATTTGCCTGAGCGCCTTTCCGCTCTTGGGCGGCTATTTCAGTAAGGACCGGATACTCCTGGCCACATTTATCAATCCGGACGGCATCTATAAGGTTTTTTGGCTTATCGGGACGATTGCCGCCTTCCTGACGCCGATTTATACCTTCCGGGTCTTCTACGTGGCCTTTCCGGACCGCCCGGACGGGGTTAAAGAGGCCCGGCCCACCCCCAGGTTCATGGGCTGGGTGCTTTGGCCCCTGGCGATCTGCGCCCTGGGTGACGGCCTGCTTAACCTGCCGGGCGGCTTCGGCAAGAACTTCTTAGGCCACTACCTGGCCATCGTTCCCGGGTCCCGGCCGGACCTGGGTGCGCCCTTGGCTACCGAATGGCTTTTGGGCTTCGCCAATGGCTCTCTGGTGGTGATTGCCATCGCCATTGCCTATCGGCTTTATCGCCGTCGGCCGGTCAAGGAGCCAGCGTTGGAGGGCTATTGGGGCTTTTTATTCTACGGTTTCTATCTGGACCGCCTTTATCACACGATCTTGGTCCGGCCCTATCAAACGGTGGCGAAATTCTTCTGGCGGCAGGTGGATGATCCCTACGATCAACGAGTCGTTGTCGCGGGCTCCAAAGCACTTTTTCAACCCTATTGGGCTTTGGCGAAATTCTGCTGGCTCAAAGTCGACGAACTCGTTATCGATGAGGGTATCGTCAAGTCCGCCGGCAGCCTGCAAACTGTGTCCCGGGGCCTGGGGTATTGGACCACGGGACGGCTGTCCACTTACCTGAGGATGTTGTTCCTGGGCCTGACCATCTTCTTCGCCGCGGTGGTCTTGAGTTGGTTCCTGTGGTGACGGAGGCCTGAATATGCTTCATTTTCCTATACTTACCCTCATTGTTTTCTGGCCGATTTTCGGCAGTTTCGTCGTCCTGGCGGCTTATCGCAGTCCCCGCCTGGTGCGCTGGCTCAGCCTGGGGTTCACCGTGGTGGAACTGGGCCTGGTGGCCGCCCTCTTTTTCTTTGACCTTAAGCCCCACGCCACCCCCCAGGGCACCTGGCTGCTGCTGGAGGACTACCCCTGGATTCCCTGGCTGGGGGCGCGCTACAGTTTGGGTCTGGACGGCATCAGTCTGATCCTCATCCTGCTGGTCTCCTTCATCAATATCTTCTGCGTGTTGATCTCCTGGGAAGCCATTGACTTCAAGGTCGGCTCCTTCTTTTTCTTCATCCTGTTTCTGGAGGGCGTTCTGGCCGGCCTGTTCCTGGCCGCCGACCTGCTGCTCTTTTACCTATTTTGGGAGGTTCAGATCATCCCCATGTTCTTCCTGGTGGGCATCTGGGGCCACGAAAACCGCATCCACGCGGCCATCAAGTTCCTGCTGTACACCCTGGCAGGCAGCCTGGTGATGCTCATCGCCCTCCTGATGATCTATATCCTCCATGGGCAGGCGACCGGGGTTTACACCTTTTCGGTCTATCAATTGAACCAGCACCCCCCTCTGAATCACACCACCGAAACCCTGTTGTTTTTGGCCTTCTTATTTGCCTTCGGCATCAAGATCCCGCTCCTCCCGGTACACACCTGGCTGCCTGACACCCATACCGAGGCGCCCACCGCGGGCAGCGTGGACCTGGCCGGTCTGCTGCTGAAAACCGGAGTCTACGCCCTGTTCCGCTTCGGCATCCCTCTTTTTCCCAACGCCACCAAGCTTTTCGGACCCCTGCTGTTAGCCTTGGGGGTGGCGGGCCTCTTTTACGCTGCCTGGGTCGCCCTGGCCCAAACCGACATTAAGCGCCTGGTGGCCTATTCCAGCATCTCCCACATGGCCATGATTATCCTGGGCCTAGCGATCTGGAACCCCGTCAGCCTGAGCGGCGCCATTCTGCAGATGGTCAACCACGGGGTGTCCACTTCGGCCCTGTTTATTATGGTGGGTATGTTGGATGAACGTATCCACTCCCGGGATTTTGCGGTGCTGGGCGGGCTGTGGAATAAAATGCCGGTGTTCAGTGCCTTTTTTCTGCTATTTGCGCTGTCGTCCCTGGGCTTGCCGGGACTCAACAATTTCGTGGGAGAAATGCTCATCCTGGTGGGCATCTTCAAGGCCAGGCCGGAGATTGCCATTTTGGGCTTTATCGGGGTCGTCTTCGGGGTGATATACATCCTGAGGATGGTGCATGATGCCCTATGGGGCGAGCCCCGGGCCGAACACGTCCTCTGGGACGTTAATTTTCGCGAGGTCGTCATCCTGGGGGTCCTGGCCCTGGCGGTGCTCTTTATCGGCCTGCACCCCGGGCCGGTCCTGAAGGTGCTGGACCAGCCGATACAAATGATGATCCAGCAGACTACCAAGGTAGCCTGGCTGCCCATGTAGGCAGTCGAAAAGGAGTCACCTGGTGCAGCCGCCGTCTAATCTCTTCGAGCGGGGCATCGAAGCGGACCTCCTGCCCTTTCGCCAGAAAAATCATCTGGCCTTGATGGCCTCCAGCACCTTGTGGACGAAATAAATGGTACCGACTTTACCCACTGATTGGCCGGGCCTGATCCCGTTGTTTATCCTGGCCGGGGGCGGCACGCTCATCTTCTGCGCCGGGGCCGCATGTAGGCGCCTGCCTGGGGGAGTGCTCTTCGCCCTGGCCTTGATCAGCGCCGCGGCCGCGGGCGCGGCGGCCCTCTGGATAACTCCCGGCAACCCGACTTCTGAAGGCATGGTGGACCTGGGAGGCTACGCCCGGTTTTTCACCTGCCTGTTCATGCTGATTACCGTTCTGACCTGCCTGTTCCTGCGCCAGTATGCCCGGCTCCGCGGGTTTGCCGGCGACGAGATCTACGGCCTGCTGCTCTTTGCCGCCTTAGGCATGGTGCTGATAGCCGGGGCCTTGAATTGGATCATCTTTTTCCTCGGATTCCAAACCCTTTCCCTGGCCCTGTATGTACTGGTGGCGGTGCGCAAAGGCGAGGCCGCCTCCAATGAGGCCGGCATCAAGTATTTCATCATGAGCGCCGTGGCGTCGGCCGTGTTGGCCTTCGGTATCGCCCTGCTCTATGCCGTCAGCGGCACCCTCCAGATAGCCGGATCGCTCACGGCCCTGGTCCGCCCTGAAGATCTGGCGGTGAGCCTCCTGGCCTTGGCGCTGATCCTGGTGGGGATCGGTTTCAAGACCTCATTGGCGCCCTTCCATCTCTGGACCCCGGATGTCTATCAAGGAGCCCCGGCGCCGATCACCGCCTTTCTGGCCGCCGGTTCCAAAGTGGCGCTGTTTGCCGCCTTATTGCGCTTCTCCACTCAGTTGGCCCCTCCGGTCTGGGCTTATTGTCTGCCGGTCCTGTGGGTTTTGGCGGCCCTCACCATGGCCGTGGGCAATATCACCGCGCTTTATCAAACCTCCTTCAAGCGCCTGCTGGCTTACTCCTCCATCGGCCAGATGGGCTATCTCTTCATGACCCTGCTGGCCGTCAAACAGGGAGGCCTGCCGGCCTTGATGTTTTACCTGGCCGTTTATGCGGTGATGGACCTGGGGGCCTTCGGCCTGATCGGCAGTTTCTCCCCGCCTTTGGCCCGGCCTGATTTGGATGAGCTGGCCGATTACCAGGGGCTGGGATATTCCCAGCCCTATAGATCCGGCGTCCTGGCCCTTTGCCTCATCTCGCTGGCGGGGCTGCCGCCCACCGCCGGCTTCATGGGAAAATTCGCCCTATTCCGGGCCGCCCTGCATGCCGATTACGTTATCTTGGCGATTATTGGCATTCTGAGCGCCATTATTTCCCTTTATTACTATTTCAAGGTAACGGTGTCTCTCTATATGCGGCCGGGAGTACCCATGACCTCAGTGCCCCGCGTCGACCCGGGCATCTCCCTGGCCGGCGTGGTGATCCTGGCCCTGATTCTCTGGCTGGGCCTGGCGCCGTCGGTCCTGTTCGACCTGGTCGGCCGGCTGGCGGCGCCCCTGGCACCTCCCTTCTGAAAGCCCCGGCCCTAGATTTTTTCCTCCTCAGACCCTGGTAATCAGCCGATCCAAGAATTAACTTCAAAGCAAGATACAAAATCTAGCCGCAAGCTTTAGCCCGCGCTATTTTGGCCGTTATTTTCAAGCACCACTAAGGCCTGGGCTATAGGAGCACCGCCATCGAGACTATTCACCAGGAGGTCCGGGTAAGCTTTCGCTATCCGGTGCATTTCACCGAGGGTCTGTTCGACCTGGGGAATCCTCTGTTTCATCAGGTTGTTCGGGACGCCGGCGGCGATCTGCCCAAAAGGATGCTGGCCGTGGTGGACCGCGGCCTGACCCGGCATCATCCCGGGTTACTGGCGAATCTCGAAGACTATTGCCGGGAGCACGCCGAGGTCATTGATCTGGCCGGCGCACCTTTGCTTTTGCCCGGCGGCGAAGCTGCGAAGAACGACCATTTGCATGTCACCATCCTGCACCAGGCCATCCAGGCCGCGGGTTTGTGCCGCCATTCCTTTATTACGGCCATAGGCGGCGGGGCGCTTATCGACACCGTGGGCTTCGCGGCGGCCACGGCCCATCGAGGGGTCCGCCTTATCCGGGTGCCCACCACGGTGCTTTCCCAGGCCGACGCCGCGGTGGGCGTGAAAAACAGCGTCAACGCCATGGGCCAGAAAAATTTTTTGGGAGTTTTCTCCCCTCCGGCTGCGGTGCTCTGTGATGGCGGTTTTTTAAGCACCCTGTCTCAAAAAGACTGGATCGGCGGGGTGGCCGAGGCCGTCAAGGTGGCCCTCATCAAGGATGCAAAATTCTTCACCTTTCTCGAGAAGCGGGCTGAACTCCTGGCCCAGCGGGATTTGGCGGCCATGCGGCAGGCCATTCAACGCTGCGCCGCCCTGCACCTGGAGCACATCGCCGCTTCGGGCGATCCCTTTGAGCAGGGCAACTCCAGGCCCCTGGACTTCGGCCACTGGGCCGCTCACCGGCTGGAGATGATCAGCGGCTTCAAATTGGGGCACGGCGAAGCGGTGGCCCTCGGCATCGCCCTGGACACCACTTACTCCTATTTCACCGGTTTGTTGCAAAAGGCTGCCTGGCAGCGGACCCTGGGACTGCTGACCGATCTCGGTTTTGCCCTTTATGTCCCGGAACTCGACCGCCGCGGGGCTATCTTCCAGGGTCTGGAAGATTTCCGGGCTCACTTGGGAGGACGCCTCACCGTCATGCTGCTCTGGGATATCGGCCAGGGGATGGAGGTTCATGAAATGAACCATCGGACCATCATGGCCGCCCTGGACCTGTTGCGCAAGATCGCCCAGGAAGACAGCGAGCAGTTAGCAATTAGCAGTTAGCTGTATTGACAATAGACATTAACATACATTAATATGCTTGGGTAAGGAGGGAAACTCATGAAACTCCATTCCCAGGCGGCTCTGACCCTGAAACAGCGTCAAAAAGTTAAAAGGTTGCATGAAGAAGG
>JAMCQY010000180.1:0-883 GCA_023381945.1 Deltaproteobacteria bacterium
GACCTGGAGGTGGAACCGCAGCCCTTCAAGGAACTGGCGGACCTGCTGGGGCTGGAGGAAGAGGTGGTGCTGGCGGCCATCCGGAGCCTGATGGAGAAGGGTTATATCCGGCGATTCGGCGCGACCCTGCGGCACCAGAAGTCAGGGTTCGAGGCCAACGCCCTGGTGGCCTGGAAGGTGCCGGAGGCGGACTTGAAGCGGGCCGGTCAGGAACTGGCGGCGCAACGGGTGGTCAGCCACTGCTACTCCCGGCGTCCGGCTCCGGCCTGGCCCTATAATCTCTATACCATGATCCATGGCCGCACCAAAGATGAGTGTCTCAAGACCGCGGCGCGCATGGCCAAGGAGACCGGCCTCAGCGATTACCAGGTGCTTTTCAGCGAAAGCGAATTGAAAAAGACCACTATGCGCTATTTCAGTAGTCAGTAGCCAGTAGTCAGTAGCAGTAAAGCCATTATTTGAACACAGACTGTGGCTACTGGCTGCTTTTCATAGGGAGCAATTTCATGGCAAATCTGGTGGAATCGCAGCGCCTGTTTGAACAGGCGTTGGCGTTGATGCCCGGCGGGGTGAACAGTCCGGTGCGGGCCTGGGGCGCGGTGGGACTGACCCCGCCGCGGCTACTGGCCCGGGGTGAGGGTTCCCGGGTCTATGACGTGGATGGCAATTCCTATCTGGACTATGTCTGCTCTTGGGGGCCGTTAATCTTAGGTCATGCCGACCCGGAAGTGGTGGCCGCAGTCCGGGCCGCCGCGGCCCAGGGCATCAGTTTCGGGGCCTCCACTGCCGGAGAGGTGGAACTGGCCCGGCTGCTGGTGAGTGCTGTGCCTTCCCTGGAGATGGTGCGCCTGGTCACCTCCGGCACCGAGGCCTGCATGAGCGC
>JAMCQY010000180.1:966-2264 GCA_023381945.1 Deltaproteobacteria bacterium
GCCCCGGGGTGCCGCCGGAAATCGCCGCCCTGACCCTGTCGGTGCCCTACAACGACCTGGAGGCGGTGAAGGCGGCGGTGCGGCGGCATTCCGGCGAAATCGCCGCCATCATCGTGGAGCCGATCGCCGGCAACATGGGGGTGGTCCTGCCAAAACCGGGGTTCCTGGAAGGTTTGCGGCACCTTTGCCACCAGGAAGACATCATTTTGATCTTCGATGAAGTCATTTCCGGCTTCCGGGCCGCTTGGGGAGGAGCCCAGGCCCTTTACGGCGTTACCCCGGACCTCACCTGTCTGGGCAAGATCATCGGCGGCGGGCTGCCGGTGGGGGCCTATGGCGGACGTAAGGACCTGATGTCCCAGGTGGCGCCCTCCGGGCCCATCTATCAAGCCGGGACCCTGTCCGGTAACCCGGTGGCGGTGGCCGCCGGGCTGGCTACCCTGAAGACCATGCAGAAGGACGGCACTTACGGGCAACTGGAAGAAAAGGGAGCCTGGCTGGAAGCAGAGTTGCTCCGGGCCGCGACGAAAGGAAGAGCGGGGATCACTCTTAACCGGGCCGGATCATTGCTCACCGTGTTCTTAACCAACCGGCCGGTGCACGACCTGGAGGACGCCAAAAAGGCCAACTTGAAGCAGTTCCAGCAATTCTTCCAGGGGATGCTGGCCCGCGGAATTTATCTGCCGCCGTCGCAGTTCGAGGCCTGGTTTATCTCCATGGCCCACAATTCCGAAGATCTGGAGAAGACCGTGACCGCGGCGCGGGAGGTTTTCAGCCGGTTGTAAATCTGTATAAGGTATTAGAGATCTTCGGGTTTTAAGCCCCTAACTCTGGCGATTCGAGCCAGCATACGCGGGCCGATTTCTTCGTTGTCATGGAATGCGAACACCACATCGGGCCAGCCGGGACGGGAAAGGTAAGATGTGAGCCGGAAGTTCTCTTGATCGTCCAGCCGATTCTATCCAAAGCAGCCAAGACCCGTTTAGCTTTGCTGGCGGGCCAGCTACTCATGCCGCGGCAAACAGGATATTTAACGGTTCGGCCAGCATCTCGCCGTGATCCAGGCGCTCGGCCATCACTCTCAGAGCCAAGGCCTGCGCCTTGGCCAGGGCTTCCTCCCGGATGACGCCATAGACCAGGACCCCAGAAAGCTCTAAAACCTCGGCAATCCAGCGGCCATCGTCTTCTTGCTCATATTCGACGGTGAACGTCATATTCCCCACTCCTACTGCCAATATACCAAATCTATAATCATTACAAAAAATAAAAAAACCTCCTCCGTACAGAAGGCGGATTTT
>JAMCQY010000180.1:2274-3110 GCA_023381945.1 Deltaproteobacteria bacterium
CCGGAGGCCTGTGCCACTAGTATCATCGGTTCCATACGAGAGGCCTGGGCTTCAAAATGGGGTGAAGCACCCCCGTGATGGGGAGAAAATCCCGAAAGCAGCTTAGTGCATAAGCGCATCTGCCTGGACTGAGACTTTGAGAAAATTTTCATAAAATCAGTGAAATCAGCTATTTTAATTGACTAGAGAAATAATTCATGGCAATGATGGAATTGGCAGGAGCCTTGCACTTATTGTCTCGATAAAATTTCATACAAAAGGAGGTGGTACGTCCAAATTCGCCGTATTTCGCCGTATAAAGAAGGGCCATTCATTTTACTGTAGGAAGCAGGCTTTTTTCTAAGTCATTATTTTTCAGGAGGAAGCAAATGGCGGACAAAGTTCCAGGAAAGGCGTGGGTCGTGGTATTCTGCGGCACCGCAGTCAACCTCTGTTTGGGCATTTTGTATGCATGGAGCGTTTGGGCCGGGGCCTTGGTTCCCAAAGATCTGAAATTAGCCGGTACGGTGATGACCGGGATGAATGAAGGCTGGGTCTATTTAACTAACGCCGAAGCGGCTACTCCGTTTTCCCTGTGCGTCATCATCTTTGCCTTATTGATGATTCCGGGCGGCCGTATTCAGGATAAGATCAGCCCCAGATTCGGCGCCATCGTCGGCGGGTTGTTCCTGGCGTTAGGTTGTATCATCGCCGGGGTAACCAAAAGCTATACCGGCCTGATCATCGGCTTCGGCATCTTCGGCGGCATTGGCATGGGCATCGGTTATGCGGCGCCCACGCCGGCGGCCCTGTCGTGGTTCGGTCCGCACAAACGCGGCTTGATTGCCCGTCTGGTG
>JAMCQY010000180.1:3120-5625 GCA_023381945.1 Deltaproteobacteria bacterium
TGGTGGTCGGCGGTTACGGCGGCGCAGCGCTTTATGTATCGCCCTTGGGAGCCTACCTGCTGGCTTCCGGCGGTCTTACTTACAGCTTCGTAGTCCTGGGCATCCTCTTTGCAGTGGTTACCATCATTGCCGGTTCCCAGTTGGCCAAGGCGCCTCCGGGCTATGTGGCTCCGGCAGCCGTGGTGAAAGCCGGCGCCGCGCCGGCCAAAGCAGCCGGGACCCTGGTGGACTGGGCCCCTACGGATATGATGAAGACCTGGCAGTTCTTTGCCCTGGTCTTTATGTTCATCGGCACCACCCAATCGGGTCTTCTGGTCATTGCCAACGCCGCTGGTTTGCTGGCTACCACGGCCAAGGCCATCCCCTTCTTTGCGGCTAATGCCTGGATCCTGGCCTCTTATGGTGGTCTGGTGAATGCGGCCGGCCGGGTGGGCACGGGTATGTACTCCGATAAGATCGGCCGGGGCAATGCCTATGCCGTGAACTGCATCGTTTCGGCCATTTGCTTGTTCCTGATGCCCTCCATCATCGGTGCCAAAAGCGCATCTGCCTGGACTGAGACTTTCTTCCTGCTGTTCATCGCCGTTGGTATCGCCTTCTGGCAGTACGGCGGCGGTCTGGCGTTGATGCCTTCTTTCACCGCTGACTTCTTTGGGCCCAAAAACCTGGGCATGAACTATGGCCTGGTGTTCATCGGTTGGGGTCTGGGCTTCTTCATGGCCCGGATTGGCGGCACTATTAAGGACATCACCGGCAAGTTGGACTGGGCCTTCTATATTTCGGCAGTGGTGCTGATCATCGCGGTGGTACTCTCCTGGGTGACCAAACGGCCGTTGTTGGAACACGAGAAATAATTACCCTGGCTGAACGACCCTACGGATGGGGTTAGCTTTTGGCCGTTAATCTGCTAAACTGGGAAGGCAGGGATTCGTCCCTGCCTTCTCTATGTTAAGGACCTTTAGGTAAGCAATCATGATTCCGAGCAATTGGCCCGTACCCTTCTTTATTGATCCGCAGTATCTCGCCGTAGACGCGGTGACCTCGTTTTGCGTGTCGGTGCTGGTGGCCATCACTATCAATGCCGAGGCTCAGGCCTTCGCAGCCACCTTTCTAGGCGATTCCCGCACCGGCGACAGCCGCCGGTTCAACTTTAATTGCCTGATGCATCTCAGCCTGCTGGGATCGATTTGCTATCTGGTGGCTGGCTTTGGCTGGCCCCGCACCGTGGACGTCGATGACACGAAATTCAAGCATCCCCGTGCTTACATGGGCATTACCCGCCTGGCGGGGCCTGTGGCTAACCTGCTTCTGGCCGGCATTGCGGGCAGTATCGCGATGATTATGAAGTCTGTGAGCTTCGACGCCAGGGTCTTTTTAATGTTGGTTGGGGTGAATGTCACCACGGCAATCTATAATTTGATCCCTCTGCCGCCATTGGCCGCCGGCGTCCTGGTGCAGGAAATACTGCCGGTCGCCACTCTCAGACAATTATTCCGGCAGGCCGGTCCTTTGCTCATCCTGGCTCTGGCCCTGCTGGAACGCCTTTATCCCGGAGGAATAATCGGCCTTTATCTTAATCCTCTAGACCAGCAGGTTTTCAATTATATCCGAGCTTAGGCCGAGGCAGAAATCGGGAGCCGCCATTGAATCTCGTTAAAATGTTTTATTAGTCCAAATATTTGGACAAAATTGCACAATTCCAAAATAATCGGCCTCAAACTGAATTAATTATTCTTTTTGTTTAAGTAAGAGGTCATTTCATGCTAAGATGGGTTTCGAAAAGTTGACAAATGCACCTAGATAAAATTGACAAATGAATCTAGATCTAGATAACGATAGTGAGAAATTTGCCTCCCGGATTCCCGGGGTGATCTGCCGTCCCCTGGTCCAATATCATGATTCCCGGGGTTGGCTGGCCGAGATCTTCCGCCAGGATGAATTGCTTCAGGATCAGATGCCGGTAATGGCGTACCTTTCAGTGACGCAACCCGGGGTGGGGCGGGGACCCCACGCCCATCATGAACAATCCGATCTTTTCTGTTTTGCCGGCCCTGGAGAATTTCGTCTCACCTTATGGGACCAGCGGCCGGATAGTCCTGCTTACGGGGTGCGCCAGGAATTCGTCCTGGGGGAGAATTGCCCGGGTATCGTCATCATTCCGCCAGGAGTGGTGCATGGATACCGGAATCTCAGTGACCATCCGGGGCTGGTGTGCAATTTCGCCAACCGCCTGTATCGGGGCCCAGGGCGTTCTGAGCCGGCGGATGAGATCAGGTTCGAGAATGACCCCGACGCTCCCTTTCAGTTGTAAGGGCGAATCCGGGGCTGCCCGGGAGATCCGAAATTTTCCCTAAGACTTTGGTACGCCGATAATAATGATATTATGCGAATCTTGATCACCGGCGGCCTCGGACAGTTGGGGCAGGCACTGCTGAAGGCTGCGGCGAGCCGGGCTTGGGAGGTGGTGACCACCGATGTGGCCCAGATGGATATCACCGATCCCCA
>JAMCQY010000157.1 GCA_023381945.1 Deltaproteobacteria bacterium
GCAGGCTAGGTTTAGGAAGAATCGCATTGATCTCCCTATTTCCCTGGTGAGAAAGGAGTCCTGATGTTCTTCCATAATTTGCCCTCCTTGGCAACGGTTGAGGCCTTCCTGGCCTCTTCGGTCCCAAGCAGTGGGTCAAACCCGCTTGGTCCCTCAGGAAGTTAGACGGTTTCAGGCGACCGGGATTAAATTGTGTCTTATTGTTAAGGGAAAATTGCCGGGAAGTAAATCGGGGAAACCCCTATTTTTGGGGATGCAAAAACCTGGTTTTGAACAATGAATTGTGTTGTCAGGAATTGGCATTTTTCTAGCTTTTCATTCGATCTTGCTCTGGCAGAACGATCGCCGTTTCGGAAATCTGCTAACTGCTTAATGCCACTGCTCACCCCCCTTACCCCAGCCGCCGCAGCGCCGCGGCGATGGGCACCCTGGCGGCCTGCCAGGCAGGGATTACAGCCGCCAGCACCCCCACCGCCCCGGCCGTAGCCATGCCAATGGCCATGGTGTCCGGGGTTACATAAAAGGCGCCGAAATACTGGCCCAGGGAAGCCGGAAACATCGCCACCACCGGGAAGGTCAGGCCCAGCCCCGTGAGGCCGCCCACCAGAGCCAGGAGCAGCGACTCTCCCAGGATGAGACCGGCCAGATGCCGGGGCTTGAAGCCCATGGTCTTCATGGCGGCGTACTCCCCCAGGCGCTCCCGGGCATTCATGGCCATGGTGTTGGCCAGCACCACCAGGATCACCACGATGATTACCCAGGAGACGATCTGGATGGCCACCAGGATGGCCGAGGTCATCTCCACAAAGCCCATCTGGAAGGCGGCCTCGGTTTCCGTCAGAGTTTCGGCTAGGGAATTTTTAAAAGTGGCGTCGATCCTGTCGGAAACCTTCGCGGCTAAATCCGGCCGGGCCACCTGGACCATAAACCACCCCAGCTTGTCAGCATTTTCCGGTGAGGTCTTCTTGAGCGTCTCGTTGAGATAATCCCAATGGAAAAAAAACTGGGTTTCATCGGTATTGGCATCGCGGCCGGAGTAAATAGCCCGCAGCACGAAATGGTATTCTCCCGTGAAATAAGTGCCTTTGAGGATGATGGAGTCCCCCAGGCGCCAGCCGTAGCGGGCCGCCAGTTTGCGGCCGGCCAGGGCGCCCCGGCGGTCCCGGATCAGGGCCAGCCGTTGCTCCGGGGGGATGAGAAATTCCGGGTACATATCTACATAGCTGGGCAAAGAGGCGGCAAACTGCGGGAAGAAATGTTTTTTATCGATATAAATGCCTTCGAACCAGTAGGCATAGGCCACCTGCTTGACTCCGGGGACCGCCTGAATTTTGGTCAGATAGGACAGCGGCAGGGGAAATATCAGGGACACGGCGTTGCGAGTCACCAAGCGTAGCGGCGAAGAGGCGGCCACCCCGGCATACCAGGCGTCCACCACCGTGCGCAGCAGGCAGAAAGACAAGACCGCCACCGCCAGGCCCAGGACGGTGAGCGCGGCGCGCAGGGGATGCCGGAGGGTATTGCGCCAGACGAGCTTTAACATCAGTGGTCAGTGGCCAGGCAGTTTCGAGTTTCGAGTTTCGAGTTTTGGTGGCACAGGCTTTCCAGCCTGTGCTGGAGCGCTAATAAACTTCTTTTTATTTTTCGCTCTTCGCCTCTTCGCCCTCTGCTTTTTCTATCCTATTTTTCTTAAGGCCTCAGCAATACTAACTCTGGCGGCCCGCCAGGCCGGGAAGATGGCGGCCAATAATCCCACCACCAGGGCCACGCCCAGGCCCAACCCCAGGGTGTAGCGGGTCAGAGGGAAGACACGGAAGTACTGCCCCAAGGAGGCCTTGATAACATATACCGCGGGAAAGGTCAGGGCCAGCCCCGACAAGCCCCCGGCCGCGGCCAGCAGCAGAGATTCCGCCATAATTACGCCCACCAGATGATGCGCCTTAAAGCCAATGGTCTTGAGCACGGCGTATTCCCCCAGGCGCTCACGTATGCTCATGGCCATGGTGTTGGCCAGCACCACCAGGATCACTCCGATGACCACCCAGGAGACCACCTGGATGGCCAGCAGGATGGTTTCGGTCATGGAGACGAAGCCCAGATAGAAGGCTTTTTCAGTCTCCGTGATGGTTTCGGCCAGGGAGTTCTTAAACAAAGCGTCCACTTCCGCGGCCACCTGGGGGGCATCTTCCGGCCGGGCCACCTTGATGGTGAACCAGCTCGCCTGATCGGCCCGGCTGTCGGCGTTTTTTTTCAGGGTTTCGTTGAGATATTCCCAGTGAAAATAGAAGCGGCCCTCGTCGGTGGTGGCTTCGGAGCCGGTATAGATGGCCCGCAGGATGAACTGCCATTCACCGGGATAGACGTTTCCCTTGATGATGATGGAGTCCCTCAGGCGCCAGCCGTAGCGCTTGGCCAGCGCCCGGCCGGCCACCGCGCCGCGGCGGTCCTTAAAGAAGGCCTGCTTCTGATCCTCCGGCATGACGTATTCGGGATAAATTTCAAAGTATTGGCGCACCGGGTCCACGGCAAAGACCGGGAAAAACTGCTTTTCGTCTTTATAAACCCCCCCGAACCAGTTGCCGTAGACCACCGCCTGCACTCCGGGGAGGCCCTGGATTTTGGGGAGATAGGCCATGGGCAGGGGATAGATCAGGGAAATGGCGTTTCTGGTCACCAGACGGGTGGGTGAGGCCCCCTCCACCCCGGCATACCAGGCGGCCACCATGGTGCGCAAGAGGGCAAAGGCCAGGACCGCCACGGCCATACCGGTCACGGTGAGCGCGGCCCGTAAAGGATGCCGGATGGTATTGCGCCAGGCGAGTTTGAACATCAGGGGTCAGCGGTTAGGGGCCAGGGGCCAGTTTTTAGTTTCGAGTTCCGAGTTTCGAGAGATGTAGGGTGGGCCCGCCCACCAATTCCTTATAAATTCCCTTATCTTTGGTGGCACAGGCTTTCTACCCTGTGATCGCACACAATTATGCGGAGGTAGGGGCGGGTTTAAAACCCGCCCTTACTTTCTTTTTTACGTTTCCCCTTTACCCCTCTTATTCCGCCAAAATCTCCACCGCCTTTAATCCCACCTGAATCAGGCGCTTTTCCGCCTGGCGGAATAACCGGGCCGGAGCAAAGACGCCGCGCAGGCGGTTATTCACTGCCACACAGGCGCCGCCGGCCCTGAGATTCAAGGTCGAGACCTGCGCCAAAGTGAGGTAAGCCGACATCTCCATCTCCAGATTGAGGACCCCCTCCCGGCTCAGGCGCGCCACCTTATCCGGCTCCAAGGTAGGGAATCCTGGCACCACCCGCCCCTGGCCGGCGTAGAAGTCCGGGGAGGTGCAGGTGACCCCGACGTGATAGGGCACGTCAAGGCTATCGGCCGCCTTCTGGAGGGCGGCCAGAACGTCAGGATGGGCGGATGCCTTGAGATCAACCGGCGCATAAAAATGGGTGGTGTTTTCCTCCCTAAGCGCCTCGCTGGTAATCACCAGGTCTCCCAGGTTAATATAATCCTGTAGAGCCCCGGTGCTCCCCAACCGGATAAAGGTGGCCGGGGCGACGCATTGGGCCGCCTCCACGATAGCGATGGCGCTGGCGGCCGCCCCGATGCCGGTGGCCATGACCGAGACCGGAATGCCATGATAGGACCCGGTATAGGTCAGGAACTCCCGGTTGCGCCGCGTAACATCCACCCGGTCGAAGGATTTGGCCAGGCCCCGGGCCCGGTCCGGGTCGCCGCAGGTAAGGATGTACGGAGCCAGGTCCCCAGGGCCGCAGTTGATATGATAGAAGCGACCCTGGCGGTTTTTGGGGAGGTCGACGTCGGTCATAATGATTTACGGTCTACCGTTTTCCTTTTGCCGTTTGCCGTGAAAACCTATGATGGCACCATAAGAGGTGATGGAATCAGAAGAGCCTGGTCATTAATCAGCGAGATTATTGTCATTCATCAACTGCCCCTTGATCAATTTGCGGATATGGGAGGCGCGGCCGGCGGCCTCGGGGTCGTGGGTGACGATGATGATGGTTTTGTGAAACTCCCGGTTCAGGCGGCTCAGCAGGTCCAGGACCTCGGTGGCGGACTGCCGGTCCAGATCGCCGGTGGGTTCGTCGGCGGCAATCAGGGTGGGATCGGTAATCAGGGCCCGGGCGATGGCCACCCGCTGCTGTTGACCGCCGGAGAGCTGGGCCGGATAGTGGTGCTGGCGGTCGCTCAGGCCCACCAGTTCCAGGGCCAGTTCCACGTGCTCCCGGCGGGCCTGGCGAGACAGGCCGGTGAGGAGTAACGGCAGCTCGATATTTTCAAAGGCGGTGAGCACCGGGATCAGTTGGTAGAATTGAAAAACGAAGCCGACGTTATCGGCCCGCCAGTCGGCCAGTTGGGCTTCGTTGAGCCCGGTCAGATCGATGCCCTGCACCATCAGGGTGCCTTTATCCGGGCGGTCCAGGCCGGCGATGAGGTTCAACAGGGTGGTCTTGCCGGAGCCGGAAGGCCCCATCAGGGCCAGGAAATCCCCGGCCTCGATATTCAGGGAAATGTCCTCCAGGACCGGCAAAACCTGGCTGCCCCGCCGGTAAGATTTGTAGAGATGGGCGATTTCCACAACCACGCGAGCGTCGGAAGGTGGGCCGGTGCTCATGATTCCTTGACCTTGACCCGGGCGCCGTCGGCCAGACCGGGCGGAGGCTTGAGAACCACCCGATCGCCCTCCTTGAGGCCTGATAAGACTTCCACCAGGTCGCCCATAGTCTCGCCCACGCCGACCTTGACCAGCCGCGCCTCATTATCTTTGATCACATAGGCGAAATTCTGGCCCTCCCGGGGCACCAGGGCCGCCTTGGACACGGTCAGGCGAGGCTGGCGCTCGCCGGGCGTAAGCGCCCGGGAAAGGAAGGCCACCTTGGCGCTCATCTCCGGCAGAATGCGGTTGTCGAACTCCAGGAACTTCACCTTGGTAAGCACGGTGGCTTTGGTGCGGTCAGCGGTGGGGACGATCATGTGAACTTCGCCGGCAAAACGCCGGTCGGGAATGGCGTCCAGGCTGATTTCGCAGGGCTGCCCCAGTTTAACCTTTTCCAGGTTGGATTCGGCCACGTCGGCCTCCACCATCAGGGATTTGAGGTCGGCCATGGTGACCACCGCGGCCCGGGCATTGACCGCGGCCCCAAAAGGCGCCACCACCTCCCCCACCTCGGCGTACTTGGAGGTCACCACCCCGTCGAAGGGGCTGCGAATGTAGCTGTATTCCAGGGAGGCCTGGGCGTTGGCCAGGGCCGCTTTTTCCACCCGGATACGCGCCTGGGCGCTGGCCACCCCAGCCTGGGCCTTCTTATAGCGGGCCACCGCGGTATCGAAGTCCTGACGGGCCACCAGCTCCTTTTCCACCAGGGTCTTGTAGCGTTTATATTGCAGGGCGGCATCCACCAGCTCCGCCTGAGCATTGACCAGACCGGCGTCGGCTTCCTTCACCGCGGCCGCCGCCTGGTTCTTGGCGGCCACCAGGTCCTCATTTTCCAGGGAGGCGATGATCTCCCCCTTTTTCACCCGGCTGCCCTCCTCCACTCCCTGAAGGAA
>JAMCQY010000422.1 GCA_023381945.1 Deltaproteobacteria bacterium
CCCCTATCCCCCCTTTTTCAAAGGGGGGAACTCAGTGGAATTCCTTTAAAAGTCCCCCTTTGAAAAAGGGGGATTTAGGGGGATTTGAAAAGCCAGCCACCAGAAGAAACTTTTGGCAAACACTATAGCGTTTGCCAAAAGTTTTTTCCGATAACCCGATGGATTGTAGGGGTGGACCCATGTGTCCGCCCGCAGGAGGGCGCACACGCGGGTGCGCCCCTACAAGAAATTATTTTTGGCAATCGCTATAGGTCTTCTGTTTGATTATTTGTTCCAATTCCTCTAGAAACCCCACCTGCCCCTTAATGATTTTCTCTTTTGCTTCGTCCAAACCAAACCAGCCCGCCCGGTCGACTTCCGGAAACTCCTGATAACGGCCGGAGCGAGGGGGCCACTCCAGGGAAAAGGTGTTGCTCCGCAGGGTCTTGGGGTCGCAGTCTCCCTCAAAGGCCCAGGCCGCGATGATTTTGCCGCTGGGCTGCTTAAGGGGCGGCAGCGGCAGGATATCGCCCTGAAAAACACAGCCGGTTTCTTCGGCAAACTCGCGCTTGGCCGCGGCCAAGGCGTCCTCATCAGGGTTATACTCTCCCTTGGGAATGGACCAGGCGCCCAAATCCTTTTTGGCCCAAAACGGCCCGCCGGGATGCACCAGCAAAACCTCCAGGACCCCGTCCCGATAGCGGTACATCAGGAGGCCGGCGCTGCGCTTGGGCATGTTACTACCAATTCCAGGTGCCGTCGGGGTTCCAGCGGCTGGGCAGGGGGGGCAGCATGCCCAGGCGCTCCATCAGTCTGCCGCTCAGGGAGCGGCTGTCCTGGCGAAAGCCGGAGGCGTCCTGACATTTTTTGTCCGGCTGGTATTTAAGCCGGAGCGCTTCGGCGGCCGTTGCCGGACGCAAGATTTTATCTTTAGGGACGCAGCTCGGGGAAAAGTAAGTCTTATTCTGCTCCTCCAGCAGCACCAGGGCATTATCCGGCATCGTCCGGGTGGGGACAATGTAAAAGCCCGCTAAAAAGGTAAAAATAAGGATCAGGACCACGAACCTAATGGTGTCGGACATAAACCTTACCTTATTCCATGGTAGACGCAGGTTTAAAACCTGCCCCTAAATCACCGGCGATGACGCCTGCCCACCAATCTTACCCTTCCCCACCCAGGAGGCGACCGACGTTGCGGGTCGCGGCTAAGAGCCTTAAAATAATAAAGATATCTGATGGAGCCAGGCGCTGTCAACCATCCGCCCTAAAGGAATGTCTGATGAGCCGGCCGGTCCTTGCCTTCACCGGGTCAATTGGTTAGAATCTCGCCATGAATTTTGTCTTTGCTTTTTTTCTCCGGCTGTTCATCTGCTTCGTGGCGGCGAAAATGGTGTTGCTGGTCGTGGACCTGAATAGCCGGGCTTATCTCCTGAGCCTGACCATCATATTGCTGGTTAATGTTTATCTGCTTGATTACCTGGTATTCCGCGACCGGCGTTCCGGTCTGGAGAGCTCCCAGGAAGCAGCCCCGGCGCAGGATGCGGAAAAACCGCCGGCAGGTAAAGACTCATAATCTGAAGCTGCCCCTGGTCCGGACACAATCTTACGGGGTTCCCTGAAAAACCGCGGAGCGAAGCCTGCGGCTGTCTCAACGATGATCGGGTCCGGGTTGTGAGGTCGCCGCATTTTTTCCTTGACACTAAATTTGTGAATGTTTTAACATTCCCTAGCTATAAAAGGATAATCATGAAACTCTTAAGTCTATTGGCGGAAAGAAAAGCCAGCCTGACGGACCGCTGGCTGCAACGCCTGTTCGAGAGCTATCCTCCCGAAACTATTGTCTTTCTGAAGAAGGAAAAGGACCGTTTTGACAATCCGGTGCGCCATCAGACCGCCGAGGGATTAAACAGGATAGTGGACGCCCTCGTCCAGGAAATGGGACGGGACCAGATAATGGCGGCGCTGGACGAAGTGATCCGGGTGCGGGCTCTCCAGAATTTTTCCCCTTCCCAGGCCCTCGCTTTTATCTTCCTTTTGAAGAATGTGATCCGCGAAGAGGTGGCCGAGGATCTGAAGGATGGCCAATTCTCCCAGGAACTCCAGGAACTGGATGCCACCATCGACGGTATCGTCCTGTTGGGTTTTGAGGTCTATATGCAGCGGCGGGAGAAACTCTACGAGATCAGGGTGACTGAGGTCAAGCAGCGCGTTAGCGGGTTTTTGCGCAGTAAAGGTATGGATGTCAACGGCTTCTAATCAGTATCGGCAGACCAACGGAAACGAGGTGACAGTACATGGATTTTTTTAAGCGTCATTTCTCAGTGGCCCTGTTCGCCGTGCTTGGGCTCGTCCTGGTGGCCTACATCGGAGCCCGGGGAAACTTGCAGCTTATCTTCGGGGTGGCGGTGCCCTATCTGGCCATTCTTATCTTCATTGAAGGGTTCATTTATCGCCTCATCACCTGGGCCCGTTCTCCCGTGCCCTTCCGGATTCCCACCACCGCCGGCCAGAACCGCTCCCTCCCCTGGATCGAAAGGAACCTGGGAGAAAGGCTGGACAACCCGGCGACCTTTAAGGACCTTCTCGGGCGCATGGCCCTGGAAGTCTTCGCCTTCCGGAGTCTCTTCCGCAACCTGAGCTCAGAGCTGCGCAAGGACAAGGATAACCCCGAAGGGGCGCGGCTGATCCACTGGTCCTATAAATGGCTGTGGCTGGGAGCCATTGCCTTTCATTACGCCTTTCTCACGGTGGTCCTACGACATCTGCGTTTCTTCACCGAGCCGGTGCCCGGCTTTGTCCATATGATCGACGCAGCCGACGGCTTCATGTATTTCTTCACTCCCGTCGTTTACATGAGCGGCGTGATCCTGGTGGCGGCGGCCTGTTACCTGCTGGCCCGCCGGATCACCAACCCCATGCTGCGTTACATCTCCCTGGCGGCGGACTATTTTCCCCTGCTGCTGATCCTGGGCATCGCCACCTCCGGCATCTTGATGCGCTACGTCTACAAAGTGGATATCGTGGCCGTGAAAGAACTGGTCATGAGCCTGGTGGCCTTGCATCCCAAGATTCCTGCCGCAGGCATCGCCCCCATTTTCTACGTCCATCTCTTCCTGGTGAGCGTGCTCATCGCCTATTTCCCGTTCAGTAAGCTGATGCATGCGCCGGGAGTATTCCTGAGCCCCTCTCGGAATATGGTTGCCAACAACCGCTGGGTCCTGCACGTCAACCCTTGGAACTACCCCGTCAAGTTCCATCATTACGACGAATACGAAGACAGATTTAGGGACGCCATGATCGAGGCCGGTATCCCGGTCGAAAAGGAGCAATGAGTTTATGGCTAAGGCTAAGGGTCCGACACCAACAGAGTTACTTACCGGGTTAAGCTATAAGCCGCCGGAGAAAGGTTGGATGAATACCAAGCCTGCCTTCCGGCCGGGCACCTATTGCAATGTCGCTAACCCCAAATGGATGGAATGGATCGATTATCCTTTCCCGCGCGCCTTCAACGCCGCCGATGAAGATTGGCAGCTGCCTGAGAATTTTAAGGAAATCATCCTGGAAGGCATGGAAGACCGGCTGAAACGCTTCCGGTCCCTGAAGGTCTTCTTCGATATCTGCGTGCGCTGCGGGGCCTGCGCCGACAAGTGCCACTTCTTCCTGGGCACCGGCGATCCCAAGAACATGCCGGTGCTGCGGGCGGAACTCTTGCGTTCGGTTTACAAGCGCTACTTCAAGCCCATCGGCAAAATTTTGGGCGAAGTGGCCGGCGCCCGGGACCTGACCGAGGACGTGGTCAAGGAGTGGTTCTTCTATCTTCACCAGTGTACCATCTGCCGGCGCTGCTCTCTATTTTGCCCTTATGGCATCGATATGGCGGAGATGACCCTTATCGGCCGGGAGCTTTTGTCCTCGGTGGGTGTCAGCATCGACTGGGCCCTGGCCTCGGTGGCCCAATGTTACGACAAGGGCAGTCACATCGGCGCCACTCCCCAGGCCTTCAAGGACATGGTCGACTTTCTGGCCGAGGAAAATGAGCGGATCACCGGCATCACCACCACCCCATCCTATAACCGCAAGGGCGCCGAGATTCTTTTCGTCATGCCCTCCGGCGATTACTTCGCCGACCCCGGCACCTTCACCATGATGGGCTACCTGCTGCTGTTCGAGTATCTCGGCCTGGATTACACCCTCAGCACCTATGCCGCTGAGGGCGGCAACTTCGGCTGGTTCGAATCCCACGAGATGGGGAAAAGGCTGAACGCCAAGATTTATCATGAAGCCGAGCGCCTGGGTGTTAAGTGGATTCTGGGCGGTGAGTGCGGCCATATGTGGCGGGTGTGCAACCAATACATGCCTACCTGGTGGGAGGGGGCGAAATTCCTGGAGCAGCCGAAATCCCCCATCACCGGCACGGTATTCGAGAACGCCGCGGTCCACAAAATGGTGCATATTTCCGAGTTTACTGCGGACCTCATCAAGAACAATAAGCTGAAGCTGGACCCGCAGCGTAACGCTCATATCACGTTGACCTTCCACGACTCCTGCAATACCGCCCGGGGTATGGGCATCTTTGAGGAGCCCCGTTACATCATCAAAAATGTCCTGCCGGAAGGTCATTTCTTCGAGATGCCACCTAACACCATCCGGGAGAAGGCCTTCTGCTGCGGCAGTTCCAGCGGCATCAATGCCAACGAGAACATGGAGCTCCGGATGCAGGGCGGTTTCCCCCGGGCCAACGCCGTCAAGTACGTGGCCGAGAAATATGGGGTCAATCACCTCGGCTGCATCTGCGCCCTGGACCGGGCCACTCTGCCCACCCTGATGAGCTACTGGGTGCCGGATATGGAAGTCACCGGCATCACCGAGCTGGTGGGCAATGCTTTGATCTTCGATGAGGAGATCGAGCGCACCACCGACCTGCGGGACCGTGACTTGGTGGGCTTTGGGGAGCCTGAGGAAGGGGAGGAAGCGGAATAGCCATGGAAGATAAAAATATCAGAAACGAATTTGGCAATTTTGCCCCGAAGCCCGAGGTTCCCAAAAAGCTTTATGGCTTTAAATACATCGCTTTGGGGTTATTGATCTTCTTCGGTCTGGCTTTCTCCCCGGTTCTCCCGCATCTGGGGAAGATGGTGGCGGCGCCCGACCCCAAGCTGGATACGCCGGCTATCCAAAAGCTGGCGGCAAAGGACCGGAAGTGCGTCATGCCCACTGACTGGATGCGGGCCAACCACATGCAGATGCTGGTGGAATGGCGGGAAGCGGTAGTCCGCAGCAAAGGAACGGGGGGCGGCCCGGTGGACGACCGGATGTTCGTCAATCCCGAGGGCAAGAAGTTTCTGGCCAGCCTTTCCAATACCTGCCTGGATTGCCACTCCAACAAGACCAAATTTTGCGATCAATGCCACAATTATGTTGCAGTGACTCCCAACTGCTTTGGTTGCCATTTGACGAAAGAGCAACCGGTGGCTAAGGCGGAGGCTAAGTGATGGGTATAGATAGAAGAGATTTTATCAAACTGGCCGGACTCTCCACCTTATTGGGGCTGGGAGGCAAATCCGCCTTTGAAATGCTGCGGCC
>JAMCQY010000269.1 GCA_023381945.1 Deltaproteobacteria bacterium
GAGCTGGCCCAAGCCCTGGGAGTGAGCCGGCCCACAGTGCGGGAGGCCATCAAGAAACTGGTGACCATGGGATTGCTGGAGCACCGGCAAGGCCAGGGCACCTTTGTGTGCTCCACCGACGCCCAAAGAGAGCACAATCCCCTGGCCGCGGTGATGGAAGGCCACGATTCCTCTCTTGAAGAACTCTTGGAGGTGCGCATGGGTCTGGAGGGCCAATCCGTAATCCTGGCGGCCCAAAGGGCCACCGCCGAAGACCTCCAGCGCTTGGAAACCGCCCTGGAGGCCATGTTCTCGGAAAACGCCGCCGGCCGCCTGGGGATCGACGAAGACGTGGCTTTCCACATGGCCATTGCCTTTGCCTCCAAGAACCCGGTCCAGGTTCACATTATGAAGAGTTTTTACGACCTGCTGCACTATGGTATCAAAGAGAACTTGCAGGCCCTTTGGGAAGAACCCTCCAGCCTGCCCATAATCCGGAGACAGCATAAAGAGATCTTTGCCGCCATTAAGAACCATGATCCGGAGGCCGCTTACCGGGCGATGCGGGAGCACATCACCTTTGTGCTGGATTTTGTCCGGGGCCGGAAGCTTTACTCCCTTGCCTCTGCAGAGTGATCCAAGAACCAATAAGCCAGACAGTAAAAATTATCGGCCTTGTTCATTGGTATTACCACTTGACATAAACCTGCTGTGGCGATATTTTAAGCTTTAGAGGATCATTGCGGTCGTCCCAGAGGAGGGGAAATGCTCAACCAAGGCTTGATTCAAGATTTTCAGAAGATCCTGGGGCCGGAGCAGGTCTTTGTCAGCGAGGCGGATCGGCTGACTTATGCCTATGACGCTGCGGTCCTGGAGCCGGTGCTCCCCGCCCTGGTGGTGCGGCCCCAATCTACCGAGGCCCTGGGCCGGGTCGTGGCTTTGTGCAACGACCACGGCCTGCCCCTGACCGTGCGGGGAGCCGGCACTAACCTGAGCGGCGGCACTATTCCCCGGGCCGGCGGCGTCGTGGTCCTGACTAATGCCCTTAATAAGATCCTGGAAATCAACGAGGCCGACCTCTACGCCATCGTTCAGCCGGGGGTGATCACCGCCAAACTGGCGGCCGCGGTGGAGGCGAAGGGGCTGTTTTATCCGCCGGACCCGGGCTCCATGGCGGTCTCCACCCTGGGGGGCAACGTGGCGGAAAACGCCGGCGGCCTGCGGGGCCTGAAGTATGGGGTAACCCTGGATTATGTCATGGGTCTGGAGTTTTTCGCGGCCGAAGGCTCCCTCGTCAAGACCGGCTCCCGTACGGTAAAATGCGTCACCGGCTACAATCTCACCGGCCTGCTGGTGGGCTCCGAAGGCACCCTGGGAGTGCTCTCCAAGATTATTTTGAAGCTGATTCCCCTGCCCCAGGATAGGCGCGCCCTGATGGCCACCTTTGATCAGGTGAGCCAGGCCTCGGAAACGGTGGCGGCCATCATCGCCGCCCGCATCGTGCCGGCCACCCTGGAATTCCTGGACAACTTCACCATCCGTACGGTGGAGGATTACAGCCACGCCGGCCTGCCGGTGGACGCCGCCGCCCTGCTGCTCATCGAAGTGGACGGCCATCCGGCGGTGGTGGCGGAAGAGGCGGACAAGGTGGCAGCCATCTGCAAGCAGATGGGAGCGGCCCAGGTGCACACCGCCAAAGACTCGGCGGAGCGGGACCGGGTCTGGAGCGCTCGCCGGGCAGCGCTGTCGGCCCTGGCGAAACTTAAACCTACCGTGGTCCTGGAAGACGCCACCGTGCCTCGCAGCCAGGTGCCCGCCATGATCCGGGCCATTGAGGAGATTGGCCAGAAATTCCAGTTGCCCATCGGCACCTTCGGCCACGCCGGCGACGGCAACCTGCATCCCACCATCCTGACGGACCGCCGGGACCAGCAGGAGTGGGCCCGGGTGGAGGCCGCGGTGGAAGCCGTCTTCGACGCCGCCCTGGCCCTGGGGGGCACCCTGTCCGGGGAGCACGGCATCGGCAAGGCCAAGGCCCGCTTTCTGGAAAAAGAAGTGGGGCCGGGCACGATTTTGTATTCCAAGCGCATCAAGGCGGCCCTGGACCCCAAGAATATCCTCAATCCGGGGCAGAGCATTGGGGAGTGAGCAGTGAGCCGTAAGCAGTGAGCAGGAAAGGCAGGGGATAGGGATTAGGAGTCAGGGGTAAGCCATTATAGGGCGGCCTGTGGCCGCCGCATCACGGCGGGCACGGCCCGCTCTATGGAGACTGCAGGCTCTATCCTGCGCTGACGATGAATTTTAAAAAAGAACAGATGGCTCAGAAAATTTTAGGTCTTGATAAGGGCGATCCGTCGCTGTTTACTGCTTCTCACCGCTCACTGCTTACTGCTCACTAAGGAGAAACAAATGTCCAGCCTGCGGGCGCTGGCCAAGTTAATGAAAGAGCTGGAAGACCAACTGGTGGTCTGCATGCGCTGCGGGCTGTGCCAGGCGGTCTGCCCGCTGTTCGCTGAAACCGGCCGGGAAGCGGATGTGGCCAGGGGGAAGCTCGCCCTGCTGGACGGCCTCATCCAGGAAATCCTCAAGAACGCCGGCGGGGTCCAGGACCATCTCAGCCGCTGCCTGTTGTGTGGCTCCTGCGCGGCCAATTGCCCCAGCGGCGTCAAGGTGCTGGATATCTTTATCAAGGCCCGGGCCATCCTGGCGGGTTACCTGGGCCTCTCGCCTCTGAAAAAGGCCGTCTTCCGGCATCTCCTGGCCAGGCCGAACACCTTTAACCGCATCCTGGCCTGGGGGGCCAAATTCCAGGGCCTGTTCATCAAACCGGTGGACGATCTTTTAGGCGCCTCCTGCGCCCGCTTCATGTCGCCGCTGCTCCAGGACCGTCATCTCAAACCCCTGGCCCCGGTCCCCTGGCACCGGGGGAAAGGTCCGCTCAATACGGCAGCCGGCGCCTCGGGTCTGAAGGTCGCCTTTTTCGTGGGCTGCCTCATCGACAAGCTCTATCCCCCGGTAGCCGACGCGGTGGTCCGCGCCCTGGAACATCACGGGGTAGGAATCCTGGCGCCGCCGGAGCAAGGCTGTTGCGGGATTCCCGCCCTGGCCGGCGGCGACACCGCCACCTTCGAGACCCTGGTGCGGCATAATCTGACCCTGTTCCCCACGGATTCTTTCGATTACCTGGTCACCGCCTGCGCCACTTGCACTTCCACCATCAAAAAGCTCTGGCCCCTGATGACCCAGGATTTTCCCGCCGCAGAGCAGGCCAAAGTAGCCGCGTTGGCCGACAAAACCCTGGAGATCAGCCAGTTTCTGGTGGACCAGGCGGGTCTGGCACCGACTGGTGGCACAGGCGTCTCGCCTGTGCAGACGCAGGCTACGCGCCTCACCTACCACGACCCCTGCCACCTGAAAAAATCCCTGGGGGTGGCGGCCCAGCCCAGGGCTTTGCTCCGGGCCACGCCCGCCTATGATTTGCAGGAAATGGCCGAAGCCGATTGGTGTTGCGGCATGGGCGGCAGCTTCAATCTGCAGCACTACAATATCTCCGCCAGCATCGGGCGGCGCAAGCGGGACAATATCGCCGCCTCCGGTTGCCGGGTGGTGGCCACCGGCTGCCCGGCCTGCATGCTGCAGATCACGGACATGCTCTCCCAAGCCGGGGACCGGGTGCTGGTGAAACACGCCATCGAGATTTATGCCGAGGGCCTCAAGGGGAAGAAGTAGCCAGGATTCTGGCCGCAGCCTGAAGGGAAAACATGACCACACCAGGGACCGGCGGCCTCATCACCCTCCTCACGGATTTCGGTACCCGGGACGAATATGTGGCCTGCATGAAGGGCGTCATTCTGAGTCTCAACCCCCAGGCGCGCCTGGTCGACTTGACCCACGAAATCCCCCCTCAGGATATTCGGGCCGGCGCCTTTATCCTGGCCGCGGCCGCCCCCTATTTTCCGGCGGAAACTATCCACCTGGCGGTAGTAGACCCGGGCGTGGGCACCGGCCGCCGGGCCCTGGCAGCCCAGGTGCGGGACCAATTCTGGGTTGGGCCGGACAACGGCCTCTTTCACCTGATCTTTGCAGGCCAGGAGGGCTTCGAGATGGTCTCCCTGGAGAATCCGGACTATTTTCTCCCCCAGGTCTCCGCCACCTTCCACGGCCGGGATATCTTCGCACCGGCGGCGGCGCACCTGTCCCTTGGAGCGACCCTGGCGCAATTGGGACCGGCCATCGCTGACCCGGTACGCCTCCCTTGGCCGGAACCCGTGGTTACGGCTGCGACGCTGAAGGGCGAGATCATCCATGTGGACCGGTTCGGCAACCTGGTGAGCAATGTGAGCGGCGGCGTCTTCCATAACTGGCGCCAGGGCAGAGATTTTCGTATAAAAGCAGGCCCCCTGACCTTAACCCGCTTGCGGCGCACTTATGGAGAAGCCGCCGCCGGGGAGGTGCTGGCCCTGATTGGCAGCCATGGTTATTTGGAGATTGCCTGTGCCAATGGTAGCGCCGCCGCCCGCTTGCAGGCGGGTCCTGGTTTGTCGCTGGAAATTCGTCTGATAGAGTGACCGGGCTTGAGCCAAATATTGAAGAATTCTCCTCCATCTTTTCTGTCACACAAAGCCAAGGCTTGAAGTTTTTTTCCGCAAAGTGTAAATTTTCACTTGTATATTGAATCGTTCTAAGGTAAAAGTTGTTTAAACTATTTTTCTTATAGAATTGCTTATGCCCCGGGGAAAAATTAAGCGGACCAGAGTTGGAGAAAGCGGGGGAGACTTGTTTCTGATAAACGAAGTCTCACGGTTGGTGAATCTTTCTCAAAAACGGATTCGGGAATATGAAAAGGAAGGCTTTATTAAACCCTTACGGGAAAAGAATACCAATAACCGCCTCTATTCCCAATTTGATGTCACCCAAATCAACCAGATCAACAGTCTGATCCATGATCGGGGTTTCACTCTGGCCTGTCTGCGCAACCTGATGGTGCTGGCCCCTTGCTGGAACATCTTCGACTGTCCGACAAAAGAAGAATGTCCCGCCTTTCAACTCCCCTGGCGGCCCTGCTATGAGGTGCGGGAGTATCGGGATACCTTATGCAACGGTCCCTGCGCCCGCTGCGCCGTTTACCTCAACCGGAGCGTCAAGAAAGAACGGATCCTGGAGAAGTTTCCCTCGGAAGCTTGACCCGCTCGGCATCACCGTCCCCTGGCTGACTCCCTCGACCTGCATGGCTAAGGCCCTTTCTATTGTGGGGTTTTCGGGTTCCGGTAAAACCGAGCTCATCTGCCTTCTGCTGGATTGGCTGATCCGGCAGGGAATCAGGGTGGCGGTTCTGAAACATACCCACCACCTTGATCCGGGAGACCGGGGCAAAGACACCTGGCGATTCCGTCAAGCCGGGGCCAGGGCGGTGGCCTTGGCGGCTCCGGGTCTGCTGCAGGTCAGTCGCTCCTTTCCCGAAGAGCCGCCTCTCCCCATGATCCTGGAGTCCTTAAGCCCGGAGGCTGATCTAATCCTGGTAGAGGGCTATAAATCCGGCCCCTTGCCAAAGATCGTCG
>JAMCQY010000413.1 GCA_023381945.1 Deltaproteobacteria bacterium
CCCAAGCCTGCGGCGGCCCCGGCCGCCGAACTGGCCGCCGGCGAAGTGCCGTTGCGCGCCCCCATGCCCGGCATGATCATCAGCTACAGCGTCAAGGTGGGCGATCAGGTCAACACCGGCGACCTGGTCTGCGTGCTGGAAGCCATGAAGATGCAGAACTCACTGCCGGCCCCCGCCGCCGGCGTGGTCAAAGCCATCAACTTCGAACCGGGAGCCTCCGTCGCCAAAGACGCGGTCATCCTGGTGATCGGCAAGTAAGTATTACCTTCGTAGGGGCAGGTTTCAAACCTGCCCCTCTTTCCTGATGGCCGCAGGTTCTAGCTGCGCCCCAATAAAAAAATTAGTTCCCCCAATTTTTTTATCTTCGGCCCCCCGTAATGCCTTAACTTTTCCCTGCACCCCAAGTCTAAAATTTCAGAGTAAGAATGCAAACCCTTTTGGGGAGGATCAGGTAATGAATACATGGAAGCGTCTTTTGAGAAAAGTAAAGGCGCCGCAGTTACTGGCGGGATTACTGCTGGTGGGTTTGTTGGCGGGATGCAGCAGCCAAACTCCAAACCAGAATCCCTACATGCTCACCGGCGCCGGCCTGGGCGCCGCTACGGGGGCTGCCCTGGGGATCGCCACCAGCCCCAACAACCCTTGGAAAGGTGCGGCTATCGGCGGCCTGCTGGGTACGGCCCTGGGCGGTGTGGGCGGCGAGTTGTATGGCCGTTCGGTCAATCCGCCTCCTTACTATCAGTCGCCGCAACCCAGCTATAATCCGCCTCCGGCCTCTTATGCGCCTGCGCAGCCGGGCTATAGTTATGCGCCGCCGGCCAGCTATAATTGATTGGCGACTTTCCGGGAGGGCAACATGGTTGTTCATCTCTGGCATAGCCTGATCGTGGCCCTGATGGCGTTGAGCCTGCTCATGGGCTGCGCCTCCAGCCCTTACGTGGGAACCGGAGCAGCCGTGGGTGGCGGGCTTGGGGCCCTTGCCGGCGCCGCCATCGGCAATCGGAATCCCTGGGCCGGCGCCCTCATCGGAGGTTTGGTGGGGACCGGCCTGGGAGCCGCCGGCGGTTATGCGTTGCAACAAAGGCAGACCAGCCAGCCGCCGCAAAGCTATTATCAGGCGCCGCCGGGCTATTACCAGCAGCCGCCGCCGAGATACTCTGCGCCGCCGCCTCAAGGCTACGGCTATCGCCCGCCCGGGCCGGGTCCGTCTTATGGGGGCTCTTATGGCAGTTACAACACCCCCAACCCAGTGACGCCGGGGGCGCCGCAGTATATGGAAACGCCCCAATACAGCCGGAAACAGGCGCAGCCTCAATCATCCAGCGTGCGTACACCCATTACCCCAGCGCCGTATCAGAATTATGAATAACGGCTGCCCAACCTCCGGAAGCCGCGACCTGAACCTGCCCCTTCCCTGCAAGCGGAAGGGGCAGGCCCGCGATGAGCGAATCAGGGCCCGTCGCCCGGTGCCCTGGCTGGTTCGGCTTTACTTACCCCGCCCACCCGGGAAAATTAGTTAGCCCTGATTTCCCCTGCCATGGTATGATCCTGCCCAGCTATCAGCCCTAACGCCACCATCAGGAAAAGAGTTTGACCGATACGTTCCCGGTCCGGGACATCCCGTTAACCGCAGTGGACCTGGAAGATCATACCTTTACGGTCCCCGGCGGCGATTCGACCAGACTGCTCGCCGCCATACAGGAGGTGGGCCTTTTAAATCCTCCCTGGCTGCGAGCCCGCTCCGATGGGCGCTGGCAGGTGATTACGGGCCTCAAGCGCCTCCGGGCGGCGTCTGAGCTGGGCTGGCCTAGCCTGGCGGCCCACACCATGCCCGCCGCCACCTCCGAGTCCCACTGCCTGTTGATTGGCCTTTACGACAATGCCTTTACCCGGGGATTTAATCTCTGGGAGCAGGCCACCCTGGCCAGGCGTCTCCTGGATTATTGGGATCGGGCCACGGTGGCAACCAAATTTTTGCCGTACCTGGGGCTGCCGGCTTCTGCCGCCCATCTGGACCGGCTGCTTAAGATGGGCAAGCTTACGCCACCTTTTCAGGAACTCTGCATCCGGGGCCGCCTGGCGCTTACCACTGCCGCAACTCTGGGCGGCTGGCCTGAAGCTGACCGGGCGGCGGCCTTACCTTACCTGTCCAACCTGCCTTTCAGCCAGAGCAAGCAGGAGCAGTTCCTGGAGGATGTGGAAATTCTGGCCCGCCGGGAGGGGGTCTCTGCCGCGGAGGTCATGTCTCGCCAGCCCCTTACGCAATTGCTGCACGATCCCAAATTCGACCCCGCGACGCGGGCTGAGATGGTGCGCCAACTCCTGCGCCGCTGGGTTAACCCTCGCTTGAGCGCCGCCCTGTCAGCCTGCAAGGAGGCCTTGGGCCGCCTGGGCCTGAGAGACCATGCCCGGATTAATCTGCAACCACCCCCTGCCTTTGAAGGTCCCGATTTCCGCCTGGAAATCAAATTCCGGGACGCCCAGGAGTTAGAAAGTCTCCTGGAAGAAATTGCCCGCCTCACCGCCCAGGATGACTTTGCTCGGCTAACTCGCTTATAAGCCGGCCATCTTGTGGCTGCAGTTTGACAAATATTAAAAACCTGTTGATTTTTATGAAAATATATGGTCAGGTGCTCCAAATATATTTCAATATCATTTTCCTAAGGGGAGATACATTCATGGCCGAGTTCGATAATCTCACAGAAAAAATGACCTTTTTGGAAAACAAAATTAGCCGGCTCGAATTTGCCGTATTATTCTTGACAGTGATAATGTTCTTACTCTTTAGTCTTGCTTTATATATCCGAAGATAAATTGAGATCTTTGGTTTGGTGTTACGGGTTAGATTAAAACTATCTTAGGGGGGAAGGCGAAGGGGGCGCCTTAATCAGGTGCTTAAATCTTACCACTGCGTTTTTTCCGCGAATATAACTTTGTAAATTAAAAAAACATTATCAAACACTTATTTTGAAAATCATGCCTTTTTGAGCGAATGTCCGTTAGAGATTTTTGATTTCTCTCATAATTGCGCCTCACGCGATTTCTTCCTGATCCATTGACCTCGGCCTTGCAACACCTATAGACGTAATTACCTTAAAGAATAGCCTTGGCCTCCCGGCGCCAATCACCGAGGGGGAAAATAAATTTCAAGGAATCCAGCATGGCCGAGCCCCGCCCCAACCATTTAATCGACGCCACCAGCCCCTATCTGCAGCAGCACGCCTACAACCCGGTGGACTGGTATCCCTGGGGCCCCGAGGCTCTGGAGAAGGCCCGCCGGGAAAACCGGCCCATTTTCCTGAGCATCGGCTATTCCACCTGCCATTGGTGCCACGTCATGGCCCATGAATGCTTCGAAGACCAGGCCATCGCCGCAGTCTTGAATGAACACTTCGTCTCCATCAAGGTGGACCGGGAAGAGCGCCCGGACCTGGATGAGACTTACATGAACGTGGTTACCGCCCTCACCGGCCGGGGAGGCTGGCCCCTGAGCGTCTTCCTCACCCCGGACCTGAAGCCCTTTTACGGCGGCACCTATTTCCCTCCGGAGGACCGCGGCGGCCTGCCCGGTTTTCCACGCCTGCTTCTGGCCCTCGACCAGGCTTACCGGAAAAACCGGGAGCAGATAGAAGAATTGTCTCGCCGGGTCATCGGTCACTTGCAGGCCTTGGGGGAGGTCCCCCGGGAACAAGGTGAACCTTCCCGGGAGACGTTGGACCAGGCGGTCCGGCAGCTTTTTCAGGAGTATGATGCGGTTCACGGCGGTCTGGGCGGCGCCCCCAAGTTTCCCCGGTCTCTGGAATTCGGACTGATGTTGCACTATTATCACCTTTCCAGGGACCCAAAGATCCTGGACAAGCTGGGCTTCACCCTGGAAAAGATGGCCCGGGGCGGCATCTACGACCAGTTGGGCGGCGGCTTCCACCGCTACGCCGTGGATAAGGCCTGGATAGTGCCCCATTTTGAAAAGATGCTTTATGACAATGCCCTGCTGCCACCCCTCTATCTGGCTCATTATCAACTCACCGGCAGCCTCCTGAGCCGCAGGATCGCCATCGAGACCCTGGATTTTGTCCTAAAGGACCTGCAAGCCCCGGAAGGGGGCTTCTATGCCGCCTGGGATGCTGATAGCGAAGGGGTGGAGGGCAAGTATTACGTCTGGAGCCTCAAAGAATTGCGCGAGGCCGTGGGACCGGACAAGGCCCCATTGGCGGCCGCGGCGCTGGGGGTGACGGAAGCCGGGAATTTTGAAGGAACCAATGTCCTGACCAGGCCGCTCTCCCTGGAGCAATTGTCGGCCAAGTTCGGTCTAAGCCGCCTGGAAGTAGACCAGACCCTGGCTACGGCCCTGGACCTCTTGCGCCGGGTGCGGGCGGCCCGGGTGCCCCCTCATCGGGACGACAAGGTCGTGGTCTCCTGGAACGGTTTGATGATGGCGGCCCTGGCTCAGGGTTTCCAGGTCCTGGGGGACCGGCGTTATTACGAGGCGGCAGCCAAGGCGGCTCGCTTTATCCTGGCGGAATTGTCCCGGGAAGATCGCCTTTATCGAAGCTCGCGCGGCGGTCAGGTGAGCGTTCCCGGCTTTTGCGACGATTATACGCACTTGGCTTACGGGCTGTTGGAACTCTATGAAGCCGACTTCGATATTGCCTGGCTGGAGGCGGCCCGGAGTCTGGCGGCGCGGCTGGATGACCTGTTTTTAGATCAGGCCTCGGGGGTCTATTTTTACGTGGCCCGGGACCAGGAGTCCCCCCTGGTGCGCGCCAGGAGCGTCTTTGACCAGACCCTGCCTTCCGGCAGTTCCATGGCGGCGCGGGTCGGTTTGAAACTGCACCGCGTCACCGAAGAGACCCGTTACGAGGAGCGTTCCCTGGGGATACTTAAGACCCTTCAGCCTCAAGCCCAGCAGAATCCCTGGGGTTTCTCCCACCTGCTCACCTCGCAGGCCCTGCACCTCGCACCGCCGGTGGATTTGACCCTGGTTGGAGACCCTGATGACACCCGCACCCAGGCTTTGCTCCAGGCTGTCTACCGATATTTCCTCCCGGAGCGCCGCCTGCTCTTGAAAAATCCGGCGGCGCCCGCAGCCCTGGAAGCCCTGGCCCCCGCGGCCCGCTCCTACATCTCCCCGGACGGTGCTCCGGTGGCCTATCTTTGCCACCATTTCACCTGTCTGCCCGGCTTTCACGACCCCAAAGATCTGGCGGCGGAGTTGGAGAAGGCCAGCGGTCTGGGGGAGGAGGCAGTCACGGCGTGATGGATTGCAAACTCAGTGAAATTATAAAAGTAGTAATTCATGAGCCCTGGCCTCTACCGAAAAGATGAAAAGAATGGTGGCATCACAGGCTTTCCGGCCTGTGCCAGGACAGCCGAGGGCGGCTGTCCTACACAAAACTTTTCGGAACAGAGCTCATATTCAAGCTGCTGGGATTCATCTGAAAAAACGAAAGAGCGCTGCCCTGTCGATCACGCCTGGCCGGGGAATTTAACGCCGTCGAGTCCCTTAAAGTGGGCATCCTGGGTCCAGATGACCCCAA
>JAMCQY010000239.1 GCA_023381945.1 Deltaproteobacteria bacterium
GCGCCTTTAAGGCAGCCTCAGCCTTTTCGGCCAATGCTGCATCAATCACCGCTTTTGGTCGAGCCATGGCAATCCCTCCTCAAGTGGCTTGATTTGGAGGGATTATTGGCTATATTTTGTTGCATGTAAATACGAAAGTGGTATAACACGGTTAATTATGGCACAATAACCCTTAGGGCGGGAAAGCGCAGCGCATCGCACCATCTTTTTACAAAACCGCCAACGGTGTCGGTTTTACTTTTAAATAGAAATCTAAGGTGCATCCTCCGCACAGATATCTATCCAAAAAGATCGGCATGACTCCCGGTGCGCTCAAAGATGATGAGGTTCCTCTCCAGGTCAATTTTGTAGATGAGGAGCCAGTCGGGGCGGATGTGGCATTCCCGGCGGCCTTGCCAGGCGCCGATGAGCTTGTGTTCCTTGAACCTCGGAGCCAGGGGCTCTCCGGCCAGGATGCTTAACATCACGGCCTTCAATTCCGCCAGGTCGTGACCGCCTCGGCGCAAGCGCTTCAAATCGCGCTCGAACTGCCGGGTATAAGCCGGGGCGCACATCAAAGCTTCAAGCACTCAAACAGGTCTTCGGCGTCCCGGCAATACACCAGGTTCTTACCGGCGTCGGTGTCGTCCAGGGTCTGCCGGGTGGTTTCGTTGGGTACCCGGAGCACCAACGGGAGACCCCGGGTAAGCTTGATCTGTTGATAAAACAGCGTAATGGCCTGGCTGGCATTGAGGCCCAATTCCTTCAAGATGGCCTCCGCCTCTTCCTTCAACTCCGGTTTTATACGGGCATGGATACTGGCCGACTTGGGCATACTCACCTCCGCGAATATCTAATATTGTATCACAACTGCAGCACAAATTGGAAATTTTCTCCGCCTCAAGATTTTTCCGCAACTTGCGGACCAGAATAAATGCACTATCTTTTTGATTCGGGAGGCACATATGCAAAACCGACATCTTCACCTAATCGGCCTGAGTTTGCTTATCCTGCTGGGCCTGTTATACGCCGCTTCCGAAGCAAGCGCCCAAATTAAGACCCCTTTGGGCGAATACACCTGGGGCTATTTTGGCGGCAGCCGGGAGAGTCAGGGGCTGAGCCGGGAGGAGGTCATTGTCCGCGAGGGTTCCTGCCCCACCGGCGGTTGCGTCCTCAAGCTTGATGAAGTCGAGGTTCGCCCCGACCGGGCCCGGAAAGGCGACACTTTGGTCCTGTCCACCGTCTATACCATCCTCACCCCGGAGCAAATAGCTATCCCGGTGTCCATTACCCGGGAGATTTTTTTTCAGGGAAAGCTCTTGGGACAGACTAAGAGTATGGATACCGGCAAACTCAATGGCTCCTGGACCCAGGAGATCAATTTCACCCTGCCGGCCGATGCCCTGCCCGGCCTCTACACTTTGCGGACCAAGGTGACAACCGGCTATAACTCGGCCCAGAAAGATGTGACCTTCGAAGTCTATTAATCGAAACCGCCAAAAGCAAAAGGAGGGGCTGCCCGGCGCAGGCAGCCCCTCCCTCTTTTTGCCGTCAACATTCGCCGCGCTTACTGGTACTGGATGTAAATCGGCTTCGGGTTCAGCTTCAGCAGATCCTGCGGGGTCATCAGGGGATCGCCCCTTTTGGTGTCGTTGTGGTAAAAGAGCTTGAAGCCGGTATATTCCACCGGCTCTTTGACGATGTAATCCTTGTAGGAATCCCGCTTCAGCCAGGGTGGCCCCCAGCCGTCCATGTTCATGACGATCTGCACCTCGGGATAAGGCTTGATATTCTTGGCATTGGTGATCATGTTGCGGGTGAAGCGGTGCACGATGAATACCTTCGGCGGCAGATTGTACTTTTTTACCAGATCCCGCAGGTAGCCGGCGGCATAGTTGACGTCCGCGGCATCGTAGGTGCCGATCTTGGTGCACGGTATTTTGCCGCTCTTGATCAAGTTGAACTCTGCGTCAATCCCCAGGTGTACGTCCGGATTCTTCAGAATCCATTCAAACCGCGGCAGAATGGTGCGGATGTCGGAATGGCCGGTCTGGATGTCAACGAAGAGGATGCCGTTTACCTCCTTGGCCCAACTGTAAACCTCGTTGACCAACGCGTCCGGATGGATCATCCGGTACTTGCCGCTCTTACCCGGCTCCCCTTGGGCCACCACCGCCACCAGGTGCAGGGCGGGCTGTACCGGGTGGGACGGATCGGCCTTCTCCCATTTGGCCACTTCCCCTTTCAGCCGCTGCAGCATCTCATCCTTGGGATACTCGCCCAAAGCTCCCATCTTTGTAGAGCGCGGGTTGCCGTAGTAGGCCACGATCCGCTTCCCCGGCAGGATCGAACCCGGCAGCGTCTGTTGGGTTTCCACCGGCCAACCGCACTTTTTGGCATACTCGGGGTCCTCGCCGGCATTGTATTTGCCCGGGGGCGCGATTTTTCCGGGAGGGGCGGCCTGTTGCCATTTGGGTATCTTGTCACCCTTCTTACCCGTTGCCGCTTTTTTGGTTTTGGCCGGCGGCGCCACGGGCGCGGCGGCCTTGTCGTCAGTGGTGGTCTCAGTTGCGGCGGGAGCCGGAGCCGCAGGAGCGGCAGGTTCGCTCTTCTCGGCCGGCGGGGCAGCCTGGGCCGCCGGGGCGGCTGCGGCCTGCGGTTTATCGGCCGCCTGGAGGTCGCCGGGCCAGTAGTTCAATAAGCTTGTCAGGGCCAGCGCCACCATTAGGGCGGCGGAAAGCAGGCAAACGGATCTCCATACGAATGAGGGCAGATGCGGGTAAATCACGAAATACTCCTTGAAAAATAATAGGCGGCGCAAACAGGGCGGTCGCTAGAAAGAGGTCGGAATGAGTTTACCATAAAATCTCTCAGGAAAGATAGAAGGAACTTATGACTCTTTTTCTAAAAATTTCTCGGGGAAGCTGACCATTGCCGCCAATCACCGTCGTATTCACATGGGCGCGATTGAGGTTATGCAAGGCCAAAAATTATTTCGATAGTTTAAATTATCAGTTATCATTTTTGTCACAGTTCCTACGTAGGAAGGTCATTCCCTTATCAAAGACTCACCAGTTGCCAAAACAACTTTTTGGGATTTCCTCCGGCTTTCTAAAACCCAAGGAATTGTTCTGATTTATGGTGCTGGGACGCTGATCTCGCAGGTGTTGATCCTGCGAGAGTTGCTGGTCCTGGCGCAGGGACAGGAACTGAAACTGGCTCTGGGGCTGTGGGGTTGGCTGCTGTGGACTGGCCTGGGGGCACTCTTGGGGGGGCGGCTGCTCAGCCGAACGCGGGTGACCCCGATCCGCCTGAGCGGGCTTTTGGCCCTCCTGGGGTTGCTCCTGCCCGCCACCCTCCTGGCCATCCGGGCCGTGCCGCAGTTGGCCGGCCTTTCCGGGGGCCAGTCTCTGCCCTTAACCACCGGCCTGATGCTGTTCTTAGTCCTGTTGGCTCCCTTCGGCCTGATCTCCGGCTTCTTTTTCTCCTGCGCCTGCGGGGCGTTGGCCTCTGAGGGCGCAGCCGGCGCTCCCGGCCGGGTCTACGGTCTGGAGACCCTGGGCGCGGCTTTGGGGATTATGCTGTTGCAGCTTTTGCTTTTGGGGCGTTATCCCAGCCTGGAGCTGGCCCTGATCGCCGGGTTGACTCTTGGCCTCAGCGCCTGGCTCCTAGGGCGGCCGTCGGGGTGGGGGCGACTCAGCGTTTACCTGGTAGCGGTGCTTTTGCCGGCCTTGGCCCTGCTTTGGCTGCCAGCACTCGAAAACCTCAGCCATAGCTGGCAGTCTCCCGGGCGGCAGGTAGCCGATACTCTGGACAGCCCCTACGCCTTCTTGAGCGCGGCCCGGGAAGACGGTCAGGTGAGTTTCTTCGCCAACAACCTCTGGCAATTTACTTACCCGGACCCTTACTCGGCCGAAACCGAGGTGCAGCCCGCGCTATTGATGCATCCGCAACCGCGGCGGGTATTGCTGCTGGGAGGCGGGCCGGCCCTGGTGCCGGAGGTGCTCAAGACTCCAGGCCTTACGCGGCTGGTCTACGTGGAGCTCGACCCTCACTTGGTGAACCTGGCCCAGCACCTAATCAGCGGGGCTGCAACTTGGATCCATGAGCCCAGAGTTCATCTAATCCACCAGGACGCCCGGCACTTCTTAGCTCATACCCCGGAGCGCTACGACGTCATCCTCATGGCCCTGCCGGAGCCCCGCAGCGCCCAGTTGAACCGCTTTTACAGCCGGGAATTCTTTCATCTGACAGCCGCGAAGCTGGCTTCGGGCGGGGTCTTCAAGTTTTCGTTGGCAGGCTCGGAAACCAGCCTGCACCCCTGGCGGGCTGCCTACCTGGCCATGGCCTACCACACTTTGGGGCAGGTCTTCCCGTCAGTTCTGGCCCTGCCTGGGGAAAAGGTGCAGTTTTTTGCCGCGACCGCTCCCGGTGTCTTGACCGCGAACCCGGAGTTGCTGGCGGCCAGGCTTAAGGTCCGGCACCTGCCCTTGCAATATGTGCAGGACTATTACCTGCGGGAAGAACTGGCGCCCGCCAAAATGGCGTACTTGAAAGGAGTCCTGAACCGGCAGCCCCTCGAGATCAATACCGATCTGAGACCCGGTTGTTATTTCCATGACCTGGCGCTGGGAGGCATTCAAGAGGGTCTTCCCCTCGGCCGGGTCTTGTTGGCTTTGAAGCAACTGCCGCCTTTTCTGCCCTGGGCGCTGTTGGGGCTGGTCACCCTGACCATGGCGGCGGCCCTGCGCCGCAGTATTGGAGGGCTTTGCTTTTATCAGGTTTTGGCGATGGGACTGGGGACCATGGCCCTGGAGATCCTGGTTCTGGTCCTTTACCAGATCCAAATGGGTTCTTTATACCGGCAATTGGGCCTGCTCATCGCCGCTTTTATGGCGGGCATGGGGGCCGGGGCGGCCACGGCGGGGTGGCTGATGAGGGCCGGCCGGATCCAGCCGGACCGCAGGACCGAGTTTCTGAAGCGCGGGCTGATGATTTTGCAAATGTTGCTGGCTGCTTTGGCTCTGTTTCTGGCCTTGTTTTTGAGCCGGCAGTCTCTGGTCGCCCTGCCTGAGGAGGACTATTTAATCCAGGGCAGCTTCGCCCTGATCATGATCGCGGCAGGCTTCGGGGGCGGCAGTATCTTTGCTTTGAGCAGCAGACTCTGGGTCTCCGGACGGGACGATTCCAGCGCCAAAGGTGGATTGCTCTATGCTGCGGACCTCCTGGGCTCCACCCTGGGAACCCTGGGATTCAGCTTCTTTATTTTACCAGTCTGGGGAATCTGGCCGGCGCTGATCCTAGTGGCCGTCCTGCACGCCGGGGCCGCCTTTATCCTTCTGGCCAGTCGGCCCTTCGGCTAATTTAATAAAAAATCTGTCTCCCAGCCCTCCAGCAAATTCTCTTGCGGCTGCATTCATCTAATAAATCTAGTGGTATGTTTCTCAATTAACTACCATTAATGGCATCTGTATAGAGGGGTTCAAGTTTCTCAAGGATTTGGTCAGCCGTTTTCGTCCAGACCAAAGGTTTGGGTTGCTGGTTTTGTTCTTCCA
>JAMCQY010000148.1 GCA_023381945.1 Deltaproteobacteria bacterium
CCGGCCGCCGGCGGTAATGAGAAAGTCCACCTTCGCCATCTTCTTCAACATCAGGGCGGTCTTGGGGTCGTGCCGGTTCGGCGTCTTAAGATAAGAGCCCACGCGGTTCCTCAAATTGACCGCTTTCCCGACATAAATGACCTTGCCCGCCGCATCTTTGAACAGATAGACGCCGCTGGCGCGCGGCACCTTGCCCAGGGCCGCGGCCAAAGCGGGATAGGGCGAAGCAATCTTTACTTTAGATTCTGGCATCTTATGTTTAGAATAACAGCCAGCCTCTTTTTAGACAAGCCAGGCCAAAATCTTCACCGCTGAGACGCAGAGAACGCAGAGAGCATTTCTCTGTGCCCTCTGGCGTCGCTGCGGTTAAATCAGGAGTCCCTTATGCCCATACCCACCCGTCCCCTGGGCCGCACCGGACATGCGGCCACCATCCTCGGTTTGGGGGGAGAAGGGGTGCTGCGCACCTATGACTTTGAGAAGGATGCCCAGGCGGTGATCAATGCTGCCCTGGAGGCCGGCATCCGCTACTTTGAGTCCGCCCGGGCTTACTCCGGCAGCGAAGCCTACCTGGGCCGGGGGCTTAATGGCCACCGGGACGAGGTCTTCCTCACCAGCAAGTCCCACGGCCGCACCGCCAAGGAGGCCCTGGCCCACCTGTCCGTCACCCTGAAGAACCTGGACACCGACCACCTGGACCTCTGGCAGGTGCACGATGTCCGCACCATGGCTGAAGTCGAGGCCCTGGGCGCCCCCGGCGGCGCTTATGAGGCCTTCCGCCAGGCCAAGGAGAAGGGTTGGACCCGGTTCATCGGGGTCACCGGCCACCATGACCCGGCAGTCTTGAAAAAGGCCCTGGACCTCTATGAATTCGATACGGTACTGCTGCCGGTCAACCCGGCTGAGCCCGCCCACGCCAGTTTCCTGCCCCTGGCCCGGGAAGCATTGGCCCGCGGCCTGGGAGTCATCGGCATGAAGGTCCTGTGCCGGGGACAGCTTCCCCGTATGGCCGAGGACCCCGAGGCCCTGGCCTGGGAGCTGGTGGCCTATGCCCTGAGCCAGGCCGTCAGCCTGGTGGTCATCGGCGCCGACAATCCGGAGCAGGTGCGGCTGCTGGCTGCGGCCGCCCGCGACTTCAAGCCCATGTCTCCGGAAGAGCAGCGCGCCCTGGAAGAGGCCGTGGCCCCTCATGCCCGGCAGCTGATGTATTATAAGCCGTAAGCTGTGAAAAACTTGGCGGCACCGGCTTTTCAGCCTGTGCCTCGATGCCGATGGTAACGCTATGAGCCCTCTGTGAAATTCCTCCCAACAAGCCAGAGGGCCTCATTAAGCACCATTAGATGGAGAGCAGGCGCCCTCGCCTGCAACACACAGCCGGGGGCGGCTGTTCTCCGTGATTTTTGCAGACTCCCTACTACTTTTTCAGGTCCTCCAACCTCTTCCCGCAGTACCAGTCAATCTGCCGGCAAATGCCCTTGATCACCTGGGCTTCCCGGGCCCGGAGGCCGTGCCGGTGGAAGAGGCGGCGCACATTGAACATCCAGTGCTCCGGATTCTGGTGAGAAATAAAGTTGATCTTCAGCAAGGTCTTCTGGAGCATGGCAAACATGGACTCCAACTCCCGGCTGTTGGCCAGGCGGGGCATGAAGTGTGGTTTATAGCTTACCGCGGTGAAGAGCTCATAGGCCAGCACCATCACCGCCTGGGCCAGGTTCAGGGAAGAGCAGTCTGCGGTGGGGATGGTCACCAAGGCGTGGCAATAGGGCAGTTCGTCATTGGTGAGGCCGAAATTCTCCGGCCCGAAGAGCAGGGCGATGTCATTTTCGGCCGACAGGTCGATGAGCTTTTGGGCCGCTTCCCGGGGGGTGAGGTAGTCGCTGCGCACCCCGCCCAGGCGGGCCGTGGTGCCGACCACGTATCGGAAGGGCGCCAGGGCCGATGAGAGATCGTCCCAGACTTCCATGCGGTTCAATAACTCCACCGCCGGGCCGGTGGCCATCATGGCCATGCGGTCAAAGTCGAGGTCCAGGGGCTGCACCGCAATGAGGCGCGAAAGGCCCATGTTGCAGGCGGCCCGGGCCACCGCACCGATGTTTTCCGCCAACCGGGGCCGGAACAAGACCACCGCCACCCTATCCAGACGCACCCGGACTTCCGGGTCCGGATGTTTGCCTCGCTTCATCATTTTACTTTAACATATCTTTGCGGCAACTTGTAAAGGGCGGCTAGCGCTCGCCGCCCTTACAAACGCCCCGGCCACATTGCACCAAAACCTTTTTCTTCCGCCAACTTGTAAACGCTCGCAGTTGCCTTATTATTAAAAAAGAGCAATACTTGCTGCATTACTGCGATCAATCGTGGAGGCCGTCTTGAAAACTTCTTCCTGGCTCATTTTTGTGGCCTGGCTAGCCCTAGCGGGGTGCGCTCCGGCCGTCTCAACCACCATGCAGCCGGAGACCGGGCCGCGAGTAGGGTTTGCCGAGCTTTCGGCCCAGCCGGAGAAATATCAGGGCCAGACCAAGATCCTGGGCGGCGAAGTGATGCGGGTCCGGCCGCAGGGCCGGGGCAGTCTGCTCATTGTGGATCAACATGATCTGGACAGCCACCTTTTCCCCAGCACTGGCGCCTCCGGCGGCACCTTCCTGGTGGAGAGCGACGAATGGCTGAGTCCTGGGGCTTATCAGCCTAAAAGCGTGATAACGGTGGCGGGAGTGGTGGAGGGTAAAAAAGATGGTCTGCTGTTGCTTAAAGCCAGACAGATTCATCTTTGGGAAGGTCCCAGATGGGAAAAGTGGTACTATCCGGTGCCCCGGGAATGGTACGGCAATGATCCCAACCTGGAACGCTGGTACACCCCGCCTTACTTTTCCCCATGGTACCCTGGAACTGGGAGATGATAATCGATGCACGTTGACGCTTACGACTTCGGCTCCATAGTCATCGACGGACGGACCTACCGGTCTGATCTCCTGATCTGGCCCGGTCAGCTGAAATCCGACTGGTGGCGCGCCGAAGGGCACCTGTTGCAATTGCCGGACCTGGAGGAGGCCCTGGCGGCCGAACCCCAGGTGTTGGTGGTGGGCACCGGCGCCTACGGCAATATGGCCGTGGGCCCGGAGTTGGTGTCCTATTTGCAGGCTAAAGGGATTGAACTGCTGGCCCAGCCGACCCGGGAGGCTTGTCAGATCCTCAATAAACTGGGAGGCAAACGCCGCCTGGCCGCGGCCTTACATCTGACCTGTTAGCTACCGTGCAAACCTTAAGATCTCGGCGAAAATCCCTGCCGACAAGCCAGAGGGTCTCATACACATAATATGATGGAGAGCAGGCGCCCTCGCCTGTAATATACAGCCGGGGGCGGCTTGTCCCCATGATTTTCGCAGTCATTCATGAACCTTTGGTTCACCCGGAAACATGAAAAGTTAGTGGAAGTATGCTATTGGCCTGGACATCGCCACGAACCCGGAGACCTCTATTTGGAAGTCAAGATCGCCCCCCATCCCCTCTTCACCCGCCAGGAACGGGACCTGCATTACCGGGTCTCTCTGAGCCGCAATGAAATAACCGCTGTCACCAGTTTGGGGATTAATTACCTGCCAACCATAACCTGACCATTGGTTAGCTTGAATGTTTCTCTGGGGTACCAAGGCAATGTAGCCGGCATTGACATAATCGGTGATATTTTGCCGTACATTATTGGCAACCAAAAAGTTGGGAGTATCTGGTTGATATTGTCTTTATTGATATTATAAATCGGCATTCCCTGCTGGTTAGCCAGGACCAAGATTTTCTCGGTGGACACCGCGGCTATACCGTATAGTTGTTCAATTATGGCATGTTCGCAGGCAGAGCTGATGGAGCCGGAAGTAATCATCCAGGCACGTTCAGAGGTATTTTAATCTTCTTCCTTCGCAACAATATTAAGCCATGTTTTTACGTTCACAATAAAAAAATAAATCGGAAGAATGCAACCATGTAGTAATAAAATAACAATAAGAGAATATGTTATATAGCCAAAGGAACTTGATACATATATAAATAATGACAGTATTGATATTATTATAATTAAATCGTTGATAGATTTTTTAAGCTTTCTATTAAAATTTGCATATATAGGTAATATTATCTGGTTATTAATTCTATTTTGATATTTTATAGTAAATAATACAATAATATATGCAAAGATAACAATTAGCCACATAAAAGCAGCAATATAAGAAATTATATTAGGTGGAGATATCACTTCATTTACACGATCAATATTCATAATGTATTATCCTTTAATTATTAATAAATAGCTAGATAAATTATATTACAAATATTCTTTCCCTGCTGGTTGCACAACATCAGCAGGGAAAGAATATATTTAAATATTATTGTTAATTAGGCATAATATCTCCTCCTGGATAACTTTTTGTCAAAACATTAAACAACTTGCATCGCATTTGTTTGATGATACAGAAGGCCGCACTCATATGGATGATCAATGCAATCAAGTTTTCGCCTCGAGAAATATCTTGGCCAAATATAGTACCTCACAAAGACGAAAACAAAAATGACAGCGGCAATGAAAAGCAGTATAGATAACAAAGTAAGGCTCCCCGCAAAGAAAGCAAGAAAGAATTCCCCTCCTGACAAAGCCGCGAGAAAGGCACTACCCAGATATCGGATTATTTCCGCCCGGTATTCGAGATAACCAAACAGTCCTGCAAGTGCCCCCGCTATTGCAGTTGCTATCCAATCTGCAACACGTGACCCAGCACCCCCTCCAGTAATTATTTCACTGCCGCTGGTCAAATAGCCGGCAAGCAAATATGCTGCCGCGCCAGTATTTGGGTCGATAATCTGCCAGCCATAGCCGAACCATTGGTTAACCTGGAGACCGGTCCGGGGCACCACCGCAATCCATCCAGAGTTGAGTACTGCATCGGAGATATTCTGTTTTACGATATTGGCAAGGGGCAGAGAAGGTAGAATCTGATTGATGTTATCCTTGTTGAGGGTATAGATCGGGATCCCTCGTTGATTAGCCATATATAAAATCTTTTCGGTAGATACAGATTCTATACCGTAGATTTGTTCAAAAACTGCAGATTCGGCTGCTGAGCTGAAGGATCCGGCCGTGAGCATCCATGCGCGTTCATCTTCCGACTTGCCGGTGATAGAAACAGGAGCCAAAATATTGCGCTTCACATCCATACCAACGCTGCCAGGTTGCACTCTTAATATGAGTCCGAAAAACGAGATAACCCGCAAATCTCGAGCTATGAAATCCTGAGAGGGCTCTCGGGTCCAGGTAATTTTATCCAATTTAGCCACTGTATGGCTAAATTCATCTATTTCGGCAAAATATGCCATACCGGTGAGATGCAAGACCTCTTCAACCACCTCCTGAGTTACGGTATTGGCAAGCTGTACGTAATAAAGCCCATTTTTTCTATAGATTGTGGTTAGTTAGGTGCTTCTTTTTTACTCCTCTTTCCCCATATGTCAAGAGAAGTTTGATTGAGTTGCCCTGCCTGGGCTAGCCCA
>JAMCQY010000225.1 GCA_023381945.1 Deltaproteobacteria bacterium
AAAACTCTGGAATGGCTTCGGCTTTCGCCTTTTTCCGAGCTTTGACAGGCTCGGCGGGCTTTTCAAGTTCAGGTTCCTCTGCGGGCGGCGTCGGTGGCGGCGGAGTTTCCTCCGGGACCTTTTCTTTAGGGGGCAAGGCGACAATTCTAGCCTTCTCTTTCGGCTTAGGCGGCTTAACCGCCACTTCCTTGGGAGGCTCCGGCGGTGCAGCTTCAACCGGCGGCGTCGGTTCCGGCGCGGGCGCCTGCACCGGGGCCACCCGGCGGCGGCGTTTGACATTTTCCCCTACCCGCAGTTCCTCCATCTTTGGACTGGCCACGGTAATCACCTGGCGCACCCGGGCCACCAAGGCGTCATCCAGCGAACTGAGATAGGTGAAATGTTCCGTCAGCCCCAAGTCATCTTTGAGGCGCTGGATCAAATCCTTGACGTCTATCTTTAATTCCTTAGCCAAATTGACAATTCTGGTCTTCGCCATATACCTAACCTTACCCCCGAAACTATGTCGCTCGCAGCGCGTAATTCAAATTCTTAAGCTTCCTGGACCTCGCCCGTGACCGCCTCCTCAGCGGTTTCGCCTTCTGTGGCGCCCCGTACCATTTCCTGGGCCGATGAAATCAAGGCCGTCGCCTTCTTCTCTGTAAGGCCGGTTGCCTGAATCAACTCCTCCAAACTCGTCTCCGCCACGTCTCGTGCCGAAGTGTAACCGCCCTCATGCAACAGATTGGCGGTAATTTCACCCACCCCGGGAATCCTCAAAAGGGAAAGATAACCTTCCTTCAAGGACTTGGAATACTTGGACTCACTCTTGACGTCGATCTTCCAGCCCACCAGACGGGAAGCCAGGCGGACATTTTGTCCCCGTTTTCCGATGGCCAGGGACAATTGGTCATCCGGGACGATGACCTCCATACTCTGGCTGCCCTGGTTCATGATTATACGGCTCACTTGGGCCGGCGCCAGGGCGTTGGTAGCGAATTTGGCTTCGTCCGGATGCCAGGGAATGATATCAATCTTTTCGCCCCTAAGTTCCTGCACGATATTTTGCACCCGTGAACCTCGCATGCCCACGCAAGCCCCCACCGGGTCCACGTCGGAATCCCGGGAGGCCACCGCAATCTTGGAGCGGCTGCCCGGCTCCCGGGCGCAGCCCAATACCTGGACGATGCCTTCGGAGATTTCCGGGACTTCCGCTTCGAATAGGGCCACCAAAAATTGCGAGTGGGTGCGGGACAGGATGATCTGTGGCCCCCGAGTCTGACGCTTGACATCCAGCAGAAAGGCCCGGATACGCTCGCCCTTATGGTAAATTTCCCGGGGTACCTGCTCCGACGGCGGCAGTAAGGCCTCGGTGCGCCCCAGATTGACGATGATGCCTTCAGGGTCCACCCGCTGCACGATGCCGTTGATGATTTCGCCTTTACGGTCCTTGAAATCGTCAAAAACCAGGTCACGCTCGGCATCCTTCATGCGCTGCATGATCACCTGCTTGGCGGATTGGGCGGCGATGCGTCCGAAGGCAGAGGCGTCCATCCTGATCCCCAAGGCATCCCCGACTTCACATTCGGGATCCAGTTTACGGCCCTCCTCCAGACTAATCTGGGCACTGGCATCTTCTACCCGCTCCACCACCTCTTTGTATTGAAAGACCTCGATTGCGCCGGTGTCATCGTTGTATTCCACTTCGATTTCCAATTTGGGGCCATATTTCTTCTTGGCCGCGGAGCGGATGGCATCCTTGATGGCGCCGATCAGCAGCTCTTTGTCGATACCTTTATCGCGGCTGACCTGATCTATGATCCGTCTCAATTCTAAGTTCATGTGAGGTACTAGCCCTCCTTACCAGAGTTTTTTATCTCTAAATCCAGCCGGGCCTTGGCGATCTCTTTGAGAGGAATAAGCTTCGCCTTGCCCTCTTCCTGTAGGCACACCGTCTCTTCCTCCAACCCCTGGAGAATGCCCCGGTGCACCTGGCGGCCTTCCCAGGGGGTGCGGGTGGTGATCCGCACCAGCCGGCCGGTGTAGCGCCGGTAATCTTCCGGTTTCTTCAGGGCCCGGGTCGCCCCCGGAGAAGAAAGCTCCAGGGTAAAAGGTCCCGGAATCAAATCGTGGACATCCAGAAGCTCGCTCACCACCCGGCTGAGACGGCTCAAAACCTCCAAGGTAATCCCGCCGGGCTGGTCCAAAAACAGGCGCAGCGTGCCTTTACCCCGGCGCGGCTGGCTATATTGCAGCTCCACCAGTTCCACTCCTTGAGCAGTTAATAGCGGCTGCACCAGCTCAGTCACCCGGGTGATGGTTTCGTCTTTATCCGGCATTCAGCTGAATCTTCGTTAAATTGGCGACACAGGCTTTCCAGCCTGTGCCGAATTTCTTAATCACTTCACACCCAGCTTTAGCTCCACCTCAATAACCCAAAACCATCCAGAAAATTCGAATTCCCGCGTCTACTGTCGTCTGCAATTTCTGTTACTGCTAACCCCTTCTGTTTTTTCAAAACTCTAAATTCGAAACCCAAACCGACAGCCTCAACCTTTCCGCTTCATGCCATGCGACTCCCGGTGTTAGCCCAACAAGTGCTGCCGGCACAGCCGCTCCGGTTCGAGATCCCAAAGGCGCATAAGCCAAATAAAAAAAGCGGGCCTGAGCCCACTTCCGGGAAAATCCAAGATAATGTTTAATCTCGGGGCGCCCCAGAGCTACTACTCATCTCCGCCCTCAAAGTCAGCCGGCCATCCTGCCCCTTTTACCGGCCACCTCGATGGGGGAAGCGGGTCCCCGGCCGAACGAAAGAATCGCAACGCCTCTCGTCCCCCGGGACTGGAGCGGGCAACGGGATTCGAACCCGCGACACCAAGCTTGGGAAGCTTGTACTCTACCAGCTGAGCTATGCCCGCTCAACTTTATAATTTATGAAAATTACGGCCTAAAGTCAAGGCCTATTTGCCCATAACATCGGTAGAACGGAGGTCTCGCCAGAACGCTTGTGGCTGTATTATCCATTTGCTAATTGTATTTTGGAATGCTCAACCAGACCTTTAGCTGAAAGCTATAATTCAGATGCATCCCCCGCACAATCCATCGATATCACCGGCATGTAAGGCGCAAAAATCATGACGGCACTTGGTGCAGTCATCCAGATAAGGCTCCAGGCAAGAGTCGCACTGCCGCTCCGCCAATATCTGATAATCCTTTGGTTCACCTCCGGCGGTAACGCCGTGTGACTCCTGTAAATGCCTTAAAATCCCTTCCCGGCTCTCTTCCTTGTCCCCACACCATCCCGAAGCCTTGCTGCAATAACCGCATTTAGCGCTATATCTGATCATAATAAAAAGGGCTTTGTTTTCCCCGTTTCCCCTTTTCCCCTTTTCGCCTTTTTATTGTTCGGCCAACACCTTCCGGGCCACCGCAATATCCGCATGTATCTGGGCCGCCAAGGCCTCAATGGAAGGGAAGCGCCGCTCTTCCCGCAGGCGGGCGCTGAAGTCCACCCCCAAATCTTCGCCGTAAAGATCGCCGTTGAAGTCAAAAAGGTGCACCTCAAGGGAGTATTCGCAGTTGTCGAAAGTGGGGCAGGTGCCGATATTGGCCACGCCGGGCAAAACCTCCGTCCCCCGATGCACCCGGACGGCGTAGATGCCGGAAGCGGGCAGCAGTTCATTCACCGGCCGGATATTGGCGGTGGGCGCCCCCAAAAGTTTGGCCCCCCGGCCCTTGCCCCGGACCACCTGGCCCGAAACCGCATAATTGTGGCCCAAAAGGCGCCCGGCCTCCTCCACCTTTCCCAGGCGCAGCAAGGCCCGGATCAGGGAACTGCTCACCACGGCGCCCTCGGACTCCACGGCCCAGACCACCTGGACGGTAAAGCCGTTAGCCGCCCCCATCTCTTTGAGCAGGTCGATATTGCCTTCCCGGCCCCGACCGAAACAGTAATCATGACCGATGACCACCTCCCGCACCTTGAGGCGGTCGCAGAAATATTGGTTGACAAAATCCCGCGCCCTAAGGGCGGCAAATTCCCGGGTAAAGGGCAACACCACGACGGCATCCAGACCGCAGGCCGCCAGTAGTTGCAATTTCTGCTCCGGCGTGGTGAGCAAGGGCAGAGCCATTTCCGGCCGCAGCAGCTTCAATGGATGGGGGTCAAAGGTGATGGCCACCGACTGGCCGCCCAACTCCCGGGCCCTTTGAACGACCCGGGCCAAGATCACTCGATGGCCGAGATGGACCCCGTCAAAATTTCCAATGGTGATTACCGTCCGGGCCATGGGTGACTTGCCCGCCGGTAGATCATAGAAAACCAACACCAGTGTCACCTTTTCCGCAGTTATTTTTCATTCGGCCGCCGCACGATAAAATTGAGCTAAAAAATTATTCAGAAAATTCGAATCTTATCTCATCGGGACGGCTCGCCCCGGCCTTGAGCCTTGACATGGATAATGGCTTATTATAAATTAGCAAGACGAAAAATGCCAGGCAGGTTGCTGGCTATCAGCCGAAGTGGCGGAACTGGTAGACGCGCTGGGTTCAGGGTCCAGTGGGGGTGTCCCCGTCGGGGTTCAAATCCCCGCTTCGGCACCAGTTGATTAAATGAGGCGTAATCCCAAGGGGTTACGCCTTTTTCTTTGGCTCTCTGCACCAATTTTGCACCAAGTTCTGCACCAACCATATTTCGGTTGAACGGATTTTCCTAATGATTTCAACTGGTGCCATTGGTGCAAATCCGCCCCAACTTATTCCTGTCCCTGCGTCATCAGTTTAAAGGTATTCCCCGGTTTAGATTTCGGCCGAAGGGCATTATCTAGGCGTTCCCGCCCTTCACCAGGTATCCAGTGACCGTAAATATCTACGGTCATGCTGATGGAGTGATGCCCCAACTGCTTCTGGACATAGGCCGGGGAGATATGGGCCACAAGTAAGATAGTTGCGTAGGTGTGTCTCAAGTCGTGCGGGCTGCGAGTTCTTAACCGGGCTGCCATGCACGCCCGGCGCATAGCCGTCTGTACCATGCGCTGGGTAACACCTGGAAAGAGATAGTGTGCCTGAATTCCAGCTGCCAGGCTCTTCTTCCGCAATTTCTTGATGTGTCCTTCCAGTTTAGCAACCAAAGGGGCGTCGAGGTCAATGACCCTTTGACCACTTTTGGGTGGTCCAAAACGCCCATGTCTGGTAGTCTCCGAAACGTTGTATTGGCAATTCCGAACGTCCAAGTTCTCCCAGCACATCGCCAGGGCCTCTCCCAGCCGCATACCTGCCATAGCCATGGTTTCTATGATTAGTGGGAAAGGTTGGGGTAGCTTTGCCCAAGCAGCTTCCAAAAACCGATCCCGGTCTTGGAGATTGAATGGATCCGGTTCGGAGAGGTTGCGCTTGTTTTTGGGGGGCAGAATCTTTTTGAGCAGACCATAGGCCGGGTTCTTGTCCGTGTAACCCAGATCAATAGCCTCCGAGAAGATGCCAGAGATCACCGCATGGACAACTTCCACGGTATTGGCTGAACGAATTATTAGCAGGTCAACCAACAACCGTTTGATTCGGAGCCGATCCACCTGTTCCATCGGCAGGTTATGCAGCGGCCGGAGAAAATCCCGAATGATACACTGATACCTTTCCTTTGTCCCAGGCTGCCAGCGCTGCTCATTAAGGCTATACCACTCCCCGATGAGCATCTCGAAAGTTCTGATTTCGGTATCTGCCTGCTTCTCTAAGGCCAATCCCATTTTTACCGCCAACAGTTCCGCAGTCTTAAGTGCTCGCTGACGGTCTTCCTCGGTTTTGCTCGTTTCAATACCGTAGTAATCCGGCCCTTACTTCCCACCAGTGCAGGGAGAGTTATTGGGCTTATCTTTCTCTTTGGTTGGCCGGGCTATTAATTATTTCCCATTTATGGCCTGCGCGCTGGCCGGGATTTGCAACTTCCCTGTGGGGCACGGGGGGCGCCTGCGCCTTGTGGCCATTGTGGCAGAGAACTTGGAAGAAGATGGGCAGCCTTTAGAGGAAGTGATTGATCCATATCAGCCTTTCACACAAAACCACTCTCCAACTCCACCCCCACCTGTCTCTCCTCCTGGTATATCTGAAGAACCGGAGAAGCTTGCGCGGCATGAAACGGTTCAGGATCTCCAGGACCATTTTGCTAAGGGCGGCATCGGTGGCCAGGCGTTGCTGCAGTTGGCCATAGAGGTCGCGGTGGGAACCCGGCAAGAAGAAGTGGACTACCGGATAGGGCCGCAAATGCTGCTGGCCTGGGGGGAGCGGAAATTTACTGATGAGCCGCAATTGGCCGAGGTGATTCAGAGTCTGGCAGAGGCCGGTTGGCTGGTGTTAGACGGGAGCCGCCGGGTGCATGAGGAGCCAGGTTTTGGCAGGTGCCTGAAACTGCGGCCGGAAGAGACCGCCCGGTTTTCCCGGCTGTTGGAGCTGTGGAGCACTCTGCCTTCTGGAAAGACCGAAACCTTGGAAGAGGGGAAGGATAGTAAGCCCGCACCTAAGGTAACCAATGCACTCGGCTGGGTGTCGGAGCTATCGGGCTTGGTGGATCGTCATGGTTATGTTGATTATGACCAGGCCGAAGCGCTAGTGCGGTCCCTTACCAGGTACAAACAGAAACAGAAGATCCAGAATCTACTTAGTGAGCATTTTGAATTGGGTTTTGAGGCGGGACAATTGGTGGTGCGCCGACGGTCATAGGTCCAGGTGAGAGCAATGCGCTTCCAGAGAGGCTTCGGTTACGAGTATTTTCTGCGCCCCAAGCCTTGAAGAGTTGAGCCAACAGGCGTTGCGGTCGGCTCTTATATCGGTGCGCCGGAGGTCGTTTCTCTGGAACTATCTGCTGATGCTGTGGCCCAGTTCGGAGCGGCTGTTATTGGAGTTGGCGCGGCGTTTGGGGGGCGAGGTCTGTGTACCGGGGACCCCGATGACGCTGTTGTCGGCCAGCATACAGGCGGGGGTCAAGAATTTTGATCGGCGTCGGGACCGCGATGGTTACGATCCCCGCACCTGGGCCGACAATATTTATGTGCATTTTTGGCAAGGAGTGATGGAGACGGCAGCTGCGATCATGGGTTGCCAGGGGCACTCAGTCTGTGGCGTTTGGGAGCCGGCCCGGTGGCCTTTTATCGACTGGCGGTTGGAACATCCAGGGGAAATCGCCTGGAAGTGGATACCGGTAACGCGGCCGGCGACGGAGGCGGAGCGCTTATACCGGCTGATCCTGCGGGATGGCCCGCAAACTCGGGTGGTGCGGGCTCTATTACAGGCATTGCGGGATGGCTGAGGGGCGCAGACCTTTATGGCAATGGCTGGCGATCCTGCTGTTAAATGAGCTCGCCCTGGTAAGTCTTTTTCTTCCGGGCCCCATCTTAGAGAGGCTCCATGCCCAAGAGATGCAGTTGCTGTCAGCCCAGATGGGAGAAGAGGCGCCAGAGCTTTTGGGAAAGTGGGCGGATCGTTGGTTTAAATGGGCCTTCATAGACACCGGGGTAGTGGAGGCCAGCGAGGGTTTCTTCCAGAGGAAAGAAAATCCTCGAGACCCCTTTGACGACCGAGGCTTTGGCAACTGGATGCATAAACGGGTCGAGGTAATGTGGCTGGCGGTGCGGTATGGGTTATATCGGCGGGGGTTGTTGTTGATTTGGCTGCCGTTGCTGCTGGCGGCCATGGCTCCGGTCACGTTGGATGCGCTATGCCGGCGTGACATAGCAGAAGGCATGTATCCGGGCATGGCGTTGATAGTGGACACCAAGACCATGGGACAGGTTCATGTGCACTTGGGTCCCACCTGGTACCTGGAGCGTCAGGAATTCGAAGTCAAGACCGGAGACGAGGTGGGGATCAAGGGGATGACGTGCACCAAGAAGGAGAAGAAGGAACTGGAGATTATCGCCTATGAACTCACCTTGGGAGACCACGTGCTCCACCTGCGGGATACCCAGGGGCGTCCCAACTGGGAAGCCTGGCGTAAACGATAAACTCCTGGACCTGCAGGGGGGGACTTTTTGAAGTCCAGATCATTAGGGGATTTTGGATTCAGGGGCGCAATTTTTGCGCCCCCTGGTGCATGAAGAACCTCCTGACTTCCATTTCCCCGTAATGAGGATGGATGTTATAGTATTTGCAGAGCTCATCCCCTAGAGGTATTTGAGAGTTTGTTCAAAGGAACGCGTAAATTATGATTGGACGTTTTTCTCAACTGGGCGTTTATCGCGAACTGGTTAATTCCGAAGAATTCTTCCGGGTTGCCATGGCCGGGGGGCTGGCCCTGTCCAGCTATCTGTGGGACACCTGGAAAGGGTCTGGAACTCTTCCCGGCACGGTCATTGTGCTTGCCTCGGTGAGTCTCAGCGGCTTGCCCATCCTCTGGGGGGCCATTGACGGACTGCTTCGCCGCCGAGTGAACGTAGACGAACTGGTAAGCCTGGCCATCATTGCCAGCCTCATTCAGGGGGAATTTCTCACCGCCGCGGTGGTGAGCCTCATCATGGTGATAGGCTCGCTCATCGAAAAGGCCACCTGCGAGGCAGCCCGCAAAGCGGTGCACTGTCTCATGACCCTCTCCCCGGACACCGCCACCGTCATTGTTCAGGGCCAGGCGATGACCAGGCCCGTTTCCCAGATCCGGACGGGCGATCTCATCCTGGTGAAACCGGGGGAACGGCTTCCCGTGGATGCCACCATCCGGAAGGGGACTACAGCGGTGGATGAATCCTCTGTGACCGGGGAGCCCTTTCCCCGGGACAAGGCCCCCGGGGATACAGTCTATGCCGGAACCTTAAATCAGAACGGGGTCATTGAAATCGAGGCTACCGCGGTGGGGGAGGATACCACCCTGGGCAAGGTGATCCGGCTGGTAGAGGCAGCCGAGTCATTTAAACCCGAGACGATAAGGCTGATTGACCGGCAAGCCCGGTGGTTCACCCCCCTGATCCTGGCCTGCGCCGTACTCGTTTGGGGATTGACGGGCGAAGTCAGCCGGGCCGTAACCGTGCTTATCGTCGGCTGCCCCTGCGCCTTGCTCTTGGCGGCTCCCACTGCCATCGTGGCCACCATCGGCAGAGCCGCCCGGTCCGGCATCCTTATCAAAGGGGGACAATATTTGGAAACCGCGGCCGCGGCGCAGGTTATTCTTTTCGATAAAACCGGAACCCTGACGGAAGGCCAGCCTCGGGTGGAGAACGTCTTTTGCGTTCCCGGAGTCGAAGGCAGGGAAGTTTTGGCCCTGGCGGCCTGCGTTGAACAGCATAGTTCTCATCCCCTGGCCCGGGCGGTGATGAAGGCGGCCCACTACGCTAAAATAGCCCTCAGCCAGGTGGAAGAAATGTGCGCCCAAATCGGGCTAGGGGTAAGTGCCTGCGTCCAGGGCCGGTTGGTGGAGGTAGGCAGTGCCTATGTGGGCGGCGGGACCATGAATATTCCCTTGGAGTTGCGCCAGCCCTTGGAACATATCAAGGAAAGAGGCGCCACCCCCCTAGTGGTGTACCGGGATCAGCGCCCCCTGGGCATTATCAGCGTGGCGGATCGCATCCGGACTACAGCCGGCGAAACGGTTCGCCAGTTGCATTCCCTGGGACTGGAGCACATCGGCATCTTATCGGGAGACCACCAGAAATCGGCCTCCCTGGTAGCCGAGGCCGTGGGAGTAACAGATGCCTGGGCTGGAATGCTCCCCGAGGATAAGCTACAGGTCCTCAGGGATTTTCAAAAGCGGGGTAAAGTGGTGCTTTTCGTAGGCGACGGGATTAACGATGCGCCATCCCTGGCCGCGGCCAATGTGGGGATCGCCATGGGAGCCGCGGGCACCGACGTGGCCCTGGAGACGGCGGATATCGCCCTGATGCACGACGACATCTCAAAGATTCCGTTTCTAGTCCGATTGAGCCGTCGGATGCTGCGAGTTATCAAGTGGAATCTGGTCTTCGCCTTGTTTTTCAATGCGATGGCCATTGCCGCCAGCGGTGGTGGTTGGCTGAACCCCATCACCGGGGCCCTGGTCCACAATATCGGCTCGGTTCTGGTGGTTTTGTCTTCAGCCAGCATCGCCTTCACCCGAGAAGAAGGGCTTTAATTATTTGGTTTTTTCGCACCCTTTTAGGCGTCATTAGTGTCAGGGGCGTTCAGGAAATCCTTTCACCTTCCTTGCTTAATAGAATCTGCATTAGGTCTTGCAACCCCACGATTTTAACCTTCAAACCCTTATATTCTCGCGTAAACGGACGATCCACATCAAAAGCAACAACGAGGTTTTGCCCCTGGGGATAGTTTTTTCTGAAGAATCGAAGATTGTCTGGATCAAACTCCGCCGCAGACCATTTGCATTCGATGGCCATTGGCTCGGCCAGCCTTTTTCTGAGCACGAAATCGATTTCATGACCCCGTTTGTCTCTCCAATAAAATATCCGTCTGGTTTGCAGCTGCGCCTGGATTTCATTCAAAACCAAATGCTCCCAGAGAATCCCATAATCCTCCCGTCTCAATTCATGCCAACCGCGAAAGTAGCAGATAAAGCCGGTGTCAAAGGCATAGACTTTCGGCGCCGAGACGATCTCGGTGGGACGGTGGGAACTGAAGGGTCTCACCACATGCACCAAAAAGGTAGCCTCCAGGACATTCAGGTAATTGGAAATGGTCGTGCGGCTCACTTCGCAAGGACGGGCAAAGCTACTGGCCTCAAATATGCCTCCGCTCTGACACAGCAATAATTCAACAAATTTGAGAAAGGCATGCCGCCGTTCCAACTGGAACAATTCCTGGATATCCTTGGCCCAATAGGAATCCAGCCATTCCTGAAAATCCCGCTCCGGTATCTCGCCGGCCAAAAAGAATGGAGGCAATCCGCCGAAGAGAAATCGATGGCTCAAGTCGTTATTCTGAAAGTCCTCCAGATCGGCAAATATTATGGGAGTTAGCCATAACTCCGCTTTGCGGCCAGCTAAGGTATCCCGAAACTTTGCCGACGCCCCTAGCGTGGAAGAACCAGTGGCTATCACCTTCAGGCCAGAAAATTGATCCGCCGCGATTTTCAGAAGTTCCGAAGGGTTGGGTAAGCGATGGATTTCATCCAGGACTACGGTGCGATTATGCAGACCGCTAAGGAAAGACTGCGGATCTTCCATCATCTGCCTTACCCGAGGCAGTTCGCAATCGAAATACTCGATGTCGGGCAGGCTTTGGCAGAGATAAGTCTTGCCCACTCGCCGAACCCCGGCAAGCCATATCAGGGAGCGCCGTTCCCAAGCATTGTTTATCTGCTCCAACCAAAATCGACGATATACCATTTGCAAATAGATTATCAAATAGGTTTACTAAATGCAATTGTATTTGCATTTGTGACAGTCAGCTCACTGACGCTCCCCTTTATGGCCGCGGCGTCCGATCAATTTTATTCCTCGCAATCCACCTGCTAACTGTGGTCAAAGCAACATTATACCGTGCAGCAATGAAGCTGAGAGTGGAGCCGTTCTTTAGCAATGCCTCGATCTCCGGACGGTATTGATCCAGTTTACCTTTGCCGGGGCCCCGGGGCCGACCCAGCTTCACGCCGGCGGCCTTCCGGGCTTTCAAGGCCTCTTTAGTGCGGGCCGAGATAAAGTCTCGTTCGATCTCGCTGAACAGCGCCATCATGGTTAAAAATACCTTGCTTTCGATGGTGCCGTTCAGGGTCCAGGCCCCCTTAATGGCGTGAACATTCACCCCCTTCTTTCGCAGTTCCGCCAGGACGTCCAGGGTATCAAGAGTGGACCGGCCCAGACGGGAAATCTCCGGCACAATGAGCCAGTCCCCAGCTTTCGAAGACTCGACGGCCTTGGCAAGCTCCCGGGTCCGCCAGCCCTTCGTCCCGGAAACCCTTTCTTCAACCCAATCGACGTTGCCAAGCCGGCGCTCATTGGCAAACAGCAGGATATCAGCCTTGTTTTTTTCCAGGTCCTGATCCTGGGTGCTCACCCGCAGGTAGCCGATGACTCTAAGAGGATCGCTTGGCATTTGATCACTTTTTCTGATCTTAACCATCTCACTTCCTGCTTTTGCGCGAAAACACATTAAATTAATTTAATTGCTATCATTATGAGGCTTATAAGTCAAATGGTTATGAGCAATAATTTATCAGCATTTTAATGTCCGTTTTCGAGCAAAAGCCAGTGGGATATCGGCTTACGATGAACCGGGATTCAGTAACCTTCGAGAGTATCCTGATAATACAGCAGTGTGTGGCTTTCGACTAACCGCGAGGAGAAGGGCTGGACGAGCGAGGCCGGAGAGGCTCCAGGAGAAAACTGCCGTTGGGTAATGGCGTGATTCGTATGAGAGGAGGGAAACCGGGTTTCTCAGCTTCTTGTGTAGGGCTGATGGGGCGTCGCTTGGCAGACTCCGGGGCCGGTCGATCAACCACAGGTCCGGGTGCGGTTTGCTTTTTCTCCACGGCCAGGCCCGGACCTGCCGCCATCAGAAATATTCCGATGCCGCACCACAGCGATAGCAGTTTTTTAAAAGCTCTCTTCCTCAAAATCAATGAAGGATCCCAGCCTCTGCGGATTCTTCCGTCTCAACCGGGGACGGTTCCGGCGCCTTGGCGGGGGCTTCTTCTGCAGCCTGGCGGTGTTTCCGACTAGCCGCTTTAGGCGGGCTTTCAATATCCCCAGCCGCTTTGAGTGTTCCGCCGGTTTCCGTGATCCCCTCCGCCGGCTCCTTCATCTCCGTTTCGGCTAGGGCTGGGGTTTTCTCTTCCTCCGGTGCCGTTGCAGGCTGCTGCTTCCGGTGTTCAGCCAGGGTGTCCTTGGCCAAGCGGCAGATCCTGACGCCTGCCTGCCGGATGGCGGTCCACCACTTGCGTTGCATCTGGTTGTATTCAACGTCGTTGAGGATGCGAGAGAACCACAGGTTGCCCATCACCGTAAACAGGTCGTCCATGGTCTCTACCAGCTTGAGGTATTCCAGGCCGTAGGGATGGGAGATTTCCAGGGTAGCACTGACCGGTTTGGTGTAGGCGGCCTGCATGTCGAGGCCGTGCTCCGCGGCCAGGAGCTTCAGGCGCTCATATTCTTCCTGGAGGTCTTTGCTCAGGGGCTTAAAGATTTCTTCGTCCAGTGACTCCAAAAGAGACAGGACCCTGATATCTTCGGCGAAGCGCTGCAGAATGATGCCGATGCGGAAGAAGGCGATGCAGACCGGGACCGTGATGTTGACCAGGTCTTGGGCGTCCCGGCTAAAGAGAGTGATGGTCTTGTGGACTGCCAGGCGGTTGTCCCGATCCGGGTCCATTACCTGCGGCCGGCGAGGCTGTTGTTTCTTTTTCTTGGCCATAACCCACTCCTTCCCGGCTTTTTAGGGCCACGGTAACATAGGATCGAGGCGGGTTATAGGCGGAAAGCTGACGATTTTTGTGAACTTTTAGGGTCTTTTATTCTTTCGCTTGGCCGAGCTAACTAAACTGGAATATGATAACATTCTGCAAAGTCATACAAGGGGTAAGGAAGTGGAATTCAGCAGAAACTTTCAAGAAAGTAAGCCACCATGGGGAAAACCTGACCAGAATTTCAACTCGAAGCCTTATCCCTTTTTTAGAATATCTCTAATGCGTGGAACAAGTGTTCCAGCGGCCCAAAAACCTAAGCGGTTTGCTTGGTGATAGAAAAATTCTCTTAAAATCTCTCCTTTAGCCTCTAATTCATTAGTAAGCAGGAAATATTTCCTCTGATAAGATAATTCAAGCAAATCGTTAATTGAATGTTCTTTAACAAGAGCCATAAGTTCTTTTTTCTTTTGTGATTTTTTAAAACTAATTCCTTTATTCAGTAGTATTTCCGTAAGGTCATTTTTAGTAAATTTTCTTTCAATCAAATGAAGCGGCACATCGAAGGAGACAAGTCCGCTATCTACAATTTCTTTACTTGTTTCATCTGTGTTACACCCAAAACGGCGAGTCTCATAAAATGTACATTTATCAAGTGATCTCATTGAACGATATGGCTTATCAATTGTTCTTATTTTACCAAATTGATCGTAACGGATTGCATCAAGCAAATGCCATCGGGCAGATGTGGATAGCGGTATCATCCGTTGAAGCATAGGAAAAATGCTATCAAATTTTATCCTATCAAAACTGGCAAGGTTTTCCGGTTCGCATAATGGAACATCGTTCCAAAAAGGGGTATCTTTCCTCATGTGGCTAATGAAATGGTTTACATTATTAATACAATCCTTTATAATGTGCTGGTCAAAATTAAATTCCCAAGGCAATATGCTTCATGCCATTAAGAATCTTCCAAGATTTACAATTATACTTTCGTCACTACACCCCAAATTCGATTGAAGCATATAAGCTGAAATTAATGTAGCTATCTGTTTGCCATTCAATCCATTTATTATATTACCAATATTTATCTTTTTAATAATTTCTGGTAACTTTGCGCATCTTTCTTTGTTATTATCATTTGAACCATAATGTTTTTCTTGTAATTGAATTCTTAGCGTAATACTAAGGATGGGATCTGGTTTCATTAATTCGCAAAATAAACGTGAAATTGATTCTATGTCAGAATCAAGCCAAGATTCTGCAATCCATTCAACAAAACCTTTACAAGGAACGTGGGAATTTGGAGAATAAACTGGGTCAAGGAAAGGGAAGTTAATATGACCAATTTTATTAACGTTTTCCTGCCAAATATCGAAATGCCTCTTGCCAGTGCTATCGGGCACTAACTCTTCTGTCGGCATAAAAATCTTCTCCTAAATTTTCATTTCGATGGCATGGCAAATTTATGACCTATTTTTGAAAATTGATCTTCTTTAGTCAATGAGATTTTTGAAGGTTTATGCGAAAGATCGAACTCTTGCCTTGCTGGGCCATGAACCAGCGTGAATTTAGCTGAGCTATAGTTTTGTGGCACAAAAAACCCGTTGCAGGCGGCTAGCCTATCTCGGAAGTTTGCGGTAGAGAAAGAAGCCCCTACCTTTCGGCATCAAAAACGGAGAGACCTTGCCCGAGTCACCCCCTCCTCACGGCAGGCGCTCCTGAATTTACAGTCTACTGGGAAGACGAATGGAGGCTAAGCCTCCCGGCTCACCCCAGTGAAAAAGAATTTGCAAAATATATCACTAAGTGTTATATTAATTTCTGCATGCGAGTATTCAAAAACAAATGGTTCGCCCGCTGGACGCGTACAGAGGACGTTTCGGATTCTGCCTTGTTTCAGGCGGCGGCCGAGGTTATCGCTGGGCAGGTGGAAGCCGATCTTGGCGGCTGTTTGTTTAAAAAGCGACTGGCCAGAGAAGGCGGCGGGAAACGAAGCGGCTACCGGGTCCTTATAGGTTATAAAAAGCCGAATTCGGACCGGATCGTTTTTCTTTATGCCTTCGCCAAAAATGTCAGGGCGAATATTTCGGACAAGGAAAAAGAAGCCCTGAGCCTAGTTGCTGAGGCTTTTGTTTCGGCAACGGATGCCCAGGTGGACTTGCTTTTACAGGAAGGCTCCATTTTGGAGGTAAAACACCATGAGTGAAATTTTAGATATTGCCAATGAGATGGCCCAAGACCTGTTCAAGGCCGGGGCCATGGACGAAATAACCATGCGCAAGATTAAGGCGCTCTCCCTGCCTTCCAAACGGGCCTTTCGACCGGAGGATATTCGGCGTATCCGCCAGGCGAACCATGTCAGCCAAGCCGTGTTTGCGGCGATCCTGGGTATCGGCAAGACCACGGTGCAGCAGTGGGAGCGGGGGGAGAAAAGACCGAGCGGCCCGGCGCAGCGGCTTCTAGATCTCATTGATCGGAAAGGATTGGCAGCGCTGGGCTGACCAAATTATACTTTTTGGCCAAAAAGTTTAATTCTCCAGCGCAGAATTATATTCCAGTATAACTTAGACCAAAGCTACTACTCAGGTCTCGCCTCACCGTTTTTGCTGCTCTTGTCTGATGGTGCCCAGGAAGGGCCAGATAGCCTACCATGGTGTGCCACGGGCTATTGGCCTTGTAGTCAGAGTGAACTATCCGATATGTTATTAAGGCTGGTTTACTGTTTTGCTGGTATACCAGCATTCTGTATTAACTTAACGCTGGTTTCTTCTCCCTTTTGTTATGTATTTCATTATTTCCCCAACCGCCTCTCAAGCCGAGACAGCCTCCGGATGACCCCCACCTTGGGATTATAGGACAGGGCGGTGCGGTAATGATCGGCGGCTGCCTGGAAGTCATTCCGGGCTTCCGCCAACTCCCCCCGGATACGAAAGGCCCAGGCGCGGTAATGGTCGTCGATGCCCGCCATGCCGATCACTTTGTCGAGGATATGGTTGATCTCCTGGGCCTCCGCCGCCGTGATCTTATCCTTATCCTGTCCATAAAAGCGGCTTTTGGCCAGTTCGACCAGCTCCCACGGAGATCCGTGCTCCAGGGTATATTCCTGATAGGCCTTTTCGACTTCCTCGGGATTCAGCAGATTCCCCGAAAGATCATAGCGTTCTGTTGACCCATGCCTTTTCAACTGAATCTCATTGTTGACCAAGGCCAGATCATCCGGGGGCATATGGCCCTCCAATTTTAGAATGAAGGCGGACGGCGAAGTGGAAAAGATAAAGGTCTTGCAGTCATCCGGCTCATAGTCAGGATTGCTTAAGGTCGTGCACCAGGCGAGGGCGCCGTCTTTGGAGAAGCCGCATTTATTCAAATTGGCCTTGGTGCGGTAACCGAATTTGCGGCCCTGGAGATCAATGAGATAAAAGATGCCGTGCAGACCGTCGCCAAACAGCCAATCGTTGACGGCCACGGTGCCATGATCGGAGACCACTGCGTCATTGGGTCGTTCCAAATCCACCTGCCATACCAGTTGCTGCCCCTCGGCCAGGATTACCCGGCCTTTCCCTTTGCTGCGGTGCCCGCCATAGGTGCCGCCCCGGTAATCATAGTCCTGGCTGCCCACTATATAGCGGCCGTTGGGGGAGGCCGAGCCGGAACCAAAGAAACCGATAGAATCAAACCGCAGCCAGTTTTGGGAAAACTCGAAATTGGGATCTGGGGTGGACACTCCCTGCAATTTGATTCCCACCATGGGCTGCTTCTTGTTTTTCTTCTTCGAGCTTCGCAACCCCTTATGCAGCCCCTTAAAGAATGGCGCGAACAGGGCTAAGACGATCCCCATCACAATAACTACCGCTAAGAAGCTCATGGTGTATTCCTTTTTGTTAGAGAGTCAGGACAAGAGGAAAAGACGAAATTACGTCACACCACTGGTCCAAACAGCGTCAGCACCTGATCTTCTTAAGGCCCGAAGAATCCTATATCAGTATTATTCTCCACTGGAAGGCATGCAGTGTCATCTATCCGAGCATATCCAGTACGAAGGTTTGTAGGGAGAAACACTCAATGTAAGTCACTGAGTTTCACTTTCCATTTCTCTGATCCCCTTATCCAGGAGCTCGCTCACCAGATGGGATTTCTTCAGCTTGCGGTCGGATTTTCTGAGGCTCATCCAGAGGTTGTCTAAGCGTACTAAAAGTTCCGCCGGCAGGTAGAAAGTCGCCTTTTCGGCTTGCTGGCCTGCTGGCATACCAGCATTCTGTCCTGCCTTAACGCCAGCTTCTTCCCCCAGGAAGATGTCGGCTCCACGGCCTTTAAGTGATGGTCTCTTAGCCATCTTTCAAAACCTCCTTGGCCAAACTGCGGTACGCCTTAGCCCCAGGCGAGTGCTTGGCGTAGATGAGTATTGGTTGACCGGCAACCGTTGAGTCGGCGAACTTTATCGACCTCTTGATGATCACCTCATAGACTCGATCTCCGAAAACCCGCTTGAGTTCTTCCGCCACTTCGTTGGAGTGCAGGGTGCGGGAGTCAAGCATCGTTCTCAAAATCTTCACCTGGAGAGCCGGGTTGCCCTTCCTCTGGACCTTCTGAATGATCTTCTGAAGCTGCTTTAAACCACGCATGGCCAGGTATTCGGCCTGCACCGGCACGATCACCCTGTCTGCGGCAATCAGGGCGTTGGTGGTCAAGACCCCCAAGCTGGGCGGGCAATCCACCAAAACATAGTGGTAGGCGCCCTTGATGGGTTCCAGAATTTCTTTGAGGGTCCGGTCCCAGCCGATTTCGCCGATAAGCTCCGCCTCGGCGCCGGCTAGGTCCAGGTTGGCCGGGATCAGGTCGACTCGGGGAACGGAGGTTTTCGTGATCACGGGTTTGGCCTCAACGTTTTCACCCACCAGAAGGTCATAGATGGTCAAAGGAAAAGAATCCGGGTCGAACTTTAAACTCGTCGTCAGTCCGGCTTGCGGGTCCAGGTCCACAAGCAGGACTCGCTTGCGGGCTTCGGCCAAGGCGGCGGCCAGGCAGGCACAGGTAGTGCTTTTGCCCACGCCGCCTTTTTGATTGGCGATGGCGTAGATTGTTGGCATGGAAGTTTACCTGAACACCAGCATAGAGTAACAATTTAATACTGTCAAGATGGTATTCAGGTTTTGCCCGGAATAGTTGAAAAGCTATAGTCTGATTTGCAGGATTCCGCCCACAAATTGTTTTGGGGTTGGGTTAAAAAATGAACCGGTCGAGTAATCGACGCCATTTATGTAATTTAATCGAGGTATTAATCCGCCAATAATCAGGGCGATGCGGGCCGTCTTGAGCGCCCTTTGCGGCGCCTAACCGCCTTTAGGCGGTATGTCCGTAAAAACAGTTGAGGCTGCCCTTCGGGGCGGCCGCCAAAGAAATGAGGCCGCCCTTTGAGGGTGGCCGCCCCAAGCAGGGCCCCGCCATGACGGGGCAAAAATAATTTGGAAGTCCCGGCGGGTGTGACATCCCCCGGCCCAAAACCCCAATCGGGGGGCGAGATGTTATCCCCCTGAGAGGGGATAAGTGTCTCTGCCCCTAATTAAAAGGAGGTGGAGACATGAATCTCAAGTTAGTGGAGCCGCCGTTAAGCTCCGACAAGCTGGAGTACATCAGCCCCCGGCCCCGGCCGGAGCGCACCACCGGGGTTACGGATTGCATTAAAACCGGCTGCGGCAAACTCTACGTCACGGTCAACCGAGACGATCATGGTTTCTGCGAGGTCTTTGCCCAGATGGGCAAGACCGGGGGCTGCGCTTCTTCTCAGATCGAGTCAGCCGGCCGGCTCATATCGCTGGCCCTGCGCTCTGGTGTCAAGATCGACGCCATCATCAAACAGATCAGTGGCCTGCGCTGCCCCAGTCCTTGCTGGCAGAATGGCAGCCAAGTGCTCTCCTGTCCTGATGCCATCGCTAAGGTGCTGGCCCGGGCGGCTGAAGTAGAGCCTCCGATACCGGCCATCATAGGCTCTTGTCCCGATTGCGGCAGCGTTATGCAGCGTGAAGGTAGCTGTTCGGTCTGTAATTCCTGCGGGTTTTCCAAATGTAGCTAATTAACCGGCCTTTGGCCGGATAAAAAACCCCGCTGGGGGAGCTAACCGCCCCGGCAGGGGACAGGTCTGACTCCTCCGGCCCACAAGGAGGAACAATTATGAGAATGTCAACGGCGTTGGCGCTGCGTTTCGAGCTGGTCTACTACCTGGGCGAGCTTGAGAAGAAAAACAACCAGGAAAAGGCGGCGGTTATCCGCCGCAAGATTGCCCACATCGATAGTTACATCAAATCGACGCCTCCCCTCATGCCGCCTATGGCCATGAGTAAGGGCGTCTAAAGACAACCCGGGAATAAGCACTAACCGGCCCCTGGCCGGACAAAACCCCGCTGGGGGAGAACTAATCCCCCCTTGGGGGAGCGTTCTCCTCCAGCGAAAAGGAGGAGAACGTATGGGCATCAAAAACCTGACCCCCCGCCTGGCCGAATGGGGAAAAATCAAGATCGGGGCCAAAGGGGAAATGAAAACCTCCAATCAGGGAAGACAGTTCGCCCAGCCGCAGAAGTTGGATCATTTCATCATTACTACCATGGAACGGGACGCCGCCGGGCGGCTGTTGCCGGACACGGACCTCATGGCCCGGCTGAAGCCCGAGGGCGGCAAGATCACCTCCATTCCCATTCTGCTGCTCTACGACGACCCGGAAGTCAACTTCCTGACCCGCTACGCGGCTTACGCCGGCAACACCCTGTTATGTCAGGGAGATGGGGAGTCGGCGCAACGGTTGCAGGACAGCAAATATCAGACCGTCCCTTGCCCGTGCCCTCGGCTGGAAGAGGCCTACGCCGGAAAGGACATATGCAAACCGAACGGGGTGCTCCAATGCCTCATCCAGGGGGTCAATCGCATCGGGGGGGTCTGGAAGTTCCGGACCACTTCCTGGAACTCGGTCCAGAGCATCATGTCGTCCATGAAGCTCTTTCAGACCGTCACCGGCGGTATCCTGGCCGGCATTCCCCTGCAGATGAGGGTGTCGCCCAAGACCGTGACCGTGCGGGGCGGCAACCAGATCGTTTATATCGTGTCCCTGGAGTTTTCCGGGACGACGCAGCAGCTGACCCAGGTCGCCCTGGACATTACCCGGAGACAGGCAGAGTATCGGGTCAGGTTGGAACATCTGGAGGCCGAGGCCCGCAAGGCATTGGAGCACCAGGCGGAGTCACCCGAAGAGGTGAAAGATATCCAGCAGGAGTTCTACCCTGAAGGGGCGGTGCTGGACGTGTCCCAGGAAGAGATCATTCCGACCGGAACACAGCCGGACGCAGAAAAAGCGGGCGGACCTGGGGATGTTGCCGGTCTTCCCACGACCGAAACCGATCCGTTCCTGGCCGAAGCGCCGGAAACGGCGGCAGGCAAGGGCAACGGCAATGGCCAGCCTCAATCGGCGGAATTGTTTTAGGGAGCCGGAGATGAAATGCTGGGCGTATGACGAAAACGGAACTTTTGCGGCCAGCCTACGGTCACTATAGATCCTCAGCGGGGTTGCACGGTCTGCCGGCGACATGCCCCTGAAGGCGAGGCGAACCAACAGGAGCAGCCTCGCCAGGAGTCTCACAATGGAAAAGAAAACGGTGTTCTTTAATTCCGATCAAGGAGCGAATGGTCGGCGCACCACCACCAACGGCGGCATTGAGATCGTGCAATACGGGACCGGCCTGACCGACCTGTTCATCCGTGGTCCCAAAGGCGGTCTGCGGCACGTGGTAATGCTGCCCGACCTGGAAGCCTTGCTCCTGGGCCAGGAATTGGTCGCCCTTTGTTCTCAGGGCTGATCGCTACAAAGTTGATACCCCGCCGGGGGGAGACCTGATCCTCCCGGGTGGGGGCATGGTTTCCCCCTGGCTTTTTGGCGGAGGAAGCCATGCAACAATACTCGTATTCTCGCCTGGACTTGTATGACCGGTGTCCTTGGGCCTACAAGCTAACCCACCTGGATCAGATCCCACGAGAAGAAAATCCTTCCCAAAAACTTGGGAAGGAGCTGCATCAAAAGATCGAAGTCTACCTCAACCGGCTGATCAGCCGGAAATATCCCACCGACTGGACCTGGGCCGAAAAACAGCCTGCGTCTGAAGAAGCGAAGGAAGTCTGGGAGAAGTTTTACGGCAGGTTCACATTGCCTGCCGCCATGGAGGCCCCTGGGGTGGAGCGGAAGCTGGCCTTCACCCGCACCTGGGAGCCCTGCGACTTTATGGCGCCGGAGGCATTTTTCCGCCTGGTGGTGGATTTCCACTACCGGCAGAACGGCCTGGCAGTGGTCACCGATTGGAAAAGCGGTTGGGTGCTCCCCGATTCGGTTGCAGAGTCCTTGCAGCTGCGCATCTACGGCTGGTCAATCTGCAAGGCAGTGTACCAGGACGTCCAGGAGGTATTATTGCGCCTCCATTTTCTGCGGTTTGGCCGGGATCTGGAAGTTCTGGTCACGCCGGCCGATTTGCAAAGCGTTCCGCAGGAGCTGGAAGCCCGGATCGCCACCATCGAGGCGGACCAGACGTTTACGCCGCGGCCAGGCTCGTTTTGCGACTGGTGCGGCTTGACGGCTTACTGCCCGGTGATGGCCCAGACCCTGGTGCCTCGGGAGATCGTGGCGCCAGCCACTCGGGAGCAGGCCCAACAGGCTGCGGAGCTACTTCTGTCACTACGGGAAATGGATAAATTCCTGACCACCCGCCTCAAGGACTGGGTGCAGACGCACGGCCCCATCCCGGTGGGAGACCTGGTTTACGGTCCATCTGAATCCGTGACCTACAGCTTGGAGGCCCAGGAGGTGGTTCAAAAACTCCTGGCCGCGGGTCTGGAACGGCAGTCGATCTGGCCCCTGCTTTCGGTGTCCAAGACAACGCTGGAGAGGGCCCTGAAGAAACTCAAGCGGCGTGACCTGCTGAAACAGATTCTGGGCCAAGTCCCGCAGAAGGTAGCCGATCGGTTCGACTTCCGCAAGGCGGCTTCTGCCAATAAGAAGGCGGCTTGAGCTAAAAGAGAAGGAGATAAATCATGAGAAAAAACAGAATGTTCCTGGCGTTTTGCCTGGACGACTTGCAAAGCGAATGTGCGGGGGCGCAGGTAAAGACTCTGGGCATAGACAACATGGCTGAGGCCAAGGCCTTTCTGCGTCGCTATTACCCGGAGTTCTCCTGGGTCGTGGTGGATAAACGGATTTTCGACCGCGGCCTGGTGTTCAGGAGCGCAAAGGAGAAGCAGGCTGCCTAATCGGACAAAAAGCCAACCCCGCCGGGGGGAGTCGCCCCCTGGGGTGCCGATCTCTCACAGGTGGAAAAAGCCAAAGAAGGGAGGTCTATGGAAATCATCTTGTTTGCTCTGCTGATTGGGGCTTGCTTCATGTGGCCCCAAAGGGAGCCCGATAGGCCGAGGTTCTGGCGGCGGTTTTGGGGCATTCGAGAACATGAACCCGAAGCCCCCCAAGAGCTAGAAAGTCGTCTCCAAGTCCGCCAGGAATTAGACAAAGAATCCGACCGGATGTGGACGCACATTTCCTACCGGGAAAACGGACGGTCTATCAGCGTCAAATGCCAGGAAAACCTGACCCTGGCATTTGCCGGCCTGGTCCTGAAACTGGAATCCTCCGGAGTCCAAATTCAAGAAGCCCAGGGGAAGACAGTCCAGGTTCAGCCCTCGATATATACCTGGACACCGAAAGCAGGGGCCTGAGATCAATGTTCATGGAAAGAAGATCAAACCTTGGCCTCTGAAGGTTAAGCCGAAGCAGGCGGAAGCAGAAGGAGAAGATGTCGATGCCGCCGGAGCCGGGCAATTGTTTTGAGGCGCCTGAGTTATGTGAGGGCGGGGCCGCGGTCCCTGCCTCTCGTTGAGGGCCAAGACGATGTGGTCGAAACCAATGGTTGAAAACCTGCTAAGAGATTGGCTTGCGAAGCCCCACACCTGCGCCAGGGGCGGCATCGGTTATTCCTGGCGGAAATGGAAGCGTACTCACCAGTGCGTCGTTTCCATTCATCCCAATGCTATGGGATGGAGTGACCCTGCAACTTTCAAACTCTTCGCGGACCTTCGCGATCTGGGTTGGGGGCTGGCAGTCAAGCAGGCTGAATTGGCCAGGCCGGGGGTAAAGGAGGTGGTCCTCATTCCTCCGTCTGAACGGAGACAACGAGACATGGACAGGCCGAAACCTATCTTAACCCATGCCGACCTGGGAACTAAGGAGCCGGGCGATCCCGAGCTTCGGGGCTATGACCCTGGCCACCCCTGGTATTACGTTCTGGGCGGCAGACCCCTGCGGCCGAAGGAAATCGAGCCGGACCGGGAATGGGATCTGCCCTCTGACACCAGGTTAGACCGGGTCAAGGACCCTATTAAAAGGAAAAAGCGTCTGGAGGAGTTGCGTGGCGATTACAAAAGGAGCCTCCAGCAGGATATCGAGCGTTACTCCGAGGTAACCAGACCGGGATATGAGTTAAGCGCCTTTGACCGCAACCTGGGCTATGGCCTGGAAACCTCGATCTTCCTCTGCCACAACCACGTTTGGGCCAGCAAGGCATGGCTGGCGGCAATCGAACGGGAACTGGCAAAGTATCAGGCGCCGCCATCCCAGATGGCCCTGGCGCCGGAGTGGAGTGCAACGCCGATTAAGCAGCCGACAGAGCAGCTAAGGCTCTTTTAGGCTTAAAAAAGGTCAATGTTTAGGGGTCGTAAAACCTTGCGGCCCAAAGGGAGGAACTAATTCATGAAAAGCCTTAACAAGGTCATGTTGATCGGGAACTTAGGCGGTGATCCCGAAATAAGATACACCGCCGCCGGGGTGCCGGTAGCCCGGTTTTCCCTGGCTACCAACGAAGTCTCTAACGGCAAAAACGGTGACCGCCAGGAACAGACCGAATGGCATCGCATCGTGGCCTGGGGAAAGCTGGCGGAAATCTGTGGCAAACATTTGACCAAAGGTAAGCAGGTCTATATCGAGGGCCAACTCCGCAGCAGAGCCTGGGAGCAGGACGGCAGCAATCGGTCTGCCACCGAGGTCGTCGCCCGCTCGCTCATAATGCTGGGAACAAAAGCCACGAACGGCCTGGATTGCAGCTTGCCGCTTGGCGAGGATGATATCCCCATGTGAGCGGCATTAACTGAGGACTCCCACGGGGGGAGGTTACCCCCTGGGGGGTGGCCTCCTCCCGGCAAGCATAAATGGAGGCCATATGATTCAAGAATATCTGAAAGCCGGGTATCCGGTCTTGCTGGTGCGGACGCACGAGCCGGAGCGGTTCATCGGTGCAGCCCTCAAACAGGCTAATGGCAGGACTTCCTACCAATGGGATTTGGTCCGGGGCTACCGGGAACTGGGCAATGGGGCCGAGTGGCAAGAGTGCGACCCCTTTGAGGTTCCCAATACCGCAGCCAGAGGCAAAGACCAGACGGTTTGGTTTTTGAAGAATTATCACTTCTGGCTGAATGAACCGCCGGTTATCCAGGCCCTGCAAAACAACCTGGCAGTCTACAAGACCAAGGGAACGACGTTAATCATCGTCTCCCCGGAGGCCAGGCTTCCCCTGGAACTGGAACGGGAAGTGGTGGTGTTGGACTTCCCTTTGCCCACCCGGGATGAACTGAAGATTATCCTGGACGGGCTGACGGAGAGCACCGGGATCGAGGTGGCGGATGAAGTCGCGGTCCTGGACTCAGCCCAGGGGCTCACCTGGGGGGAGGCGGAAAACGCCCTGGCTTTGGCCTTGGTACGCCAGAAGCGGTTCGATCCTCACACCGTTTGTCTCCTAAAGGCCCAGATGGTGGAGAAATCGGCGGCCTTGCAGTTCTCGCAGTTCTCCGAAACCTTCGCCACCCTGGGTGGCCTGGAGAATCTGAAAGAGTGGACCCTGAACCGATTCAAGAACCGTCGGTCGGGACTGCCCTTCCGGGGCATCCTGCTTCTGGGTGTGCCGGGAACCGGCAAATCCCACTTCTCTAAGGCCTTGGGAAACGAGGTGATCTGGCCGGTCCTCTCCCTGGATTTGGGTCGAGTCTTCGGTTCCTTGGTGGGCGAAAGCGAGGGCAAAATGCGGGAAGCCTTGAAGGTAGTGGACGCCATGGCGCCCTGCATCCTCTTCATCGATGAAATCGAGAAAGGCCTGGCCGGGGTGGGCGGCTCATCCACTGACGGCGGCACGACCCAGCGAGTGGGCGGCACCTTCCTCAGCTGGCTCAACGATCATCAGAGCCAGGTGTTCGTCATAGCCACTTCCAACGATTATAGCAAGCTGCCTCCGGAGTACACCAGGATGGGGAGGTGGGATTCGATCTGGTTTGTGGACAACCCGGGAGTCAAGGAGCAACTGGACATCCTGGACATCTACCTCAAGCAGTTTATGAGCAAGACCATCGGAGCCCTGATGGCCGAGAGCGACGGGCGGGTTAAAATCCCCGACCTGGCGGGTTACAGCGGTGCAGAAATCCGGCAAGTAGCCATTGAAGCGGCATACAACGGCGGTGACCTGGAAGCCGCAACCCGATTCGTCATCCCCATTTCCCGGTCCCAGAAGTCCCAAATGGACGCCCTGCGGGAATGGGCCAGGGCCCGCACTGTTCCGGCCAGCCGGCCGGTGGAAGAAAGGAAAGGAAGGAGGGTTCAGCTTTGATGGCCGTGGAGATTAGCCCGGAAACCTCCGTATCCATGGAAGTCCCGATTCCCATCAGACTCCCCAAGTGGCTCTGGACCATTCTTTATGCCCGGGCCAAGGCGTTGCACGGGGGAGACCTGGAGTGTTGCATTAACCAACTCCTCCAAGTGGGGATTATGAAGGAAATCAAAATAATGGGCGCTATTGGGCCAGAGGGGAGAAACTGATGAGCCATTACAGCCAAGTGGCCATTGAGATAACCGACGAAAGCTGCCTGGTCGCGGCCTTGGAGCGGCTAGGGTTTAAGGGAAAAGTGGAACTCTACTCGGAAGCTCAAGCCCTTTATGGCTACCAAGGCGACTTGCGAGTGCAAAAGGCCCACGTCATCATCCCCCGGCAGCATGTGGGCCAGGCGGCCAATGACATCGGCTTCCAGCGGCAATCGGACGGCAGCTACCTGGCTTTCATCTCAGACTATGACCGGGATTACAACCGGTACAACGGCGAATGGCTGGGCAGGCTCAAGCAGGCCTATGGGGTCGAGAAGACCAGAGCCGAGGCCAAGAAAAAGGGCTACCGGGTCAGCGAACAGAAACTGGGCGACGGCCGCATCCGGCTGGTCTTGAGGAAGTAGCCGATGTGCCGTTATTGGCAGACGGCGCCAAAAGACGCCGAAAGACATGAAACGCCAAGACCCATTGGGGTATTTCCCCACTTGGGGAGGCGGCCAGGAAACCCCTGGAACAGCATCATCGTTTCAGGTTCGGAGAATAACTATGTCGGAAATCGTCATCGACTTCGACCCTAATGGCGAAGTCCATATGGAAGGCAAGGGATACCAGGGCAAGGCCTGCGATACCGCAATGGGCCATTTTGAGCAATCCCTGGGCGTGGTGAGGGATCGGAAAAACAAGCCCGACTATTTTCGGGCCTGGGCAAAAGACCATGGCACGGTCAAAGCCCGGTGAAATCGAGGTGGACATCAGCCCGGACGGCACCGCGGCGACGTGGTGGTGGACGGAAGAGGCGGAGGAAATTCTTTCGACATTAGGCCCTCCGGCTCCGGGGTACGAGGAAATCAATGGTAACAAGTGGTGCGGATAAAATTCTGCCCAGTTAAAAACATTCCCTTCCGGGGGAGAGCATTCCCCGGTCGGGGAACAGTTCTCCTCCGGAGCAAGACAAGGAGGAAAACCATGAGTATGAACGGTTTTGACGAGATGGTGGCCATTCAGTTGGCGGTGCGCTCCTGGCCGGGACAGGTCAAGCTCAGTGCCGAGGACCTGGGTCTGGATGAGGCCGAGGTGCCTGAGATTTTTCGCCTGGGCAACAAGCGGCTTTACCCGGACGAGTGGCGGCAGCTGTTCAGCCACATCTCTAACCAGGCCAGGTATTACCTGCATGGCATCTCTTATCCTTTCGTGGTGGACTCCGTGCGGGCCATTCCCAAGCGGAACCTGGCCCGGGTAGTGGAACGGCTGGAAAGCTTGAAGGCCGAGTACCTGGCCAAGGCTGAGGAATTCGCAGCTCACTACGAGGCCATCCAAGAACAGTGGCGGGAGAAATACCCGGATATCTGGCCGCGGCTTGCTCCCCACTACCCTACCGTAACCCGGCTCCGTCGGAGGTTTGACATTTATTGGTCCGTCTTCGAGATCAAGGGGGCCAACGTGCAGGAAGGCAGTGCTCCGGAGGTCATCGAGGCCTACCAGCGGGCCCGGGAAGAGCTCCAGGCCCGCTATGACGAGATGGTAGAGGAGGCGGTAATCTATCTCCGCAAAAAGGTCTTGGAGGTGGTTACCAATCTTTCACACCGCCTGAAGGATGGTCGCATTATCCGTAACGACACGCTGGAAAGCGTACGTAATGTGGAGAATTGGTTCAAGGACCTCAACATCTTCGGCGACGTGGAGGTAGAGGCGGCCTTGGATCAGTTACAGTCTGCCCTGGAAGGTACCGACTCCGAGGCCTTGAAGGACAACGAATCCCTCAAGAAGGAGTTAGCTGAACTGGCTGACCAGGTGGCGGCGGTTGCCGGCAAGCTGGATGACGTGAGTGCCATATCCGGCAACTACAAGAGGATGATTGACCTCTCCTAAGATAACCGGGGTCCCCCTAAGAATAGGGGAACCCCAAGGAGGACAAACTCATGTCAGACAGGTTTTCGGGATCGATTGAGTTCCCCGCCGCCGCGATGGACGGGGAGATCAAAAGCTTGTTGGAAGAGGAAGGGGTTGAGTTCGAACCCTTGAGGGCGAATTACGACATCTCCGTCCAGATTGAGCAGGGGTTGTTCTATATGCACAATCCCGAGGCCAACTGGGGCCAGTTTGAGGAGCTGGAGGCCATGCTAAGACGCAAAGGCATCCCCTTTGACCGGGATACCAGCTCCTATTTCGACTACACCCCGGAGCGGGTGATTTTCCGGCCGGCCACCAACGGCAACCCGGCTCAAGATCTGACCTTCGCTCTGTCGGAAGGGGAGCCGGTGATTGAGGTGCAGACAATCAGAGACCTGGTTCCCATAGGGATTGAAGCGATACAGGCTTACCTGGATGAACATTTTCCCTTCTATCCGCCTCTGAGCGATTTCGTCAAGGAGGGCTGAGCCCGTGAAAGAAACCAAATATACCCCCGGCCCGTGGAGCGTGGATCGCACCGATGACTACGGTTCCTATCGGATTCACGAGGCGGCCAGGGAGCAAAATCAATGGGTTGATGAGGGTTACGCCGTGAGTGAGGACGAAGGAGAACGGCGCAATGCCATCGCCGAAAGGCACGACGAAGGCAACCGCCGATTGATCCAGGTGACCCCACTCGTGCTGGATGTCCTTCAAGGTGCCTTAGGCTGTTTCAACGGTCAGCACAACCTGCTGAGCTCGGCGACCGATGAAGAACGCCAGGCGGTGGTCAAGAACTTCCTGGATTGGTGGAATCACAAGGTCTTGCCGGTGTTCGACAAGATCGGATTCCAGGAAGGCTAAAACCATGGCGTTAACCAAAGAACAAATCAAGACGTATCTGGCTGATCCCTGGACCTGTCCTTTCTGCGGAACCGGGAAGAATGGCGAAGTGGAACCCGTGGCCGGTGAAGAAGGGGACTACGAAGAAATGTTCACAGATGGCCAGGAGGTCTATGGACGCAAACACTGCACCGCCTGTGGCAAGACCTGGCGGGATTACTACAGGTTGCACGACGTGGAAGAGGAAGACGCTGATGGCCACGCCATAGCCAATGAGGAGGACTAAAGATCATGACCAGGGCAGAATTGATGAGCATGTCCGAAGAAGACCTGGATGAGCTGGTCCACGACCTCAAGGGAGAAGAGGCTGCGGCCATCAACAACCAGGGCCGGGATGCCCAAATTGCCTATATCTTGGGCCTGGAAACTGACAACAACGTTAAGCAGCCGTAAATAGCCTGTTTGCTGCGGCCCCGCCGGGGGGGTGACTGCCCCCTTCGTGGCGGTAGTCATTCTCCCGGCGGCATTTGAGGGAGGATGATATGAACGAAAGGCAAGAGCAGCAATGGCAACAGGCCCTGTCCGGCATCCTGCAGGAATTCCAACAGGGCACGATCCCCGAAGCCATTGCCCTGGCTTTGTTCCCGGAAGCTGACGTTCCGTCCGCCAGGTGGAGCCTGACCAACCGGCTTCTCATGGTGATGGCTGGAACCCAGGACGCCCGGGGCATCAAACAGTGGAACGCCGTGGGCCGGCGGGTGAAGAAAGGCGCCAAGGCCTTGCGAATCTTCGCCCCCCGGATCATTCGGGTGAAAGCCAAACACCCCCCCGAGCTTCTTGAAGACCAAAACGAGGAAATCCAAGAGCGGCAGAAGCTGGTGGGCTTCCTGCTCATCCCAGTGTTTCGGGTTGAAGACACGGAAGGGGAGCCCCTGACCTATGAGCTCCTGGAAGTCCCCGATCTGCCCCTCCTGGAAGTGGCCCAGGCCTGGGATCTGGAAGTGAAAGCCATCCCGGGCAATGTTTCCTTCTACGGCAGCTTCCGGGCCTCCACCTGCGAAATCAGCCTGGCCTCTCCGGAAGAAAAGGTGTTTTTTCACGAGCTGGCCCATGCGGGGCACAGTCGTTTGGGCCGTCTCAAGGGAAGCGCCCGGTGGCAGGCCGAGGCGGTGGCGGAGCTATCCGCCGCCGTGCTGTGTCGCGTCTGCGGCCGGCAGCCGGATGAAAACCTGGGCGAAAGCTATCGTTACCTGGAGCGGCAGGCCCGGAAAGCCGGGCTGACCGTGGCCCAGGCTTGCCTGGCGGTCCTATCGGACGTGGAGGCCGTGCTGAACCTGATCAGGAGCACGGCGCAGGCCCAGGCGATACCTGCTGCCGCATAGAGAGAATACGTGTGTAACCCAAATCTTCACAGGAGGAAGAGATATGTCGGTGCCTAGGTCATACGGAAGAATCGAGTTCCCGTTATCTGCGATTGGTGACGAAATCAGGAACCTGCTGATTGAAGAAGGTGTTCGGTTCAAAGAGGACAGCCTGGAGATAGACGGTTCTCTTGGCGATCTGGAGGTAGAGGTCAAGGAAGGCCTTTTCTCCATGGAAAACAGTGAGGCCCGCTATGGGGAGTTTGATGATTTGGAAACCCTTCTGATAGAGAAGGGTATCCCCTTTGACCGGGTAAGCGGCATGGATTGGAACCGCCCTCCGGAGCGGCGGATTTTCCGCCCGGGCCCACCAGACTTTGATCATTATTATCCACTTGATTCGGAGGCGTATGCGCCGGTGGTCAGCATCTCGACCATCCAGGAATTGCTGGGCCTGCCCATGCCGACGTATGAAATTCAGGCCTACCTGGAAAAACACTTTCCAAGCTATTCGCCCCTGGCGGACTGGGTCAAGCAGGAGGTGCAGCGGTGAGCAAGGTTAACCATCTAGCCCTTAATGGCCGGCGGCTCCAAAGGATGAAAGTGGCCCTTAATAAGCTGATCCGGTCGGCCCGGGATACTCATTGGCGGGCAGAAATCCACTTCTACTCCGGCAATCTGGATGGCGGCAAGATGCGGAATCTGGATGACCTGGTTATGCATCTGGAAGACGCCAGAACGGAAATCCGGGAGTATCTGAGAACCATTAAAACGGCCTGAAGGCCTGAATAAACTAACCCCGCCGGGGGAGAACCCCTGGCTGGGGGCCTCCTTCGGCGGGCTAAACCAAGGGAGGAGGTCCAATGGCAAGATTGGCATCTCAAGCAAAATCGGGGTACTACCCGACGCCCCCCGAAGTGGTGGCCCACATAAAACGGGGTCTGGCCCTGGCCGAGGAAGGACCTTTCCGGTTCCTGGACCCTTGCTGCGGCTGCGGCCGCGCCCTGGCGCAACTGGCGGAAGGCTTGCCAGTGGAAACTTTCGGAGTGGAGTTGGCCCAGGAGCGCTATGAGGAGGCCAAGCCCCGGCTCCGGAATACCATCCTGGCCGACGCGGTCACGGAAACGAACCTCACCAGAAACGCCTTCAGCCTCCTGTGGCTCAATCCGCCCTACGATTTCGAGGCGGATGGCGGCCCCAGGCTGGAGAAAATCTTCCTGGAACGTTACCTGCCCTACCTGGTGCCGGGCGGGGTGCTGGTGTATCTCATCCCAGCCCGGGCCCTGCAGTACGTGGTCTGGCACCTTGGCGAACTGGGTGACTTGCGGTTCTATGCCTTTCCGCAACCGCTTTACGACCAGTTCAAGCAGGTGGTCATCATTGGGGTGAAGAAGCCGGAGCTGCATGATACAGGCCGGCTGAACGAGTTGGCCTGGAAGCCTCCTGAGGCCCTGTGGCAGATACTGCCCAAGACCGATGAGATCATGCCGGGAAGCATCCCGGTGAAGCGGTCGCCGGCCTTCCGGCGGATCACCTTTTCCTCAGAGCGCCTGCTTCTGGAAGAGATGGTTCGGCTGGTGGGCCAATCGGCCCTGCACCAGGAGTTTGAAGGCCGGATCAGCCCGCCGGCGCTGCACCAGATCCGCTCCCTGGCCCCCTTGCGCCAAGGGCATCTGGGTATGCTGCTGGCCGCGGGGTTCCTCGACGGGGAAGTGGCGGCCAACAGCCGGCGCCTGGCCATCAAAGGCACGGTCCGGAAGGTTGTGGATGTGCATCGTGAGGTCAACGACTCCGATGAGGTGGTGACCAAAACCGACCGCTACGAAATCCGTATCCGGGCCATCGACCTGGATCGCATTGAGCTGTTCGATATCCGGTAGGAGGCCCGAAATGGAAATTGTCAAGATTGTTGGTTTTGACCACGTGTCCTGTTTCGCCGACCGGCTGATCATCGAACCGGAGAAGGAACGCCTGCACCTGGCGTCGCTGTTCGGCACCCTGGCCCGGGTCACCGCAATCAAGGCCCAGTTGCTCACCGGCAAACAGGTCTTGATTCAGCGATTGGATCAAAAACGTGGCCATCAGGTTGAAAGAAGCCAAGGGCCTTACCAGGTCCTTATCAAGCGGCTGTCGCCGGAAGTGCTCCATTGTCTGCTCTTCAGGGCCGACCTGTTCCTGCCCAAGAGCAATGGGAGTGATCGGATCATTGTCGGCAACTCCAGGGATGAGGTGCTCTCCCGGTTCTTCCGCCTGGCGCAGCAGCATTATACCTTGCCGCTGCTCCCCGCCTGGACGGAGTGGCTTTGGGAGCAATGTGAGCCGGAGCAGTTGGAGGCCATCGGCTGGCAGGAGGCCTGGACCCTTTGTTGGCCTCAAGATGAAGAACTGGAAGCAGCCCTGATGAACGACGAAGACTCGCCGTTGCATCAGGAAGAACCTACCAAACACTAAAATCAGAAATAAACACCACCCGGACGGGGTAAGACCTATGCCCCGCCGGGGCCAGGTTCTTGCCTCCGTCCCAGGAGGCAGAACATGGCAGAAAACGATCTCACCTTAAAGGACTTCCTGCAAGAATTCCGGGAAGTCCTGTTGGCCAAGGTGCAAAGCGACCCGGTGTACCGCTCTGACCGGCGGGACGCCTGGGACCGCCAAGCCCTGGGCCGGCTGGACGGCCTGCTCCGGCAACCTTTCGAGTCCCAGATCGACGGCATTCTGGCGCTGGCTAAGGGGTTTTACCACGAAGGCCAACGGGCCGGGCTGCTGGTGGGCGAGATGGGGGTCGGCAAGACCCTGTGCGCCATTGCGGTGGCGCATCTCTCTCCCCGAAAGCGGCACCGGACCCTCGTCATGTGCCCCGGTCATCTGGTGGAGAAGTGGAAACGGGAAATTCTGCAAACCGTTCCCGACGCCCAGGTGGTGGACCTGAACGGCCCGGGCCTGAAAGAACTCCTGGCATTGCCGGGGCAAAAACCCCAGGGCCGGGAGTTCTGGGTGATCGGCAAGGAGCGGGCCAAGAACCACTATGCCTTTCGCTCCGCGGTCATTAACCGGCCTTTGCGGAAAACCTTGTGTTGTCCCTCTTGCGGGGGAAGCCTTGATCCTACCCACGTGATGGGCAAGCGCAAGCTCAAGTGCGAGAGGTGCCGGGCTCCCCTGTGGCAGGCGGATTCACAATTGCGTCGCTTTGCCAAGGCGGAGTTCATCAAGCGGTATCTCCCCAAGGGGACCTTCGATCTGCTGATCGCCGACGAGGTCCACGAGTATAAGGGCGCCGATACCGCCCAGGGCCAGGCCCTGGCATGTCTGGCGGCCTCCGCCAGACGCTCCCTGGGATTGACAGGAACGCTCATGGGCGGCTATAGCACGAATCTCTTTTACCTGCTGTGGCGCCTGTTTCCGAACCTGACCAGGGATAAGGCGGAATATTGAGCGGAAAAGACGTTTGCCGCCCAATACGGCGTCCTGGAAGTGGTTCAAAAGACCTCGCTCCGGGACAACTACGCCTCCATCGGCGGCCGGAAAAACCGGGAAATCACCAAGGAGAAGCCCGGGGTTTCTCCCATGGTCTTGACCGACTTCCTGCTGGGCCACTCGGTATTCCTGCGGCTCCAGGATTTAAGCCGGCACCTGCCGCCGTATCTGGAAGAGGTGGTGGGCGTGGAGATGCTTCCGGAGCAGGCCGAGGAGTACCGGCTTCTGGAGAACAACCTGCGCCGTGCCTGTCGCCAGGCCCTGGCCATGGGGGACCACAGTCTCCTGGGGGCCCTGGTGCAGTCACTCCTGGCCTACCCGGATGGCTGCCGGCGGGGGGAAGTAGTGCTCCACCCACACACCGGAGAGCTGGTGGCGGAAGCCGCCGAAATCGAAGCGGATCTGCTGCCCAAGGAGCAAAAGCTCCTGGACCTGGTGCGGGCGGAAACGGCCCAGGGCCGGAAATGCCTGGTCTGTCTGGAGCACACCGGCAAACGGGACCTGATTCCCACCCTGACGGAAAAGCTACGCACCCTCGGGATCATGCCCCTGGTGCTCCGGGCTGACAATCCTCCGGTGGCCAAACGGGAGGCTTTCATCCGCAAGATGGCCTCTCGCTTCCAGGTGATGATCACCAACACCAATCTGATCAAGACCGGGTTGGATCTGGTGGAGTTCCCTACCCTGATCTTTTTTCAGACGGGGTACTCGGTCTTCACCCTGCGGCAGGCGTCTCGCCGGTCCTGGCGCATCGGCCAGGAGCAGCCGGTTAAGGTCTATTACCTGAACTACGGCAATACCATGCAGGAACTGGCCTTGTCCCTGCTGGCCGCCAAGATGGAAACGGCGCTGGCGGTGGAGGGCGACCTCACCGACAAGGGTCTGCTGGCGCTGGCGGAGTCGGGCAACTCCATGCTGCTGGAATTGGCCCGCACCCTGGTGGGAGACCTGGAACGGCCGGCAGCCTTGGAGGGCGCCTGGCAGTCCTTCCAGGGTGCGGCACTGCAAGCCGACGCCCTGGTGGGGCTGGACCAGCCGGTAGAGACGGTCACCACCGTAGAAACCACTGTGGCCTTGGGCGACAGCCAATCCACGGTGCGGATCACCAGGGTGGTGCGTGGTCGGGTCATTCCCCAGGGGAAACTCGCCATCGGCTATGTGGGTCCCCATCGGTTCCTTTTCCAGGAGGGGAAAGTGTTCTTCCAGAACCGCCTGGTGGGGGTCTATGACCGGTCGGGCCAGGGAGAGATCAACGGCAAACCCATCCAGTTGGTGAAAAAAGACAGCGCCTATTTGCTGGTGGAACTCCGGCAAGAAGCAGCGTAAACAATTGGCTCCTATGGGGGTAGCAGTCCTCCCCGTGGGGGACTGTCTCTACCCCCATGGTTTTTTGGAGGGAAAGAAGGTGGCGTACAGATACGACTACCAAGAATTGAGAGATCAAGCCCAGGGCCGGTGGAGCCATATTCTGGCGAGCCTGGCCCCGGAGCTGGAGTGCGCCCTGGAGAAGGCGCCCCGGCATGTCCCGTGTCCCGTGCACGGCGGTAAAGACGGGTTCCGGCTCTATCGGGACTATGAAGACAACGGCGGGGCGGTCTGCAACACCTGCGGCCCTCAGCCCAACGGCTTCCGGTTGCTGCAATGGCTGCGTGGCTGGTCCTTTCCCCAGGCCTTGGAAGCAGTATCAGAGGCCTTGGGTGGCGGCGTCCCGTTGGTTCATCTACAGGAAAGTGGCAACGGCAAAAGCCCGGCCGCCAAGGTGGACGATGACTGCCTGCGGGCCATTCTGAACCGGATGTGGGCGGAAACCCTGCCCCTTATCGCTCCCCAGGCTGAGCCTGCTCGGGCTTATTTGCAAGGCCGGGGGATAACCATCCTGCCGCCCAGCGGGCTGAGGTATCACCCTTCCCTGGCCTATTACGAAGAAGGCCGGGAGCAGGGGAAATATCCCGGCCTGCTGGCCAAGCTGACGGATGGCCAGGATCGGGCAATAACCCTGCATCGCATCTATCTGACTCCGGATGGCCGCAAGGCGCAGGTTAAGGCCCCCAAGAAGACCATGCCCTACCCATCGGACCGGAAGCTGACAGGCTCGGCGGTGCGATTGGGGCCGGCGGCCCCGATATTGGGGGTGGCTGAAGGCATTGAAACAGCACTGGCCGTCACCCGGTCCACCGACATGGTCTGCTGGGCCACCACCAGTGCGGCACTGTTGGAGATGGTGGTCCTGCCGGCCTTGGTGAAGCGAGTGGTGGTCTGGGGAGACCATGACAGAAAAAAGGCCGGCCAGAAAGCCGCATTGCGGCTGGCGGCCCGGCTGGTGAAGGAAGGCAAACGGGTACGGGTACGCCTTGCCCCGGCTCCGCCCTCAGACCGGAAATCCTGGGACTGGGCGGACGTGTTGGCCGGCGAAGGTCCGGGTGGATTCCCCCAACCCTGGTAACCGTGAGCTGGGCCTGCCATGAGGCCCTCAAAAAGGAGGAGAGAAACATGCAATTCGAAATCGACCAAGAAGTATTGGCAAAGGCGGTGGGCAGCACCATGGGCGCGGTAGACAAAAGGTCGCAAGCCCTCCCCATCCTGGCCCACTGCTTGGTAAAGGTCGGGGATGACGGTCTCGTCATCTCGGCCACAGACCTGGAAATCCAGGGTAAGGGGATCTTCCCTGCGGAGGTTAACGAGGAGGGGGTTTTTACTGTTCATGCCCCCATCCTGCATGCCCTGGTGAAGGATTTGCCTCCGGGCGTCCTCACCGTTTATCAGGAAGAAGGGCCCAATCATAACGGCGGCTGGGTAAGGCTGGAAGCTGGAACTTCGCGGTACAGATTCCCCACCCTGAACCCGGAACATTTTCCGCCGCTGAGGGAGATCGAGGAAACCAGCCTGGTGGAGGTAGACGCCAAGGCCCTGGTGGAGATGATTGATAAGACCGTCTTCTCCGCCTCGCCAACCTCCATATCTCATATTAACAGTGTCTTATGGGAAACAGAGGACCGGGAGGGAGGTCCTTATCTGCGGCTGGTGTCCACTGACGGCCATCGGCTGAGTGTGGCAGAGCGGCCCCTGGCGGGGCTGGAGGGCTTGAACTTGGGCGAAGGCCTCCTGGTTCCCCTCAAAGCTATTAAAGTCATCCGCAAATTTCTGGCCGACCGGTCTGGAAACGGGAAGGTGAAGCTGGGCGTTATCGCTCAGGAAGGAGACAATGCCATTAACACCCTCTGTTTCAAGGATGGCTCCCAGGAGATGGCGGTGAGGCTCCTATCTGGGAACTTCCCGGATTACCGGAAAATCCCACAGGAGTTTAAGGTGTCTTTCGGCTTCCAGCGCCAGGAGTTGATGGCGGTGCTGAAACGCCTCTCGCTGCTGTCCACGGACAAGTTTCGGGGGATCATCTTGCAGCTTCCCCTTTCCGGGGAGGAGGCGGAAGTTACCCACGAAAACCCTGATGTGGGCAACGGCCGGGAAGTGCTGAAAATGCTGAAAGTTGAATTACTGGGCAATGACCAGGAGGATAATCAACGGACAGAAACGCTGAATATCGGCTTCAATGCCCGGTATCTTCTGGATCCTCTGGCGGCGATGACCGGGGAGACCGTGGTCATGGCGGTGAACGAGCCGGATCGTCCGATTCGGCTCACCGACCCCAGCGACCCGGATACGTTTTTCCTGATCATGCCCCTGAGTCTTTAAACTGCATCAATTAGGGGAGGTGGCCAGCCCAAGGCCACCTCCCCTGTTTTGTGATGAACGCGCAGGTCAAGCCTTAGAGGGATTTGCGATAGACATAAAGTTGATCTGGATAAGCTGGGTGCGGAAATATAATTAAGACCATTTCTGTACCTGCGGTACCGCCCTTCTTGCCAGCCCTGTTCGCTGTATGAAGGCGTAAATCTTCATTTCTCCGAAAATATTTTTTAGGTGCCGCTAACCGGAACTAGTTCTTGACACTAGCCCAATCAGTTCCATATATTGTAAACTAAAAAACTTAGTCCGGGTGCGCTCGATAGTTCAAGTAAGCAGCGTAATAACTTACAGACTTGGGGGTAGATAGAAATTAAATGATTATGAGTTAGAAACATCGTAACTCGAAAGGATTTCGTTATGTATAAATCTGCCTCAAGATTTATGCAAAGAACTGCGATTCGTTCTAATTCTTCAAAAAAGAAAAAAGTTCAGGGTCATTTCCAGCCTCAACACCTGGCCAACGAGATAGTTCAAGTTTGTCTTGACTGTGGTAATCCTCAGCTAAAGAAAGATGTCAAAAAGTGTCATAATTGTGGTGGCAGGGTTATAGATCAATTCGTTAAAGAATTTGGCTATACCGAATATAAGATTGTTAAATTATTGAGAAAAGAAATATATTTATTTAAGAATGAATATAGCAATCAGGTTATAAAATTCACTGATTTTTTTCTCTCCATCCATTCAAAAAAACATAATCGACTAAAAAGAAATAATTTTAAAATCATCTTTGGTTATGTTCCAACACACAATACTGTTGAAAGAGTTCTAAAAAGTAATGAAGTCTTTTCTCAACTGATTATAATGAAAAATATTAAAAATATCAGCCTCAATTTATTTAAAGAAATTATTAAAAAATGGTAAATGTTAATCGAACCAAATGAACACAGCGATCAATTACGGAGGCAAATTTACAGCATTATCTGAAAGCTTGTAGTTTTGGAAATATTGTCATTTAATTCTCGTATGAATTATTCAGTTTAATATGCAAGAAGGGAGGGGACCAATGTCTTCCACTACTATAGGTGATGCACTTAAAAGCAAATCTCGTGAAGTTAGTCCCGCATTCAGTGAAGTTGCCATTTTCAAACATCTCATTAAGGAGAGGGTTCATGCCCTTGATTTGATTCGTGAATTACTCTCTAATTCAGGGGCTGAACAGGTTGGTTCAAGAAAAATCGAGATCAGTTACAACCAGGATAAGGAAGGGCATATATTTGAGATCACCGACGACGGCTGTGGTATGAAATATTCTGGTAATACTACCTTTCCTGAGCGGTTAGATAGATTCCTTGGCCTGGGTCTTTCGGGCATTATTGGGCTTCAATCTGACGAATTCTCATGGAAGGGGCTTGGATCAAAGCTTGCCTATCAGTCCCGTCGGGTCGAGATTGAAACGTGTGCGGGAGAGCCTAACCCGACGTATGTTGTTCGGGTAAATGAACCTTGGGAGTCATTGAATAACAACAACGTTCCTCGACCGCGTATAAGTGAGCATCCCTCTCAGGGAAAGGGGACAACAATCAAAGTTATTGGTCATCCTCCGCACAGGAAGGAAGACCCCTTTACCTTTGAACAGATACGAACCTATCTTCTTCATAGAACATTTCTTGGATTTACTCAAAAACGGAAAGTTGAACCAGAAATATGGCTTTCAGTATTTGGTCGAACCGAGCTTATTCCATTTGGTTTTCCTGAAATCAAAGATATAGATTTTGATAATTTTGAACATGAAGGGCTTAAACTTGATGAATTGAGAAAGACTTTGTTCATAAACGTTGCTCCGAAAAGTTCAAAAAACATGCGCGTCAGGTTAAAGGGATTTGTTACGTGGGACAATAACTTATATAACCTCTATGCCAAGAACCTGAACACAGGCTTAATCCTTTCTGTAAAAGGCATACCTTATTTCTCAGTAAATATGGAAGAATATGGTGCTACATCAATTCGTACAGCCCGTCCAGGTGAGAGCAAAACTTGCCTTATCATTGAATGCGATGCAATTCAAGATGAAATGAATATTGCAAGAAGTGCCCTTGTTGATTCTGCAAAGACCCTCGAACTCAAGAAGGTTGTAAGGGAACTTTTCCAACAGATCGAATCCTCTGAGGTATACTTAGCGTTTCGGCTTCTTCCAGAACGCGAAAAGGTAGAGAAACATGGTGGAGTTCTTGCAGAAGAGAAACGGAAAATAGAACAGCCTAATCAGAATTGGGTTGTTTATGAGAAAGCGGCAAATGATTATATAATTCTCATTAGGGAACCTCAAAATGAGGCTGAGGTCAATGCCTTGATTTGGAAGTTGGAAGCGCTCAATGCTCTTCCTTTCGAGACTTTTACGACTTTAGCATACATTGGGGCGGTTAAGGGGCCTGACCTTCTTGTAAATTTTCAAGAAGACAAATCAAGTGAGCCTTTTCGATCAACGGTTGTTGAGGTAGAAAACAATTTTTACAATTACAAGACACATGGTCATACTCCTTCTCAGTACCCAAAGGTTATTTGCTGGGATGTACCCGCAGCCGGTCGAAAAGCAAAGATTAACAAGACTCAAAAACCTTACAAGTTTACTTTGACTACAGATGAATACCAAGTCCACATCTATGCATTAAAATACATGGATGGGATAAAGGTATTTTCCAGAGACGATCTCGATAAAAGAGGGATAAAGATCTAGTATTGTACAGCCCAAGTAATTCCAGATCTCTTAAAACGTCGGTTAACTTTGGTCATTTGGATGGCTTTTATTAATTTCCAACTGGCTAATCCGTTAGGATCTCTAACCTGGAAGGTTGCACCAGGCAAAGGTCCTGGTGGGGACTGCAGGACGGACCGGCTAACTTCTCAATGCGAGGTTATAAAAGACCTGATGAGATGTTCAAGGTTTTGCCTGTCGCCTATCCATCTCCTAGCTGATGAGGCCCACTCCTTTGTCTTCGCTCAGATTGCCCAATAGAAAGTAATAAAACTGGTAAGTGGCCTCAGAGCACCTTTCATTTTGTTCGCTTCCCTCCCCAAGATATTAACCTTGGCCGCTAGCAGGAAAATGAGATTAGACAATCTCCCGCTAATCATGGCATAATGTGACCTGAGGAGGATTAGGGAATGAAAAATGGCCAGTTCTACATCCCTCAGGTTATTTCCGGGTGATCTACCTACTGTGTCCGAGGTTCGTAATGCGTGGGATTTAATTTCGATCGATGATTTCTTGGCAGCCCACAGAGGAAACCCCAATATACTCTCTCAAACTTAAAAAATGAACATACCTTTCCAGTGCATAAAGCGCATATTGCCCAACGTTTCATCTTAAAAAATGGCCAGCACTCTGTTTTCAAGGGGATCAGCCTGGCATTGGTCTTTGGAGCGAAGTCATGAACGTTTTTGATCTCCGGGATCGGCTTGTTGGCGACTACTCAAACTATACACGCAGTTTCATCAAGATTGCAGACCCTCGCATTTCCGAGATGGTGGATCGGAATCTGAATGCAGGGGCATTTTGGCCTGACCCTCTGCTTCAGATCAATCCAACTTTTTTACCGGGCGGCACGATCGACGATCTCGTGGCCGATGGTACGCTTCATCCCGAGTGTGCAAAGATTTTTCGAATTGATAAGTCGGACACCGACCAAACCGGAAGGCAGTTCCTGTTACACACCCATCAGCGAGAGGCAATCCTTAAGGCTAAAGAGGGCAAGTCCTATGTGCTTACCAGCGGTACTGGGTCAGGAAAGAGCCTTACATATATAGTTCCTATTGTTGACCATGTGTTGCGTAATGGATCGGGACGGGGCATTCAAGCCATTATTGTGTATCCAATGAATGCCCTGGCTAACAGCCAAGACGAAGAACTGAAGAAGTTCCTTCAGAAAGGTTACCCGGAAGGAAAGTCTCCCGTTTCCTATGCCCGTTACACAGGACAAGAGAAAGGCGCTGAGCGTGAGGCGATTCGGAGTAATCCGCCGGACATCTTGCTAACCAACTATATGATGCTGGAATTACTGCTCACCCGCAGTGAGGACCGCGAGTTGGTCAGGGCTGCGCAGGGGTTGCGATTCCTTGTTTTTGATGAACTCCACACTTATCGTGGGCGCCAGGGTGCGGACGTGGCCCTGTTGATCCGGCGTTGTCGCCTTGCCTTCGGGGGCCACGATATTACCTGCATCGGCACGTCAGCCACGATGGTCAGCGGAGGCACCTTCGAAGAGCAGAAAAGGGAAGTGGCTCAGGTTGCCCGGACGCTTTTTGGGATACCCTTCGATGCCTCGCAGATCATAGGCGAAACACTGGAGCGCGCCACGATAGAAGTGGATTTCAAGGCTCAGCCAATAATCAAACAACTTCAAGAGACGATCGAAGCGGAAGAGGCCCCGCCGCATAACTATGATGATTTCAGCAACCATCTTTTGGCTTCTTGGATAGAATCCACCTTCGGCGTGCGAGCTGAAGAGGATACCGGTAGGCTCGTTCGACAACCCCCACGGCGCTTACAGGGTGAGGACAGTGCGGCGGAGGAACTGGCACGCTTGACTTCAACTGACTCTGTGCGTTGTGAGGGGGTGTTGCGCCAGTTTTTACTCAAGGGATGTGAGCTGCGAAGAAGTGAATCCAGCCGGTTCCCTATCTTTGCCTTCCGCCTTCATCAATTCTTTACCCGCGGTGACACCGTTTGGGCCACCATCGAGCCAGAGGCTGACCGTCATCTGGAAATGTCGAAGAAGGGAGCCAAGCCGGGGGAGCCCGACAAGATTCTCTTCCCTCTGGTCTTCTGCCGGCAATGCGGCAGCGCTTATTATCGCGTGAAAGTGGGCTCTGATGAGCATGGCAAAGCCTTGCTGCCCAGAGAAGACCGTCGGGAAGAAGGCGATGACGGCAGCGGAGATGCATACCTGTATATTTCGGAGTCTGCCCCATGGCCGCGACAAGATGGCCCGGATCTATTGGAGAGACTGCCGGCATTCATGAAAGACAACACCCCGCAGGGTGAGGAACGCATCCGCCCGGATGCCCGACGCGATCTTCCTGAGCCGGTTTTCATCAACTCACAGGGGCGTTTAGTGTCCGAAGGACAAGGTATCCCTGCGGCCTTGATCCGTCAGAACTTCCTATTCTGTCTGGAGCCATCGTGCGGGGTTGCCTATACCAAAACCCAACGGTCCGAGCGAGCCAAGCTGGGAACCCTTGGCGTCGATAACAGAAGTACAGCCACAACTATCATGGCAGTGCGGTCCCTAATTGAGCTGCAAGGTGATCGTGACCTCAGTCCTGAGGCGCGAAAACTCTTGAGTTTCACCGATAACCGGCAGGACGCCTCTTTACAGGCCGGGCACTTTAATGACTTCGCCCAAGTAGCCCTGCTACGCTCGGCTCTATATAAAGCAACACAGAATAAGGGCTCAAGAGGACTGACCCACAGTGAGCTTTCGCGCAGAGTCTTCGATGCTATGCAGCTTCGATTCGAGGAATACGCCGCGGACCCAGAGGTACGCGGCCCTGCGAAGAATGCCACCAACGACGCCCTGCGCCGCGTTATTGATTATTATCTCTACCGCGACTTGCAGCGTGGTTGGCGCGTGACTGCACCGAATCTCGAAGATTGCGGCTTGCTTACCTTTGACTACGATGGATTGAGAGGCGAGGAAGGGCTCCTTGCTGAAGCGGAGCTTTGGGAGGCTGGCTTCTCAGTCCGCATTGACAGAGATACCGAAGAGTTCATCGAGGTATTCGCCGCGCTGCGTTCTTGTCCTCCAGAATTGCGTGAAGAGCTGCTTGTTACCTTCCTCGACGTGCTGCGCCGGTCACTAGCGATCAAGGTCGATGTATTGGATCCGAAAAAGCAACTCGATCTGATCGAGCAAACAAAACCGCGGTTGCTTGAAGATACCGTGTGGTATCTTGGGGATACGCGTGAACTTGAGAAATCTGTTATTGCCTATCCCCGTCCCCAACGGAGGGATAAGAAGGGCAGGAAGGAATTAGGGCTCTTTATATCATCCTATGGTGGTTATGGGCGTTATCTGAAGCGTTCGCTGTCGCCCTATGTTCCCCAGGGATCGAGCTTTGGTCGTACTGAGGTTGATCAGGTCATCAGTTTTTTGTTTCTATCATTAAAACGGTACGGCATTATCGAACAGGTGCGCAACAGTCAGGACCCTGGCTACCAGATCAATCCCGACGCGCTGCGCTGGCTGCCCGGGGAGGGGGCCATTCGGCCTTTGGACCGCACCAGGCTGCTGGAGGCAGGAGAGATTCCCCCTGAGGTCAATCGCTATTTCGTGGAGTGCTACCGCAATTTCGTTGACCTGAAATGTGTGCTGGAAGCGCGTGAACATACCGCCCAGGTAACTTCCGAGGACCGGGAAGAGCGGGAAGATCGCTTTCGCCGCGGGGATCTGCCTCTGCTTTTCTGCTCACCGACGATGGAACTGGGGGTGGACATCGCTCAACTGAACTTAGTAAATCTGCGTAATGTTCCACCTACTCCAGCCAATTATGCCCAACGTAGTGGCCGTGCCGGCCGCGGCGGCCAACCGGCCTTAGTCTATACCTATTGCGCAGGCCGTAGCCCCCATGATCAATATTATTTCCACGAGCCGAACCAAATGGTGGCCGGCTCGGTGGCTCCGCCACGCATAGACATTCGCAACCGTGACTTAGTGCGCTCCCATATAAATGCCATTTGGATGGAAGTAGCCAAGCCTGATCTGGGTAAGACGCTTACTGCGGTAATTGACCTCACACCCCTTGATGGCAAGCTCCCACTGCCAGTCAAAGACAATATCCTTGGGCAGCTGAAAAACCTTGGATACCGCTCCTCCGCACTCGTTAAGGCCAACCAGTTTATTGACACTATCCGTGACGATCTCTCCTCAGCGTTGTGGTTCCATGAAAACTGGACCAAGGAGGTACTGGACCAAATTGAACGCTCCTTTGATGATTCTTGTGAGCGTTGGCGCAGCCTCTACCGCGCCGCCTGCCGCCAACGAGAATTGCATCACCGGATCATCGTCGATCAATCGCGCCCAGAGGCTGAGCGTAATCATTCACGGCGGTTGCGTGCACAAGCGGAGAGCCAGATTCGCCTCCTTACGGAAGCAGAGGGTATCTATGAGGGCGATTTCTATTCTTACCGCTATTTCGCATCGGAGGGTTTCCTGCCGGGTTACAATTTCCCTCGTCTGCCCCTTTCGGCCTATGTTCCAGGCCGCCGTCGAACTAACAGCCGTGATGAATTCGTCTCCCGTCCGCGGTTTCTGGCCATATCTGAGTTTGGTCCTCGGGCCTTGATCTATCATGAGGGGGCACGTTACCGCGTTTACAAGGTCAATCTTGACTTCGGCACCGACGACATCGAAGCAACTCATGATCTGGTAACAGCCACGATGAAGCGCTGTCCTAAATGCGGTTATGCCCATTTGGAACAAGGAAACAACCTGGCCGAGATCTGCGATCGCTGCGGAATTGCTTTGGATGGAGCCCGCATCGATAACCTCGTCCAATTGCAAAATGTCAGCCTCAAGCTTGCCCAGCGTATTACTTGTGATGAGGAGGAACGTCAGCGTTTCGGATACAGACTCATAACTTCCTACCGATTCCCGGAAATCGGCGGAAAGCTCGACCGCAAAGATGCCGAGGTTTATTGCGGTGATACCCTTACCATGACTCTTAGCTATGCTGACGCCACCGACCTTTATCGTATCAACCTGGGATGGGCCAATCAGCGAAGTAACCAGCCGTCGGGTTTCAACCTCGATTTGGAACGTGGCTACTGGTCACGCAACCAAGCTGATGAAGAGGATACAGACGATGCTACTACCCAAGGGCGAGTCCAGCGTGTTGTTCCCTATGTCAAAGATACTAAGAACGCTTTGGTGATACGCTTCAATCCACCTCGTTCCGGGCCCGAGATGGCGAGCCTGCAGGCGGTATTCAAGGAGGCTATCCAAAAGCACTTTCAATTGGAGCCTCGCGAACTATCTTGTGAGCCGATGCCATCGCCTCAAGACCGCCGGGAAATCCTTTTCTATGAGGCATCCGAAGGCGGCGCCGGAGTGCTGCGCCAAATCGTCGAAGACCCTGCGGTATTCCCACAGTTGGCTCGGGCTGCATTGGAGATCTGCCACTTCGATCCGGGCACGCTGGAAGACAAGGGCATAAAAACCTGCGGTAAGGCATGTTACGGCTGCCTCCTGGATTACGGCAATCAACCGGATCACAAAGATCTCGACCGTTATCTCACACGTCAACTGATCGCCGAACTGTCGAGTTCTAAGTGCCGTCCCGCTGGTGGTGCAGGGTCACGTGCCGAACGGATGGCGGCGCTGCGCAAACGTTGTGACAGCCAGTTAGAAAAGCGATGGCTGGATCTCGTGGATGATCTCATGCTCCGTCCTCCGAGTGATGCCCAGTACCTGATTGAATCGTGCTCCACCCGCCCAGACTTTTTTTACCAGGAATATGCTGCTGCCATCTATATAGACGGCCCGCCGCATGATGAACCATCCCAACTCCGTGAGGACGAAGCCATTACCCAGCGCCTGATGGAACAGGGGTATGCTGTTATCCGCTTCCACCACTTGGCAGACTGGAACGAGATCTTCAGCAGCCATCCAGACATTTTTGGGAGACCAAGCAAATGAGCACTGTCGCCCTTTCTAAACCCGGCACTCTTATTCAGGCGCGGGGCCGCGAATGGGTGGTGCTACCCGATTCTACAGATACCCTCCTTATTGTGCGCCCCTTGGGGGGGCTTGATGAAGAGACTACTGGGATCTTACCTGCTGTTGAGCTTGTCGAGTCCGCGGCATTTAAAATGCCCACTCAGGCTGACCTTGGTGACTTTGACTCGGGCCAGCTCTTGCGCGATGCAGCACGTCTGTCTACTCGCGCCGCCGCCGGCCCTTTTCGTAGCTTCGGCCGCATCGCTGCAGAGCCGAGACCTTATCAGCTCGTGCCCCTCATGATGGCACTCAAACTTGACCCCGTTCGACTCTTGATTGCCGATGATGTTGGTATCGGTAAGACCATTGAGGCAGCCATGATTGCTCGCGAGCTCCTTGACCGCGGCGAGATCAGACGGCTGTCTGTGCTTTGCCCGCCTCATCTAGCCGAACAATGGCAACGTGAATTGGCTGAAAAGTTTCATATCGAGGCCGAGCTGGTCTTGAGCAGCACCATCCAGCGCCTGGAGCGCGACTTGCCGATCGGCGTTTCGGTCTTTGATCGCCATAGCTTCACCATCGTTTCCACAGACTTCATCAAGACCCCACGCCGGGCAGAAGACTTTATCCTCAAGTGTCCAGAGTTTGTCATCGTGGATGAGGCCCATGGCTGCACCCTGTCCGGTGGGGTAGGACGAGGACGCCAGCAACGTTTTGATCTGCTGAGGAGAATCGCTAAGACCAAATCACGTCATTTAGTCCTAGTTACTGCCACGCCTCACAGCGGCAAAGAAAACGCTTTCCGCTCCCTTTTGAGCCTGCTTGAAGAAGAGTTTGCCAGCCTGCCTGCCGATCTCGACCGGGCAGGGCGTGAAGAAATCCGCCGTAAATTGGCAAAACATCTCGTGCAACGTCGCCGTAGCGATATTAGGCATTACCTTCAGACGGATACATTCTTCCCCACGCGTTATGACAAAACCCCCGAGCCAACCTACTCCTTTAGCAACGAGTATCGCTCTCTCTTCGATGATATCCTCGCCTTCGCACGGGAGCTGGTTTCGGAAAGCGATGGTGGCGAACGTCGTCGCCGGGTGCGTTACTGGTCAGCATTGGCCCTGATGCGCTGTGTCTCTTCCAGCCCGGAAGCGGCTGCCGCCACGCTTCGGAGCAGGGCTGCGGTGGATGAAGCACCTGATGACGAAGTGGACGAGGTGGGTCGGCGCACCGTGCTCGACCAGGACGACACCGACGACGTAATTGCCCTGGATTTTAGCCCTGGCTCGGATTCAGAAGCTGGCGCCCAGAGCACCCGGCGCAAAATGTTGGAGTTTGCCCGGAGGGCCGAGGCTATGTCTCCCATTACAGATCACAAGCTCCAGGGGGCCATCCATGAAATCAAAGGGTTGCTCAAGGACGGCTTTTCTCCCATCGTCTTTTGCCGGTTTGTGAACACCGCCGATTACGTGGCTCGTCACTTCCGCGAGGCGCTGCCTGCCAAAGTGCGGGTCGAATCGGTGACGGGTCTGCTGCCTCCTGCCGAGCGCGAAGCGCGGATCGAGGCCCTGGTTGCCGAATTGGGTCAGTACGTCCTTGTCTGCACCGACTGCCTGGCTGAGGGCGTGAACCTCCAGCAGCACTTCAACGCCGTGTTGCATTACGACCTAGCCTGGAATCCTACCCGCCATGAGCAGCGCGAAGGCAGGGTTGATCGTTTTGGGCAGGACAAGCCTGAGGTTCGCGTCAGCACCTACTATGGCATCGACAATCCCATCGACGGCGTGATCCTCGATGTCCTTATTCGCAAGCACAAGCGTATTAAGAGCGACCTCGGCGTCACCGTGGCGGTGCCAGGGTCCAGCGAGCAGATAGCTGAAGCACTATTCGAGGGGGCACTCTTCCGGGAAAGATCAGGTAAGCGTTTTCAGCAGCTCTCTTTCCTTGATGAACTCGACTCCAAGAAGGAGGCTCTTCATGCCGAGTGGGATAATGCCCGTGACCGTGAAAAGGCCAGCCGTTCCCGCTTCGCCCAGCACACTTTAAGCCCTGATGCCGTAAAGGCGGAACTTGATAACGTTCGGCAGGCCATCGGCCGCAATGAGGATGTGGCCCGCTTCTTCCATGCCGTCCTGCAGGCGGCCAAGGTCCCGGTGCAGGCCAAGGGAAAGGCCCTTACGGTGCACCTCAGCATGGAAGTGCCACGCTCCCTGCGCCAGGCCATTGGCCGGGATGAGCCTTTTGCCGGCCGCTTTGATTTGCCGCTGGAAGAAGGTGAAGTCTATCTCGGTCGCACCAGTCCGGTGGTCGAAGGCCTTGCCGGATGGACCCTTGACCAGGCTCTTGATCCGGTAGCCCGAGACACCCTCGCCGTGGCCGCTCGTTGTGGGGTCATTTCCACCGCGGCCGTCAGCGCTCGAACCACGCTTCTGGTGGCGCGCTTGCGCTATCATCTCCAGACCGCCGGCGCGGACGGGGAAACCATCCTCTGCGAAGAGATCGTCCCCCTCGCCTGCATGGGTCCGCCTGACACACCTCAGTGGCTCACGCCGGAAGAGGGTGAACGCCTTCTTGAAGCCCGGCCCGAGCGCAACCTCATCCCCACCGCCATCGACCAGCAAATGGGTCTGCTGCTACCGGCCCTGCCCAAACTGCAACAGGCTCTCGAACTCATCGCCAGGGATCGTGCCGCCGCCCAGCTTGCGGCCCACGAGCGTGTTCGCGAGGCGGCCCGCCTGAAAGGTCGCGTTGCCATTCAGCCAGTGCTCCCCGTAGACATCCTGGGGGCTTACGTTCTGTTGCCGAGGTTGACCTAACCATGGCCCGCCGAAGGAATGAGTTCCAGACCATCCGATCCGAAGGCGGCTTGCTGCCGCCCGATCTGCTGCGCCGAGTGCTTGACCCCAAAGAAAAGCTACCCGGCACAGAGCCTGAAGAATATGGTCTTCCTCCTGGCGAACGCCTCAACGAAGTCATTACCCAGTCATGGAATCGCCTGCGCAAGTATTGGGCGGAGTTCCAGGCCGCCGCTGCCAACCTCCCCGAAGGCGAGGCAGGCACCGGCCTCACCAACGATAAGTGGAATTTACCACTGCTGCGCGAATTGGCCTTCGGAATGCTGCCCACCACTCCCGGCCCCGAAATCGGCGGACGCACCTATGCCATCAGCCGCTTCTTCGGCCCGGTGCCGGTGCACCTCCTGGGCTGTGGCTTGAGCCTCGACCGTCGCGCCGCGGGAGTGCGCGGGGCTGCGGCCGTCAACCCCCCACGGTCTGGTACAGGAGTTCTTGAACCGTAGTCCCGGCCATCTCTGGGCTATCGTTGGCAATGGCCTCACCTTTCGCATCCTGCGGGACAACCAGGCCCTTTCCCGTCAGTCTTTCCTGGAGTTCGACCTGGCCGCCATGTTCGACGGTGAGGTCTATTCCGACTTCGTTCTGTTCTGGCTCATGGCCCACGCCACGCGCTTTGCTCCCCGGGAAGGTGACCGCCCGGAGACCTGCTGGCTGGAGCAGTGGACCAAACTCGCCAACGAACAGGGCACTCGCGCCCTGGGCAATCTGCGCCAGGGCGTGGAGCAGGCCTTGCGCATTCTGGGGGAAGGCTTCACCAGCCATCCCAAAAACCTGGCCTTGCGCGAAACATTGCGCAGCGGGGAAACCTCGCTTACGGATTTTCATGGCCAACTCCTGCGGGTTGTCTACCGCCTGATTTTTCTTTTCGTGGCCGAAGACCGCACCATTGAGGGGCAGCCCCTGCTCCATCCCCGCGACGACTCGGAAGCTGCTCGACTCGCCCGGGAGCGTTATGTCGCCCACTACAGCACCGGCCGCCTGCGGGAATTGGCTTCCCGCATCAAGGGGAGCCGCCACGGCGACTTGTGGCGGCAGTTCCAGCTCTTGGTAGGGGCGCTGTCCGGCGATGCCGGCTTCGCAGCCGCCCGGGAGCATTTGGCCTTGCCTATTCTGGGCAGCTTTCTTTGGGGCCTGGCCTCTACCTCAGCGCTCACTGACGCCGACCTTACCAACTATGATTTCCTGGAAGCCCTGCGCCATCTGGCCTTCACCCGTCAGGGCAAGGTACTACGGCCGGTGGACTACAAGAATCTTGGCGCCGAAGAATTGGGTGGGGTTTATGAAAGTCTGTTGGCTCTCACCCCGCAGATCAGTGCCGATGGGGCCCGCTTCACCTTCGCCGAGTTCGCCGGCAGCGAGCGCAAGACCTCCGGCTCCTACTACACCCCCGACTCCCTGGTGCAGTGCCTGCTGGATTCAGCCCTTGATCCGGTGGTGGAGGAAGCCATCAAGGGCAAAACCGGCACCGAGGCCGAGAAGGCTATCCTCGCCCTTAAGGTTTGCGATCCCGCGGTGGGCTCCGGCCACTTCCTGGTGGGCGCGGCGCACCGGCTGGCCCGGCACCTGGCCCGGGTGCGGGCCCTGGCCCAAGGGGAGAGTGAGCCATCGCCGCTCTTGTATCAGCAGGCTCTGCGGGACGTCATCGGCCGCTGCCTTTACGGCGTGGATATCAATCCCATGGCTGCGGAGTTGTGCCGCGTCTCCTTGTGGCTCGAGGCCCTGGAACCGGGTAAGCCGCTTTCCTTCCTGGATCACCATATCCGCGTCGGCAACAGTCTGCTGGGCGCCACCCCTCTCTTGCTCAAAAAGGGGATCCCGGACGATGCCTTCAAACCCATGGAAGGGGACGATAATGAATTCTGCAAAGAATACAAACAGAGAAACCGCAAGGAACGGCAAGGCCACCGTTTACTGTCCACAACAGACGGGATGCCCTGGGAGCAATTGGGCGATCTGGGCCCGGCCATGCTGGAAATCGAGGGCTTCGACGACTCCACCCTGGATGGTCTGCACCGCAAGGAGGAGGCCTATTCCCGGTTCGTGCGATCCAATGGCTATCTGTTCGGCAAACTCCTTTACGACGCTTGGTGCGCCGCCTTCGTCTGGAAGAAGCGCCGTACCGATGAACTACCTTACCCCATCACCCAGGAAATCGTCGCCAGGGTTAGGCGTAATCCCCACGGCTGCCCGCCCTGGATGCGCCGGGAAATCATCCGCCTGGCCCGGGAATACCGGTTCTTCCATTGGCACCTGGAATTTCCGGATGTGTTCCAGCCCAAACCGGGCACTGAGGTAAACGAGGATGAAGTGACCGGTTGGACCGGCGGTTTTGATTGCGTGCTGGGGAATCCGCCCTGGGAAACGCTAGAATTTAAAGAGAAAGAGTGGTTTTCAGATATTAGACCCGACATAGCAGATGCGAGCACTGAAACGAGGAAAAAACTGATTAAAAAGTTAGCCCAAGACAATCCTGTGCTTTTTGCCAACTACAAGAGAGCATTGCGCATTTCTGATGGAGAACGTTCTTTGATCAGGGACACAGACAGATATCCTTTGTGTGCCCGAGGAAAGATTAATACGTTTTCTATTTTCGCTGAGTTAAAACGCAGCCTGCTAAATCCCACAGGGCGTGTTGGTTGCATCGTTCCTTCCGGGATCGCTACGGATGACACGACTAAATTCTTCTTCCAAGACCTGATGGATACCCAGTCGCTGCATTACCTCTATATGTTTGAAAATGAAGGGAGACTATTTCCCGGCATCGACCATCGAAATAAGTTCGCCCTTATCACGTTGTCCGGAAATGTTTCAAAAGCGCAAGAAGTAGACATAGTATTTGGGGTTAATGCTGTTGAAGAGCTCCTTGAAAAGAAGCGTCACTTCACCCTGACGGCGGAGGACATTGCCCTACTCAATCCCAATACTCGCACCTGTCCAATTTTTCGGTTAAAACAGGACGCCGAGTTGACAAAGCATATTTATCGCCGCGTTCCAGTGCTCATCAAAGAAGCCCATAATGGGGAGAGTGGGGTAAATTCATGGAATATTGAGTTCCGACAAGGGCTATTCAATATGTCCAGCGACGACCACCTGTTCCATTCGAGGGAGCGCCTTGAGGCGAAAGGCTTTGTTCTCCATGGGAACATCTTTAGGCAAGGCGAAGACGTATATTTGCCGCTCTACGAGGGTAAGATGTTCTGGCACTTCGACCATCGCTTCGGCACCTACGAGGGCCAGACCCAGGCCCAGGCCAACCAGGGCAAGCTGCCGGAACTTACCCCGGAGCAGCACCGCAATCCTGACTTTTTCTCATTGCCCCGCCACTGGGTGGCCGAAGCGGAGGTGAAGGCGAGGGTCCCCAAACGGCCGGAGATTCTGGCGTCGGCCCTGGCGCTGCCGGAATCGGTCCGCAAAGATGGTGTCTTTAGAGCCTTGTGCTATTGGATTGCCGGCTATTGGCGGCAGCAAGGCGACGAAACCCGGGCTGAAAAGCTGCTGGAAATTTCTTTGCGCCCGGAAAGGTCCGCTACCGAGGCCATTTTATTCAACAAATGGATGCTGGCCAGCCAATGCGAAAAAATGCAGGAGCGGTTCCCCCTCACTGCCGCGGATGTGCAGCGCTTGGCCGCAGCCTTTTCCTCTGTGGACCCTGTGCCCCTGGCCCAGGAACTGGTAGAGCGTTATTCCCCCCATTGGTTTGTGGCCTTCCGGGATGTGACCAGTGCGGTGGTGCTGCGGACCGCGGTGTTCTCCATCATACCGAGGGTGGCAGTGGGACATAATGCACCGTTGGCTTTCGCTGAGCAAAGAGCGCCGGAGATTTGCGGTCTTGTGGCCGCGTTGAATAGTTTTGCCCTTGACTATGTCGCCAGACAGAGCGTTGGCGGCAGCCACTTGACTTATTTCATATTGAAGCAGCTTCCGGTGATTCCTCCCTCATACCTGACCAATCCCACTCCTTGGAATAATAGATATACTCTGTGCGATTGGATCACTCCCCGGGTACTTGAGCTTAGTCAAACAGCCTGGGACCTGGAATTGTTAGCAGAAGATTGCGGGGCCGCCTCTCCCCCATTCATATGGGAGGAGGATAGGAGATTTCTTATCCGCGTTGAACTGGATGCCGCTTTCTTTCACCTCTACCTCGGCAATGAACAGGAATGGAAGAATACGGGGTCGAAAGAACTGCTCACCTATTTCCCTACGCCTCGCCACGCTGTGGAATACATCATGGACACCTTCCGTATCCTGCGCGAGCGGGACGAAGCCGCATACGGACATTTCAAGACCAAGACGGCTATTCTCGAAATCTACGACGAAATGTCCCGCGTTATCGCGAAAAATATCGCCGCCCAAGCTGCCGGACAGCAACCCCCCTCCCAGTACCAAACTCTACTCAACCCGCCGCCCGGCCCCCCCATGGATTCGGCAGGAAACTTTGTACCCATGGAGCAATGGGACCGCACCAACTGGCCATCCCATATTCATCCACCAAGGGCGGTCGAAAGGCCCGAAGAGGTGCCATTCGAGGAATTCGTAGCCATAGCCTATCCGGCAACCGTCATGGACCAAACCATTTGCGCCATGGCCTTAGCCATTGTGGAGCAGTCACAAGGTCTTTCCAGTGCGGATCACCTCGACACTCTGTTGTTGGCCATTCAACCTGATTGGTTAAAGGTGTTTCTTGATCAGCACGACCTACGCGCTCTCGAGACTGCCCGAAAATCGGCTTTCAAGAACTTTGTTGCAGATGTGAATCAGTCAATCCAGTGGAAAGTGTGCAGAGAATACCTTGAAAAGCAGCATGCCGTTGTCGTCAATCATAAGGATCAGGGGCAAGAAATCAGTCCGGGGACCAATTTGACTCCAATCCGTAAGGGTTTGCCCGGAGGAGTAGATGAGATTGTCCGGTTCGCTCTCCAGGCTATCAGACGAATCGCCGAAATGCGTAAGAACCTATCTTTGGCCTCACAGGAGCAAAGGAATATCTTGGAGAAATTAGAGCAACATAGAGTTAATCAGCTTGCCGCATAGGAGGCGGGCGAAATGGACTTCTACAAAGAGCTGAAATTGGAGCCGGTTCGATCTGAACCAGACGTCTGGGTGAGCCGAATCATGATCCTGGAACGGATCACCCCCGATCCCGTTGTCATTAGAGATATCTCCCTGTCTCGCGGGCTGAACATTATCTGGGCGGAAGAATCTGAGAGCGATCACCCGGTGGCCGCAATCACAGGCCACAGCGCTGGCAAGACTATTTTTTGTCGTTTAATACGTTATGTCCTGGGAGAACAGACTTTTGGCACCAGGATCGTAATGGAGCTTATCCGTAAAAACTTTCCACATGGTTTCATTGCCGCAGAGCTCCATGTTCGCGGCCGAAAATGGGCCGTTCGTCGACCTTTCGGAAGTGGAAGAACATACATCAAGGAGAATGCATCTATTGATGAACTGCTTGGACAGAGCGGACAGATCGTAACCCAGGATTTATACACCCAAGAGATAGGCCTGGAGAGTTTGTTAGATGATCTTGAAACCGGTGGAATCGTTCAGACAGGGGAGCCGATTCAGTGGGACCATATCCTTGCCTGGTGCACGCGGGATCAGGAAGCGCGTTTTCAAAACCTACATGAATGGCGCTCTCCCCGAAGTGAAGCAGAGACGCCGTCCTTTAGGTTTCCCAAAGCCGGTCCCCTATTCGTAATGCGGACGGTGTTAGGCCTCTTCTTGCCAGATGAGCTTAAAGGCGAGGAACGTCTTGCGAAACTCCAGAGGGAAAAAGACAGACTCACCAAGGAAATCGAGGAAAAGCGCCGGGAACCTCAATTCCGTGTAAATCTTTACGAACAACAACTTCGCCAATCTCTTAAATTAATTTGGCCAAATGAATCCGATATTGATTCACGGCCTTTCCATTCGGATGAATTATTTCTTGAAAACTTGCAGCAAATGTCCGTAAGGGCACGAAAAACAATTGGGGATTCTATCGAATTAGGCGAACAGGAGCGCTTAGTTCTTCAGACTCAGATCGATGAGCTTGGCGCAGAAATCAAGCGGCAGGAAAAGACGCTTGTTGAATGGGAAACCATCTTCTCCGTGAATGAAGCAGCTAGTCGGGAGCTCGGTTCTAACTTAACGGAGCATGAAGAAAAGCTCAAAAGAATCGAGGAGCACAAAGATAAACTATGTCCTTATGGTGGTGTTATTGTGCGGGAATGCCACTACTTTAAAGACCGCCAAAAGATATTTAAAATTTCCGAGCTGCAAGATTCCCGTGCACTAAAGCAAGCTGAAGCCGATCGAGCCGAGGAACGCAGAAAGATTGATGTGGAAAAGGATAATATTCGAAAGGAAATCCTCAGAATTAATGGAATTCGTCAAAAAGCAGTCGAAATGCGTAACACTGTGATAGCTCGCCTCCGCGAACAACAGCAATTGATGCGCGATATCAAATATTCGCATGATGAACTTGTGATTTGGATGCAGCGGCGAGATGGACTTGGCGAGTACGAAGAACTTAACCTGCTACGTGGGAAACTTGACGCTACAGAAAAGGAAATCACTAGGTTTGAGAAAGAATTATCAGCACTGCTTCGTCAACATGATGAAAATCGTAAACGGCTGGCTGCCATTTTTTCCGGGGCTGTCCGGTCAGTGCTGTCGTCAAAGAGGTACAACGGGTTAGTAAGATTGGACAACCGTGAACTGGCCTTTCGTATTACTCAAGGGCCAACCATGAGCGGAGAGGCCGTGGAAACCCTTTCGGTTCTTCTCGCTGATGTTGCTGCCCTTATCTATAACACCGTATCTGATAAAGTCCATCTGCCCGGCTTTCTCTTGCATGACAGCCCTCGTGAAGCCGACCTTGGCATTGGCATCTATAGAAGGTTTGTCCGATTCGCCGCCTCTCTTCAGGACCACTTTGAGAGGACAGAAAAATGCCCCTTCCAATATTTCATCACGACCACCACCGCGCCCCCGGAAGAACTGCAATCTGAAAAATACGTGAAGCTGAAATTAAACGCCTCCGATCCTGAGGGCCTTCTGCTTCGCCGCAATATAGCCGAGGTATCAATGGAGAAGATGCTCTTTTGACAAACAGGGTACTAATTTAGCTGATGCATTATAATATTGCCATCATTGTTAAGTTGCTGGGCCAGTTCAAGCAGGTGCTGATGGTGAGTAAAAAAGATGACCTGGGTTCTCTGAGACAGCTCGTGCAGGACTTTCAAGGTGGCTTTGGCCCTGTAGTCATCAAGCTTTATCAGGATGTCATCCACCACAAAGGGCATTGGTTCGTGGGTTTCCATGTACTGCTCCAAGGTGGCCAGGCGTAGAGATAAATAAAGCGGATCCACGGTGCCATCGCTCATCCCTTCCACCCCGACACGCTCTCCTGTAGGCCTGACGCCTTGCAGAATCGGGATATCTTTTTCGTTGTAATCTACCATCAAGGAGGAGAATGAACCCAACGTCAGAATTTTAAACAAATCCGCCGCCTTCTTGATCAGGGCTCCCTGGTTTTCTTCCCGGTAGCGCTCGATTTCCTTATGCAAGATGAGCCAGCTTAGCCGCAATCGAAGGTAATGCTCCACCTCCACCCTCATCTTTGCCAGAATCTCCTGGGCACTTTCCGCCTCTTCCGCTGCTTGGGCATTCCCGTCCATCTTAGCCAATTCGATTCTTTCCTGGACAATCTGCTCGTCTAATTCGGAACGCTCGCTTTCGAGCTGCTCTATGAGTTGGTTGATTACTTCTACTTGGCCGGAAATGGCATCAAAATCGGCTGTGCCGGCTTCCTGAATGAAATCCTCCAGGGAACTTCCGGCGCTCTGTTCCAAAATCTGTTCTTCCAGGGCCGCCACTTCCTGCTGCAAGCTTTGAAATTCTTGGGACTTCTTCTCTATGGCTTCCAGTTCCTGGTAATCGCGGCATCCTGCCTGCTGGCAAAGAGTCGTCAGTCTTTTCTGTTCAATTTCTATGGTTTCCTTTGTTTTTTCCAGAAACTCTTTTTTCTCTTCAATTTGTCCTACCAAACTTTCCAGCTTTGCCGCATCTTTCTGTGCCTTAGCTAGTTGAGCTTGCAGTTCCGCGGCCGCTTGTTCCGGAGACAACCTTGCCAATTCCTGGGCAACGCGGCCAACCAGATCCAGCACATCAGCCTGGAATTGCTCGGCATCTCGCTTGATCCCGGCGATTCTATCTCTGAAGCCGGCTATTTTGTCGACACTGTGTAATAGCTCCTCCATCTCATTGAGGAGAACGTTAACCACCGCGGGGGAGGCCTGGTCCGGCAATCCCAATGGCCTGATGGCTTCTGACCACGAGTGCTGCCATTTTTCCAATTGGCCTGTTGCCGCCTCTTTCTCTTGTCTGGCTTGGGCTAACTTATTACTCAGTTCAGCGATACGCTCCTGTAACCCCTCCCTTTGCCTGGCATTGTCCTGGATGGTGGTCACCACAAGCTGACAGATATCCAACAAGGCTTCAAGAGTCTTGGCTTCCTTTGGCTCAGGTTCCTGCAGGTTCTTCAGAGCCTTGGTCAGCTGAGCCTGGTGAGTGGCAATTTCATTGGTAACCCCATCCAGCTGCCGCTGCAATTCCCTCAAGATTTCCACCCCCTGGGCCAGGTGTTGGTGCCGGTTCAGCCAGGCCCGCATCTCCCGGGGCGGCAATGGGATGATGCCGCAAGTCTTCCATAAGCTGTCCCATTCGCCCTGAATTTCTGCAAGGCGTTGCTGGGATACTGTTCTCTGCTCCGACAGTTCCTTTAGGAATTGTTTACGCGTTTCCAAAGCGGCTACCAGGTTGGCTTGGGCGGCCACTCGCTCTGCTTCCCGGCGTAACCGGTCAGAGATATCATCGGCAGAGGCCACCCTTATTTCGTAGGCCGACGCCAGTTCGTGGTCTTTGTCGTAAGCTGCGGCTTCCTGGCTCACGTCTTCTTGTAATAGCCAACCCCGGCGGATGAGCTGCCAGCCCTGGTCCCGGTCCTTCCTTGCCTCAATAAGCTCTTGCTCACTGGGAACCTCTCCGGTCAGACGCAGGGCAACTAACTGTTGCTCGAAATTAACCTCCTCCCCCCGGACCTCGGCGATTTTCTCATCCAGCCGGCCGGCTTCGGTCTCTTGGTTCCCCAGGAGGGATTCGAACCGGTTCACAGTTTCGGGCACGGGTATCGGCAATTTCTCCAGTTCCTCCAAGGGGCCTGACCAAAGACCAAGTCTCTGAAGGTTTACAAGGAGCTGCGATTCCTGTTTATCCAAATCTTCCTGAAGCCTTTGCTGCACCCCTTCCAGGTTGCCCTTTTTCCGGGCTTTGACCACGGCCGAATTGAGTTCGCTGGGGTTCCTGACGGCCGCCATTTCTTGCAGGGCTGTTTTGGCAGCATTGAGCTGTCGCTGGGCGTTCTCTTCATCCTGCCGGGCCCGGTCCAACTTGGTTTCCAAAGCCTGGCACCGACCCGCCAGTTCCTGGATAGTCAACCGGGCCGCGCTGGTCAAGCGGATCTCTTCGACTCGCTCCAGATTCAAGTCTGGTCTAAGTTTGGACAAATGGGACATTGCCTTGGCTTCCAGCCCCAGCAGATTTTCCTCCAGTCCCGGCAAGTCTTGCTTCGCTTTCAGGTGTGCACCCAGCCTTCGATGAAGTGCGGTAATGATTTCCGCTTGTCGAAGCAAAGCTTCAGGAATCTTCAATTCCTCCGATAGCTGTTCCAGTCTTTCCAACTCGCCCAGAACTCTGGCATAACCAATTTCGGCGGGCCGCAGAGCCTCCATGGCCTCTCGTCTCTCCTCGGAAAATTCCGCTGACAGGAGCACCACCTGATCCATTTTTCCCAGGCGGTCAAGGAGCATGATTCTTCGGCTAATCTTGGGCAGGGTCTTCTCAAGCCGCTCCAGCCGAGACTTTTCTTTGGATAGCTCCGATAGACGGGCTGTCACCTCTGCCCTCCGGTTTTGTGCTTCTTCCAGGGCTTGGCGATGCTTTGCCCACTCTCGGCCAGGTAATGACAACTCATTTACTTTTAGTTTAGCCCTCTTGTAGGCCGTCAAGGATTGATTGATAACCGGATTTGCTCCGGAGGGAAGAAATAGGGCCCGCATTTCGCCTTCCATCTCTTTGAGGAAAGCCGGAAGACCAGTGGCTCCTAAGCCCGCCGCAAACAAGCTCTGCCCCACTTCTCCGCCGCCCTGCAGTAGATCCTGGCCTCCACTCACCAGGATGTCATGGCTGATACCGAACATCGTGGCAAAAACCTGCTCCCCGACGCCGCCGAGAAAATTCTCCAAGGCACGATCGTTCAGAGGATTGTTACCATCCGGGGACAGCAGGGTTCTCTTGGTTCCTTTGCGCCTGAGGAAGCTGATCTCGCTGCCGTTGGAGAGACGCAATCGCCCTCCCAGGCGCAAGGCCTGGTTGTCATGCAGGAAGTTGTCGGCAGTGTTTGGAGGAATGCCATACAAGAGGGCCTTGATGGCTCGCAGTGATGAGGTTTTTCCGTCCTCGTTGCGCCCATAAACGACATGGAGCCCTTCGTGACCACCTGATAAATCCAGCAAAACATTGGTGAAGGGGCCAAAGGCCAACAGGTTCAACTCCAGGATTTTCATATACTGCCGCTCCGAGCCAGGAGGCGGGCCAGGAGATACTTTTTCGCTTCTTCCAGGGCATCACGCAAGTATTCCGGACGGTCCAGGGCTAGATTGTCAGTTCCCGAACGTAATTCATGGGGCAACTTCAGGCGTAATTGCTCGAATTCCTGGACAAGATCTGCCAATTGGGCCTCATCCAGGCTCAAGTCCCGCAGCCCTCGGAGTAGACTCCCCAAAGCTCCGCTCCCGGCCAGGAGATCTTCCGAATTTATGGCGGCGCTGGTATCTAGGACGATCTTTTCCAACCAGATAGAACCATTGCCCACATCATTGGCCATTGCCCGGATTTCACTTATCCAGTAATCCGGATTCCGGGCCAGTTCTTCGTGGGCCTTGCAGGCGCCAGTGATGTGAAGCCTCACCGCCAGGAAGCGGCCGCCACTGTGGTCCGACTCTTTTTTCAATGAGACGCCCGCCTGGTCAACTAGTTCAGCAGCAATCTCTGCCCCGGAAGCGTCAATTTGTTTTAGAGTCCAACGAAGGACATCCAGGTCCACGTGCTCCACCATTTCAACCTTGCCATCATCCACCGTTACAAGGGCACAGCCTTTGGGTCCTGTCTCTTTAATGTGTCGTCCTTGAAGGTTCCCGGGGAATACCACCCAAGGGTCTTGGTGGAGAACTTCCCGCTGGTGCACATGCCCCAAAGCCCAATATTGGTAACCCCTTGACAATAGGCCTTCCAAGGTGCAGGGAGCGTAGGTCTCGTGCCCTGGACGACCGGTAACGCTGGTGTGGAGCATGCCGATGTTGAAAAGATGGGGCAAAGCAGGTGGATACCCTGTGGCCAGGTCAGCAGTCACTACTGCGGTGGGAAATCCTTGGCCATGTATGGCCACCCCAAAATCATTCAGCAACTCGGTGCCGGGTCGGCGGATAGGGAAGATAGTGACATTTTCCGGCAAACGCAGTGTCCGGGTCATTTGGCTGGCGGCGTCATGATTGCCAGCCACAATATATACGCGGATTCCGGCTTTATTCAAGCGGCTCATCTGGTGGGCAAAGAAAAGTCCAGTATTATAGTCCTTCCAGTCTCCATCATATAGGTCGCCGGCGATAAGGACAAAAGTGATTTCCTCCTTGACCGCTAAATCAACCAAGGCTATTAACGCTTGCCGGGTTGCGGCCCGGAGTTGCTCCGCCGGCGCCCCGGGGTAGCGGGCCAGGCCCACTAAAGGGCTATCCAGATGCAGATCGGCGGTATGAAGAAACTTGAACATTTAGATTTCCTAGTGTTCCTCCAAATATATTCTTTAGAGTTGCCGCACTATTTCAAAAATTTCAGATTTTGGAGATGCAAAATCACGGACCAGTGCAAATCTTGCTTTACTATCCAAAGACCAAGTGGGATTGCTGTGGCATGCCTGCTTAAGTAATTATCTTATTATTAATGGCGCCCAGAGTCCATGAAGATTTCCTGTAGGACCAGCTCATTAACTTGTAGCGATTACATAACCTGGGTTTAGACCGCTGAAATCGCGGGTTTGCAAGATAACTTTTCGATGCTCGATACTTTGTAAATCAAGATCAATTAGCTGATAAAGGGGACCCCCATGGAGCAGCCGCAGAATCTCTGAAATTACCAGACAGGCTGCGACCGCCCCAACGAACGGAGCGCCGACCGCTTTCCCAGCGAGAAGTGTGACGCCGCAGCGGTCGAGCTCTCTCTCATTCAGCATCTTTTGGTAAGCCGAGCGCCCGCTAACATCTTCGGTTAAAGGAATCGGCTTCCATATCTCCGCAGCGGACCTTGCTCCTGGCAACGTATGCAAGCGTAGAGTCCGGAAATCGCGATAGCCATGGCCGAGCCCTGCCTCGACTACAAAGTCGAAACCCGCTTGCCCCAGCGCCTGACGGCCAACGGCATTGTCTAGACCACAGAGCGCCACCGCGGGCTCCTCATGCTGTCGCTTGAACGAAGCGTCAAACAGACGTTCATGAATTGTCGTCGCAAAGCCGCGCCGTTCAGCCCAGGCAGCCAGAACGCGTGTTTTTTTTTGACCCACGAGGTTTGAATCAGAGAGGATAGAAGTGCTCTCGGTAGACGGCGTGATCACGTCGACGTCCTGAAGCACTAGCTCCAGGCCGCTTGGATTCGGGTAAGGCAGCAGAGCCAGCCCCCAAAGGTAGGCCTGGCCGAGATGTCCGAGTCCAATCAGCCAGAGGCGGGATGGTAGAAAGCGTAGCTCAGGCTCATCCGCCCTGCTATCCATCCAATCCGACCCAGGGTCGGGTCGCCAAAGAGATAATCCTAACATGCGGTGGCCGGCAGCGGGAATTTCTTGACGCGCGAATAGGAAAGCCTCATTAACTGCGAGCGCCATGGCCAACATAGGCGCCAACGGCATTACTGGTTCTTCGGCCAGTGGTCGTGCGGCATAAGCAGGCACTATACCCCCGTACCAACCAGCGAAGGTGGCCCTAATTTGGAATCCGTTACGCCGTGGCTGTTGTTCGCCACCGATGAGCACAGTGGGAGAGTTGATCTCGGGCGGACTCAAGTGGCCGCCGAGTTTTGCAACGGCTTCGGCAAGCGTTGTTCCGAGTGGCAAGGGAACGGCGAGCGGCACATCAAATGCACCGGTTACAGAAACACCACCTAAGAAGACCCGCCGCGCCAGCGCCACACCGGTCAGAAGCGCTGCTTGATGAGAGGGACGTAGGGCATCTCGTTCGCTAATGACAAAAGATAGGCGATAGCCATGAAACATCGCCTCGGCTTCGGCAAGGCTTGAAGCCTCCCCACTGTCGAGCACCTGTTTGACGAGGCGATGAAGGCTTTCCGCAGTATTGAATGCGATCATAATCAAGAACTCCTAAAGCCCGATATGAAGGAAGTCACAACGCTGGCTAACGGGAATACTCTCCCAATGTTTACCACCTTTGTAGCGATAGATACCGATATCTATACGCCGGACTGGAGATTGGGCGAAGTACGGCAATATTATTGCAAGGTGGCCAGCCCGGGAGATCATGGGATGAGCCCGGTCAGAAGAGCTCTGTTCTGCGCTGCCTGGATGTGTATGTACATCGGCGATAATGGTAAGGCCACATTGTCTGCATTGCTCCCAAAGCGTACCGAAGTAACGACCATCAAAATGAACGATGCCACTGTTCAGACAGCGGGGATCGAGGTCATCATAAAGCACAAAGTCTACGATCCGGGCGCGTCCGTTTCCGCGCAAGCCCAAGAGGAACGCTCCGCTTTCGCGAATTTTCCCCCGGCCGCGGTTTCGAAGTTCTGCAAGGAGCCGACGCCAGAGAAACCAGGAGCAGGAGATCTCATGTCTCGGCGCCCAGAGGCGCCTTATAGTCTCGGCAATTGAGAAGTTCATGAACTATCTCCAAGTATTGAACGATCCCTTCGGCAGGACGCCAGATTTTAGATGGCATTTCAGTTCGCCAGTTATCGTGACCTATGATGCTAAGACGGTCACAGGGCAAATAAAGTGCAGTGCCACCTTTCCAATCGGTGCGGAAGACGGCACCCAATCGCCCACCCCGGCTACGCGGCCAGCGATCGAAAGCAAGCACCGTGTCGCGCTCAGGATCCCAAGGCCCCGCCGTTGGCGGCGTCTGCGGATAGCCTGAGCAATCGAACCGCAGCACATAATGCCGACCATCCTTGGCGGTGATACTGATCAGGACGAAAGGCCAGCTGATGTCTATTAAGCACCACCGGCCTTCGACCTGACCCAGACAGAATACAGGCTTACTGACATCCGCCGAAAAAGCCCTTTCGTCAGGCGCAGTCATTTTTGCTTCTCGTTGTCTTCTTTAACGGAACCGTTCACCCGCTGGTCGGGGACAAGATCGAATGTGAGGCGGCATTCGGGGCAGGTGGTAAGGGCACCGATGTGAGTTCCCGGCGCCGGACGATCATACGTCCCGGTTATCTGAAGTACGTGCTCACTCGCCTCCTCTTCGGTCATCCCAAATTTTTTCTCGGCTGCCCAGCGCTTGACCCGGGCGACGGTCGCACCAGGACTGAACCGGTGGTGCACTGTCTCGCCTGCGAAGTTGACAGCGACTTCGATGTGACGGCAGCGGTGCAGATGCGCCTTGATCCCCGCATGACCAACATGTGAGTTAACGACCAGGAGTTCGTCGAGAGGCTCGTCGCTATCCTCGAGGAACAAGAGTACATCGGTTTCAAGGTTGTGCTTCTCAATGATTAAATCTTTGATCCCGGCGAAGGTCTGGTTGGGGTCGACCTCGAGATGCTCAATCCCGCGGATACCTTCCCCCTGGTAAAAGATGTTGATAGAAGCCATCATTATTCCTCCTGGGAGCGAGAGTATTTGGAGTAATTGCCAGAGTTCGTCCCTTTACTGCTTTAATCGCTATGGAGGAGGAGAACCCGGAAAGGGTCGGCTTGCTTTATTACGCGAGGTTTAGAGGACCATTTGGCAAGGCGGCACAGATGAAGAAGTGTGGACAGCGCGGGCAGGTAACCGCGTCAATCTCGGCAGGGAATCGTCCATCAGCTATGCCGGTTATCATAGCATTCGTCTTAGTTCTTCGGTTGCTGATCTTTTGCGGGGTGATCGTTGTGACGGTTTCAACAGTGTCATCGGTGAGGTGAAGTGCTTCAATGAGAAAGTCGCTGCCGAACCGCGCCTGGCCAGCTAAATGATATAGAGTGTATTCAAGCCTGTCATATTCTTCACTGCGCTTGTAACCGGTGCGCACACGACGGAGTACTATGGTGCCGTCCGGCAATTTGGCCATCTCATCGGGTTCGACGAGAACGCGACCATTCGTGAAGTCGATTGCAATCACTTCGGCTTCGCAAAACCGGCGGCCTGAACCAGCCTGGACTAGAGCTTTCACAAGTCGGGATGCAAGGCGGCGGTAGTCAGCTGCAAAGGCGTGATCGATTGGGCCACGTTGATGCCAAATGGTATCGAATTTCTCTTCAACGGTCTCAACCGAGAGGTCGCCGCCTAAGCGGGCGTGTGACATCCAGTGAATTAGTTCATATAGGCAATCATGGGTGCGCGAGAAGGCTGTTGCCTTGCGCGCGCCACCAAGCTCAAGCACATGTGTGTAGAAAAAACGACGCGGGCATTTTTCATACGCGACGAGCCGGCTATCGGTGACGTGCCAATCTTCTGGCCGTATCACAGTGATTAATGAAGGTCCGAATCTATCGGGCGGTAGCTGAAGGGTAGGCGGTTGAAGTATATTGCGGAGAAGGCTTGGCGGGATGTGGTTGAGAAATGGAGACGGGTTACGATTTTTTCCGTTCGGTTGCAACCGGGCAAGATAAAATCGAAGATGAATGCGCGCCCGTGACATAGCCACAAAAAATAAGCATTCTTCCTCATGGTCATGCTCACGTCTTGCTTCCTCGGAGACGGCCAGTAGCTCCGCACCAGCGATCATGCCGACGGGGGGTGGACAGCGTTGGCCACGGTATGACCCTGGAAAGCTTGCAACTGTCAGGCCAGGGATATGCACTGCATCGAACTCAAGTCCCTTACTGCCGTGCACCGTCATGAGGCGGACCGCATCCATATGCAGCGCTCCTGGTGGCATCTGTCGCAGGTCACGCTCCTCAGCGAAAAGAACAAGATGCCGCACACGATCAAGGGTCCGCTGAATAGGCAAGCCGAAGCCTAAAGGGCTGCCCTCCCGGATGAAGTTGAGAAACTGCCAAACAGCAACGGCGCGCATACGGTCGGCAACCGTTTCGTGTCGTGCCATCTCTCGTACGAGCCCTGATCGGTCCAGAAGATAAGTGGAAAGAAATTCCCAAGCTGAGCAATCGTTTGAGAAGCCCGTAAGATCATTGGCGAGGCGCTCCAGCCCTGCAGCTCCCTCGACAGACAAACCGGGCAGGCGTGGCAGGTCAGCGATTCCGCTTAGGACCGGACTGTTTATCTTGCGCAAATGTCGGACTACAATATAGACGTCTTGGAGAGAGAGACCGTATCTGGGCATGGCCCCGACCCGGACAATCCCATTGCCGTAGAAATCAACGGCGAGACTCAGAAGGGCGAGAAGATCGCGTACCTCATCGCGCTCGAATAGACTACCGAGATGTAGCACTGGAATGTCCAGCGCCTCCAATGCTGATGCGATTTCGTTTAAACGTCTATTGGTCCGGCAGAGCACGGCCTGGTCGCGTAACCTAACACCATCAGTCTCGAGTTCGAGAATGCTAGCAGCGATACCTTCAGCCTCCTGGTCAAGGGTATCATACCGGCGAATCTCCGGCAGCCCGAGACCGGCTCCGTAATTGGCGTCTAGAACAAGTGGCAGCATGCCTCTTGATGCGCCCATATGCGGAGCGAACGCAACGAACACATCAATGATCTGTCTAGTAGAACGATAATTGACCGCAAGTTTGTCTGCGATCGCGTCATCGTACTCTTCCATGAACTTAACCATGTTGCCAGATGATGCTCCTCGAAAGCGATAGATCGACTGCCGGGAGTCGCCGACTACCCACAGACGACGGCCATCTCCAGCGATAGCGCGAAGAAGCCGAGTGCTGGCGTGATTGACGTCCTGGTATTCATCGACGAGCACATGCCGATGTCGGAGCTGCACCTCGGCCCGTAATGTTGCGTTATCTTCGAGAAGCAATGCCGGACGCATCACAAGGTCACCGAAATCGATAGCTCCATGGTCGTGTAGCGCCTGCTCGTATATCTTGTAAATTTGAGCGACCTCTAAACATTTTTCGGATGCCTCTCGGGCTTTGTCATCAGAAGCGCATCGCAGCATCGCCTCAGCTAGTTCAGAGTAGCGCACTGGATCGGTCATCTCGTCCTTGGCCCGCGAGATTGCCACCAGTACATCACGAAGCCTCATAGCGGGGTCCCAAAGATTACGGTAGTGAACCAGCGGTAGTGTCGGCAGGATCTCTTCAAGCACTTCTATCGCATCACTGCGGTCGAAAAGTGTGGGATCGGACGGAAGGCCAAGTTTATCGTGATATCGGCGAATTAAGTCGAGGCCAAAGGCATGGAAAGTCCCTATCCATATCTGTGGCGCTGAATCAGGCACCGCAGCCGTGAGCCGGTCGGTGAGTTCCCCTGCAGCGCGATTGGAGAAAGTTAAAACAAGGATCGCAGACGGGTCTATTCCTTCGGCAATGAGTGATATAACCCGCTTTACCAATGTGCGCGTCTTGCCGGTACCTGGTCCTGCCTGGAGCTGGTACGCTGAACCTCGGTGGGCCGCTGCCCGATCCTGGGACGGGTCTGGACGAGATAGCCGAGCCGGTGAAGATTCTGCAATCTCAGACTCCATCGGAGGAAGGAGCAAAGCGTCGAGCACTTGCTGCCTGATCAAGTTTATGGGCAATGATAAGCGATCGGCAATTGCCGACGCACTCAAATTCTCATCGAGATGAAGGTGTCTGGCAAGCGGACGCGGAAACAAGAACTCACGGGCAAAGACGTTGGCCTGTAGCTCTCGGCGTTCACGCATGCCGTAATCTTCCACCCGCTGTAAACCAACTGGCGCTGTTTCGGTCGAACGCGCCGGATCTATATCATCCGTGGTGCAGATGGACGATGTGGTATGGATGACCACATGACCAACTTCGTGAGCAATGAGTAAGACCCGCTCGCCTGGCTCCCCTGCGTCTTCGCAACAGACGGTGCCGCTCTGTTCGTCAAATAGAGCCCGAGCACCCTTGAGGGCCGGATCGCCAGGCGGAAGCAAAGCAAGTTCGAGATCGAGATCCCTAAGGGCAGCCTCGACCAAGTCAACAGGCCTCTGCGGGTCTACGCCAGCCGCAACAAGCTTGTCATGGAGCCGGACTGCAGCCTCGCGGAGGGGTTCGAAAGTGTCCATCTTACAAACTCCATTAGAGGCTCAAGAGGTAGCGTTGCTGATCAGATGTAAGATTTGAACTCCGGACGGCTTCCTCGAACGTCTGTTGATCACCTGCTTCGGGCTTCTGATCGGCTTTATAGTATTGCGAACGGGCCTGGACCTGCGGTTGTGCAGCAAAATGTGCGACAACGACGTCAGGCGGTACCCCGAGTTCATCAGCAACACGCTGGCGAAAGCCATCCGTCATAGTGTCGGGGTCAATCTGGCGATCGCGCAATTTCGCTACAAATACTGTATTCGCTTTGAGGCGCTGAGCAAGAGATCGAAAACCAGACCGATCCAGGGTGGCGAATGGATTCTCCACAGGTGCTGCAATAGGGCGTTCTTTTTTAGCCTGCAGAATAGCGTAAAGCCGGTTCTGAAATCGACTCATCGCCCGTGAGACAGCAGGGTCCATAACGGTAACCGTCTCGACCGGCGCGTTCTCATTTTCAGCCTCACTACTTGCGTCATCTAAAATAAGTTCAATCGCAAAATCGGTGAGGTCAGCGGCATACTCTGGATAACGTCGCACAAAGTCATCGAGCAACTCGGCATCGGGTACAGGCTTGGCGAGCGCGAAGGCGTAAAGTACGTCGCGCAGCGGCGTCAGGGTTTTAGTTACTCTCGGAGCCATATTTTACTCCTTAAACTGCAAAAGCTTCGCAGCCGCACGGTTAAGGCGATTACGAATGGTGCGTCCAGTTACACCGCAGCGGGTTGCTGCCGTTGCCTTTTGGGGATCTTCCGATTCTACCTCGTATCCCATGACATGACACAGAACTACAGCTTTCCGTTCTTCGGGGGGTAACGCCTTCAGGAGGTTCTTCCAAAAAACGGTGTCCTCTTGTGTCGCAGGGCTACGGAATGCTTCGGATACCCGTGAAAAGACTTCATCATATGCGGCAGGCTCATCATCATCAGATAAATCGGGCAGCGAGACCAATTTCCGCAAGCGGTTCGTTTCGCGTCGGATAAAATCAATCCGGAAAGTCTCGAATGCACGGTTGAACCTACACTCGAAGAAATCCAATTCCATGTTATCATCGCCAATATCAACAGCAAAAAGTTCGGAAAATTCACCCAGCACTTCTTCCGAGAGATCATCCGCATTAAAAAAGTGGTCTTTGGTAATCTTGCTGGAAAGGATGTCTTTGCAACGCTTGAGGAGAAAGGGCAATAGCGCGTTCATCATCGGATGGTCCCCCCGTCGTCCCGCTTCCCGGATCAAGTGGACTAGAATTTCCGAAGGAAGGTAACCAGGGAGGCGGTAACCTAATTCGGCGCGTTGCCGTAAGGTGTTAAGGTCCTGGGTTAATGCCTCATTTATCAAAGTCTCTATGTTTGGAGGCCTAGTATACCGGTTCCCATTTTGGTCGTGTTTAGTCAGTGGTCGTGCCATTTCGCTCCTTTGCATTTACCCAATGACAATGTTCGAGGCCTCTATAGCTTACCATCCTTGCTATCTATTATCTTAATCGTTTTTTTTGGGGATACCCGGAAAGACAGTCTACTTTAAGTTAAAGAATCTTTATGCTCATTTACTCTCAGCAGAATTAAGCCCCCGATCCTTTTAGCGGCTAAACAGGCCATGCCGCTCACTAACCCCAAAAAAGTCCATTTTTATTAATATATCTTAATTTTATCTCGACGGCGAAGCGTACGGAGATTTGCCGGCGCTCTTTGTCTATGGAATCCCCTGTCCGGTTTGCCCGCCGACTTAATCAGGCTTCAGCAGATACGCCGCCCACTTCCTGCTCAAGGCCCTAACCTGCTCCGCGCCCTCTCATGGCAGTATGGCGGTCTCTTGTCACCCGACAAATGTTATCATCGCTTAAACTCTCGGGTGGTCAATTTGTTTGATTAAGGAATGCACTTGTTATAATTAGGCAGATAGCAGAGGAATTCTGAGTTGATCTTGAGTGATGAAAATATGAATAAAATTAATATTATCTCGCCTCATTATCAATAAAATGATGTTGAAAATAAAATTAGATAATGCTAAATTAATTGGCAATTTCTCGTTGAATATTCAATTTTATGCTAAACGAATTTTTTGCTAAGCACCCTGTCTTCACCTTGGAGGAGCTTAATCAGTTCCTTGGGGTGAAGGGGTCCGTTAATCGCTCAACCCGCAGTTCATTGTTGGCATATTATAAAAGCCAAGGGCGACTTCTCCAGGTCCGGCGTGGGCTTTTCGCTGTCGTACCCTCTGGATCGGACCCCAAAACCTTTCCTGTCGATCCCTACCTTTTGGCGGGGAAAATGACTAACGACGCGGTATTGGCCTACCACACCGCTCTTGAGTTTTACGGAAAGGCATATTCCGCCTATGAGCGATTTTATTACGTAAGTGAAAAGAAATCCCTCCCGGTAACCTTTCACACCTATGAGTTCCTTTGTGTGCTAGCACCCAAGGCTCTCCGGGTCAAATCCAAAAAGGATTTTGCCGTCAACCAAGCCGAGAGAGCCGGACTCTCCATCAAGGTGACTAGCTTGGAGCGAACCCTGGTCGATGTTCTTGACCGTCCTGATCTTGGCGGGAGTTGGGAAGAAATCTGGCGGTCCTTAGAGACAGTGGAGTTTTTTAATCTCGATAAGGTAGTTGAATATGCACTCCTCCTGGGGAACGCCACGACCATAGCCAAAGTGGGATTTTTTCTATCACAGCATCAGGATGTTTTGATGGTGGAAGAGGTCCATATCCGGGCGTTGAGGGCCTCCAGGCCCAAGAAAATCCATTACATGTCTCGGCCCAGCAAGACGCCAGGCCGATTCATGTCGGAATGGAATCTTATCGTCCCCATAGAAATCTTGGAGCGCTCATGGGCGGAGGTGGCATGAAGATCTCCAAAGAGAAACTTTTCTTGGAAGCCGAAGCCACCGGATTCCGGGTCGAGATACTGGAGAAGGTCATCCACCTTCTTAATTTGCTGGAAGGTTTTCGCAGTCATCCATTTCTCCAGAAACGGCTGGCGCTCAAAGGCGGAACTGCGTTAAATCTTTTTATATTCGACTTGCCGCGCCTCTCCGTTGACATCGACTTGAATTATATCGGAGCTGAAGATCGGGAGACGATGCTTCAAGAGCGCCCCAAGGTCGAGCAGGCGATTCAGGCAGTGTGCAGCCGCGAAGGTTTTACTATACGCCGCATCCCCACCGACCACGCCGGCGGAAAGTGGTACCTCCGATATAACAGCGATTTGGGACAGGGTGGCAATCTTGAGATCGATCTTAATTTCATGTTTCGAGTGCCTCTGTGGCCGGCAGTAGTCCAAGACTCGCGACCGGTTGGTTCTTATCAGGCGAAAGGGATAAGAATCATTGATATTCACGAACTCGCGGCCGGGAAATTGGCGGCCTTGTTATCTAGGCACCAGGCCCGTGACCTTTTTGATACTCACCAACTCTTGACCCGGGGCAATCTGGACCCAAAGCGCCTGCGCCTGGCCTTCATCATCTATGGAGCCGCGAACCGGAAAGACTGGCGGACAGTTAAAGTTGAAGACGTGGACTTTGAACAGAGAGAGCTTGAACAACACCTAATTCCTTTGCTTCGCAAAGGCAGCTTATTCAATTTGAAAGACTCAGTCGAGTTTGGGCGCACTCTAGTAGAAGAAAGTCGAGATGCGCTTAAAAAGGTTCTCCCATTGTCAGAACAAGAGATAACTTTTTTAGATTTGCTACTTGAAGATGGAGTGATAGAACCATCATTGTTAACCTCAGATGATGTTATTATTGAAAAGGTCAAACATCTTCCCCTATTGGAGTGGAAGGCCCTCAACGTCAGGCAGATGAAAGGGGCTTGATTATTAAAGGCCATGGACAGCATGCAAATTCCAGGGCCTCGTCAATCTGCGCGTGTATTGACAAAATAAGCGGCCTTGTCTCAGGGAGCGCATGGAGAAAGAAGGTTCTCCATAGACGATGTGCCCATAGGGAAAATAGCTGCGCCATAGAGATGCATTTCCAGGTGGTGGAGCTCGATTTTCCCTCCATGTAACCTTCCATCAGGACCATCCCACAACATTTCTGCTCCGACGCGCCAGTCCTGGAGGCGGGCTATCATAGCTGCCAACGCCGGGAGGGCCAGGTGTCCCGGACCTTGCGGACCATCCTCTCCGGGCAAACTTTGAAGGCCCGGCCCAAAATGCGCGTTTCGAGACTCATGAAGACGTGACCGCTTATGGCCGCGAAAAGCTGCTCACCGCCAAAAATGCTTTGAAGCTCATGGCTTCATGGTGCTCTATGGCCTCACCGACTGTCTATGGTAAAGAAGGCGGGAATTTTGTACCGCAGGCGTTTAAAGGGGGCTTGGTGCAGTGAGAGGATGAATATGAATCCGCACAGATTCTAAATCTGGTGCCAATCTGGTGCCACGGTTTTTGGCTTCTTCGGCATTATTATAACTAAGAATATCAGTAAGTTATTGGCGGAAGTGCATGGGAATCGAACCATTTTGAAAGAAAGTCCAACTTGGGCGAGCAGAGCACTTGGCTTACCATGTGCAATGGGGTGCCCGTGGCGGATGGACTTTTCCCGGACAACATTGTACGCTCAGCAAGAATGCACTTGTTATATTTAAAAACCACGCGTGCCTTTGCATAAACCACGCGTGCATTTAGCGAGGTTTTTGTTCATTCGTAACTCCTCGCCCTCTGCCGCCCGTGGGGTCAAAAGGCCCCTTTTGACTAGCTTTGCAGTAGACACAGCGTTTTGAAACATCCGTATTTTGGGGGAATATGGATATTGTCCATATTGATTTATGGATATTGTCCATATTTATGGCGATAGTCCATACCAAGTCCCCCTGAGCTTGCCGAACCTGTTGAATTTTCCAGCTTTCAACATTTTCTCCAAAAGGTATCTGGCCTGGATGGGCGTAAGTTTGCACAGTTCTGCAACCTATCGTCGGATGATGCGCCCGTGCGTTTCCACATATTGCAGGATCATCTGCTCTTGTTGGAATGGCTCAAAGCCGGTGCGGACATAGGCCGACTTTTCCCCCAAATGGCGATAGGTGGCCTCCGAAAGAGTTAGGCCCCTACCCTTTCCTTGCCCCTGGGCTTCCAAGTTCTCCCCTTCTACCAAGTGCTCCAGGACGGCCCAGCCCTCGGTATCCGGCTTGATTAATCCAGAAGGCTGAGCCGGCGGTAAGCCTCCATTCCCGAAAGATATGATTGGGAACCAATATATGATCGAGACCCAACGAGCGCATTTCAAAGTTCATTTCGTTGTTTGGTGTGGTTTTTCCTTCGGGTGCGCCGTTTGGGTCGGGATTTCCCTTTGAGGGTTTTGGTGACTTTTACGGATGACTTAACCGGTTTCTGCAATTTGGCCAGGGGGATGTCCTCCTCAGCCTGCGGTTTGGCGATTCCCAGATAGATGTCCATCCCTGACAGGGCCGCCTTAAGATAGAAAGGCTCCAACGCTTCCAGAAAGGGGGCTCGGCCCCGCCAAAAAGGGAAGTTGCCCAGCCTCTTGGGCAAGGCGGCGGCAACTTCAGGGAGACGGACCTCGCCGAACAGGTCGCCGGGCAATTCTTCTTCGCCCCAAAAAGACGTGGGATCAAAAGGTGACTCTTCATGGACTGATTCCGAGACCCCATTCCGGTCTGGCCTCGAAATAACGGCCGGAGCGTCAGGCGCATACCCCAGTACTTCGAACAGTTCTTCCCGAGTGAGCCCCCGCAATTTAAAGAGCAGAAAGGGATCGCGGTCAAATTCCTCTGCCAGGAGATAAAAGACTGCGGCCGTATGCTTGCACGGGTTGGACCAATCGGGACAGGAGCAATCGGTCTCCAGGTCGCGCAGCTTATGGGGGAAGAGGGACAGTCCGGCGCTGGTAAAAACCTCTTCGATATCTTCCGGCATCTCGCCGGCCAACAGCCTGGCCAGAGAAACGAAGCGGTCCGCCAGGGCCTTGGAAACCTGGCGCCACTGCGTCCGCGACAGAGGCCGGAAAGAGACCTTCACCTGATAGGGCCGGGAACGGGAGCCCTGTACCGCGGCCTGGATCGCGCCTTTCTCAATGGCGATGTCCATGACCTGCCCCTTGCGGGCATAGGTGCGGCCCCGGCTCAGGCGTTTTCCGATATCAAAGCTTTCCAGCACCTTGACCCAGCGTTTTCCCCACCAACTGGCGGCGAAATCGCCGCGCCGGGAGTGGGCCTTGATGCCTCCTTTCACTTCCCGCGCCGGTTTCGGGGTATAGTAACGCCACCAACCCATCTCAAACTCCCAGGGCTTCCCGGCGCAGGGTCATCAGGTCTTTTAATTCCGCGGTGGACAATTCTGTCAGCCAGCCTTCCCCGGCGCCCACCACCTGTTCGGCCACTTCCTTTTTGCGCTCGATCATCTCGTCGATCCTCTCCTCCAGGGTGCCCACGCAGAGGAATTTGTGCACCAGGACGTCTCTGGTCTGGCCGATGCGGTAGGCCCGGTCGGTGGCCTGATTTTCCACCGCGGGATTCCACCAGCGGTCGAAATGGAAGACATGGTTGGCGCCAGTGAGGTTCAAACCGGTCCCGCCGGCCTTGAGGGACAGGATGAACAGGGGCAGGCGGCTGCCCTCGGCCTGAAACCGTTCCACCATGCTATCCCGTTGCTTCTTGGAGGTCCCGCCATGCAGGAAGAGGACTTCCCGGCCAAAGTTTCCTGCAGATGGCGTTGGAGAATCTTGCCCATTTCGGTAAATTGAGTGAAGATCAAGGCCCGGTCCTGGACCTGGAGGAGTTCTTCCACCATTTCCGTCAGCCGGGCCAGCTTGCCCGAGCGTCCCGGGACGGGGGAATTGTCCCCCAGGAATTGGGCGGGATGGTTGCAGACCTGCTTGAGCTTGGAGAGAACACCCAAGATGACCCCCTTGCGCTGAATGCCTTCGGTCTCTTCCAGGCTCCGCGCCGCCTCCTCCACCACCGCGGCATAGAGCGACGCCTGCTCTTTAGTTAAATTACAAAAGACCTTCATTTCGTTCTTTTCCGGCAGATCGGCGATGACCTTGGGGTCGGTCTTGAGCCGGCGCAGGATAAACGGACCGGTCAAGTGCTGTAAGCGTTGGGCGGCTTCAGGGTCCCGGTTGGCCTGGATGGGGATGAAAAAGGAACGCTTGAACGCAGTTAGGGAGCCCAGGAAGCCGGGGTTGAGAAACTCCATGATGGACCATAGGTCGCCCACGTTGTTTTCCACCGGCGTGCCGGTGAGCACCAGGCGGTAGCCCGCCGGCACGGCCCGGGCCGCTCGGGCCTGCTTGGTTTCAGGGTTTTTGATGTTTTGGGCTTCGTCCAGGATCACCCCGGACCAGGGAATCTCCTTGAGCACCTCGAAATCCCGGTGCAACAGGGCATAACTGGAAATGACCAAGGCGTATTTTTTCACCTGTTTGGCCAAAGCCTTGCCCCTGGAGCGGCTGACGCCGTGGTGCACCAACACCGGCAAATCCGGAGTAAAACGGGCTGCTTCCTTTTGCCAGTTGCCCACCACGGAGGTGGGGCAGACCAGCAGGACCGGCTCCGGGTGGTCGGTTTGCCGTTCTCGGGCGATCAGAGCCAGGGTCTGCACGGTCTTGCCCAGCCCCATGTCGTCTGCTAGGCAGGCCCCCAGGCCCCACTGCTTCAAAAAGCCGAGCCAGGAATAGCCTCGCACTTGGTAGGGCCGCAAGACGCCATGGAAGTTGTCGGGGACCGGCAGTTCGGCAAACGCGGCCTGACCTTGCAATTGCGCTAGCATCTCGCCGACCCATCCCTCGGCCGCGAGCCCGGCAAAGGGGAGAATGGCCGGGGTTTCCACTCCGCCCAGGGCCATCCGCAGGGCTTCCCGGGCAGTGATGCCGACTTCCGCCTTTTTTCGCCAGAAATCCAGGGCCGCCTGGATCTCATCGGCATTCAACTGCACCCATTGGCCCCGCACCTTGACCAGGGGAGATTTCCGCTGCGCCAGTTCCTGGAGTTCGGCCAGGGAAAGCTCTTCGTCGCCCAGGGCCAACTGCCAGTCGAAGCGCACGATCTGGTCCAGGTTGATCCCGGAGCCGCCGGCCATCTGGGGGGACTTTACCTGGGCCCGGGCCGACAGGCGCATTTTGGCGCCCCTGCCGCTCCACCAGGCGGGGAGCATCACCCCGAAGCCGGCCTGCTCCAGCAATAAAGCCTTTTCGGTGAGAAAGTTAAAAGCACCCGGGGTGTCCAGCAGGTGGCCATCCGGCAGGGCGATTTGGAGGCCGACCGCAAGGTCAGGGCAGAGGCGGGCACATTGGCCCAGGGACACCAGCAGGTACTCCTTGGCGTGAAATTCGCCGGGGCGGAGCAGGGTCGCAGTGCGCTTGGGGGGATTCCAGGCCTCTCTGACGGGAATGAGGAGGCTGGGGTCATCTGCGGCCTGGAGCAGATAGCGAACAAACCATTGTTCCTGCCCGCTAGAGGCAAGGCCGCTCTCCTCCGGCTCCTCCAGGCGAAAGCAGAGGCGGAACGGCATGGCCGCCGTGATGGAGATGGGGCGCCGCCACTTTTGAATTTGTTCATGCAATTGGGCCAGCTCACCGGGGTCGCCCTCCATCAAGCCATCCGGCGCTTGCAGGGCGTGCAGCCATTGGTCATGGAGGCTGTCAAACCCGGTAGACTTCCTGGCGGGGCGGCCGCGCCGGACCGGGGCCGTGTCCGCGGCTGCGGGACCAGTGGACCGGACCATCTGGTCCATCATCCGTCCCAGGAAGCCGTCCAGCACACTGGCGGCGGGGTACACCGAGGGAGAGGCGGTGTCGAGGGTCAGGGCCCGACAAACCCGGGGCATGAGCGCGGCCAGCCGCGCCGCCGCTCGGCTGTCGGGTCCGGTCAACACCGGTTCCCAGCGGGCCCGGCAATATCCCTGGATTTCCTGGAGGCCGGGAAGAAACCGCTGCCTGGCCGCCAGCGACCCGGCAAAACGCAGGGCCTGGGCCCAAAAGGCCAGGTCTTTGCCGATGATGACGCCGGGCGCCAGGAGCTCATTGCCCACGCAGGCGCAGAGCAGTTCGATTTCTCCATCCGGGGGCATGGTTAATGCAGTCACCTGCCACGGGAATAAGTCAACTGCATCCTGAGAGGCTGAAGACTCCACAATCAGCGGACTGGAGGCCAGGGGACGATTCTTGCAGGTGGGAAGCCAGGCAACCGCGGCCTGGCTGGCAAGCTCCTTCAGCAAATGGCCTAAGCCCGCTTCCTCTAAGGCCTCGGATAATTTTTCCTTGCCGGCTTCGTAAGGGAGAGGCGATGGTTTGGCGGCCTTTAACTTCCCTTTCTCTCGGTGGAGGTGGAGGTCCGTGGGGGCAGGGATTTCTCCCCAGACAAAGAGGCGGTCCTCATAAAACGCGGCGTGCAGGATAAGCATTGGCAGACTAAGGTGTTTTCAGGAAAATCATACCGGGAAAGGCTGGGAAAAACAATGAGAGCTTCCAAAACGCAGGCAGAAGTTGTTCACTCCCGGCAAAGTGCTGCGGGAAGGCAAGTTCCTCTATGCAGTTCAGGGGCTTTATTTTTTCAATTCCCCTTCTTGTTCCAACATCTCCTCGATCTTCTGATGGAGATCTGGAATCTTATTTTGAACGACATCCCAAACAATATCGTAGTCAACTCCGAAATAGTCATGGATGAGGCGATCCCTCATCCCAGCTATTGAGCGCCAATTTACCTCAGGGTATCTTTGCTTTAATTCATTGGGTATTTTCTTCGAGGCCTCACCGATAATCTCGATACTTCTTACAAAGGCCCGCTTCAAAGTCTCGCTACCCATGAACCGATCTTTGCTCAACCCGTGGCTGTCAGCGATCAGGTACCCGGTTTCATCGAGGATATGGCGCAGATATTCAAGCGGCGAGAGCGGCATATTCCACCTCTTTCAAAATATGCGGTCCGATATAAGGACTGAGGGATTCCACTGTCACTAATTCAATTCTATGCTGGAAAATCTCCTCTAGAAGAAAAGACAGGTCCATAAAAGCGTCAAAGGTTTTTTGTCCCGCCTCGAATTCCACCAGCAGATCAATATCGCTGTCAGGATGTTGTTCTCCTCGCACGAATGAGCCGAACAACCCAATCCTGCTTACCCCGAGGGCCTTGAGGCGATCCCGGTTCTGATGCAGAATCTTCAGGACGTCCTGTTTCGTTTTTATGGCAGTGTCCATCAGGCGCTCCCCATTCGAGCCTTCTTGTGCGATTATGATAACACAATTTCTTGAAAAAATTTCCCCCTTTGCGAAGAACGATTGACTCATGTCAGCCATTAATATCCCTTCATGTTATTAATAAAAGCCTGCGGGAGTAGCGCCACCGAAGAGAAGAAATGGCCTTAACGCCGGTTGCTTACAAATTCCGCCAGGTAGCGGCGTTGCCAGAATCTGCGAGAATGATCGACTGGACCGAGCCCTGCCGGTGGAGGATGGCCAAGTACGGGAGAGGTGGGCCCGCTGCTTAGAGCTTATCAAAGGCAAAAAGCTCAAGATTTAGGTAATTCATGCAATTATGCATTTAAAATGCATTTTTTGCAGAATAGATTGGATGGCTTAAAAAGATGGCCACTTGCCCTTCAAATCAGGTGTACCGTCTGAGGAAGGCGGTGGGTGGGTTCGATTCCCATGCACATTAATGGCGTTGGTAAGGTTGTGAGTAGGTTCGATCAGGTCACCAAGAATCTCAAGTTTGAGACTTTGTGGGCTTTATTAGTTGGTACCTTGAAAGGGCCTGGAATGTCTTGAAAATGGCCTCTAATGGCTCTGGGTTAGTCGCCATACGAGGGAAAAAGCCAATAAAATCAAGGGGCATAGACAAATCCCCGCTTCGGCACCAGTTGATTAAATGAGGCGTAATCCCAAGGGGTTACGCCTTTTTTTTGACTGTTTACCCGGTTCGGGCACGGCTCGGGCACGGTTAAAAACGCTCCCAAAACCAGAAACCCGCACCAATGCACCCGTGCCACCCGCGCCCTTGCGGCACGGGTCATCATTCCTCTCCACCGACCACCACCCCGTCTCATGGGCCTGAAAACTGTCCCATAGACAACCGTTTGCATGCCATGGTAAAATTTGATATTTCGCAGCGCAGGGTCGAATCCAGGCTATGATGATCGGCAGGCGGCGCGGTCCCCTTAATTCGCCGGCCGGTTGGAAAGGAACATATTAGACTCTATGAATTTTAAGGTCTTAAATTTTTTCAAGAAGAGGAAGCGGCCGCATGAGGAGACTTCCCAGATCCAGATCATGGAGGAAATCAAGGATCTGAGAAAGCACATGCGTAAACAGAATATTTTATTGGGATCAATTAAAGACGATATAATCAAGGCGATCGTGGCCGACCGGCAACCTGGGATAGAGCCCTACTGCGAGGTCGCCGACGCCTTGTTTTATTATGGCGCCGCCTTGCGAGCCAGCGGGCCGGTGAGCCCGGAACAGCTGGAATCCCTGGAAATAATCTGGGATAAACTGGAAAAATTAATGTCACTGGTGGGCTTGCAGGTCATGCGCCGGGCCGGTGGGGATTTCGACGCCAAGATTTATGAAGCCATTGAAAATCGGGCCGCAGGCGCCGCTGAATTGGCTGTTTTACAAATCCTGCAGCCTGGTTACATTTTAAACGGCTTGATTTTGAAGCCCGCCAGGGTAGTGGTTGACAGGAAAAATCAAAATTTTGAAGGTTAAGATGCGAAAAATTATCTGCGGCATTGATTTGGGAACCACTAATTCCAGTATTGCTTACCTCAAAGACAGCCAGGCGGAAGCTATCCCCATTGAAGAGGGCCAGGCCCTGGTGCCTTCCATAGTCAGTCTGGACGAGGCTGCCAATACCACCATCGTCGGCCGGCCCGCCCGCAATCGGCTGGCAGCCTTCCCGGACCTTACCATCCGCTCGATCAAACGGCAGATGGGCCAAAATACCCCGGTTCATTTGGGGGCCCAAACATTCTCGCCGGAGGAAATCTCCTCCTTTATTCTCAGCCACCTGGCGTTTCAGGCATCTCAGGTCATCGGACACAAGATCAAAGAGGTGGTCATCACGGTCCCGGCCTACTTTAACGATGCCCAGCGGCGGGCCACCATTCAGGCCGGAGAGTTGGCCGGCCTGGAAGTCAGCCGGATTGTCAACGAACCGACAGCCGCCGCCCTGGTATATGATTATGTCTCTTTCCTGCAGGAAACCTCCGCTCCCTATATTATGGTTTACGATCTGGGAGGCGGGACTTTCGATGTCTCCATTTTGGAAGTCAAAGGAGAGATCAAGGAAGTTCTGGCTTCCTGTGGCGACACCGCCCTGGGCGGCGATGATTTTGATGAGCGCCTGGTGGATTTTTTCCGGGAACGGTTGAGCAATCAGGTTCGGGGAGAACTGTTGCTGGATACTGGCGCCAGGATCAGACTGCGGGATATTGCCGAAAAGACCAAGATCGCTTTATCTAATCAGCCGGTTTATCAGGTTTCCGAGGCAGCGATCCTTTCGGTGGCCGGCAGGCCCCTTAATCTACACCTGGAGGTCCAGCGGCGCGAATTTGAGGAACTGGTTGTCGATCTGGTGGAGAGAACTGCCGAGAAAGTCAAAGACGCCTTGCAGGAAGCCCGGCTCCGGCCCCAGGATATCGGCAAGATCCTCCTGGTGGGGGGAGCCACCCGGATGCCGGTGGTGCAGGATATGTTAAAAGAGATGTTTGACCGGCCCCTCTACCATTCCGTTGATCCGGATCTTTGTGTGGCCTTGGGCGCCGCTGCCCAGGGAGGATTGATCAGCGGCGAGCCCCTCGGCCACATCCTGTTGGACGTTACCGCCCATTCCCTGGGGATTCGGACGATAGATAAAATTGACCCCGAAACCGGCGAAGCCGACTATTTTTCCGTGATCATCCGGCGGAATACCAGGATTCCCACGCGTCAGGCCGAGATGTATTTTACCCTGAGAGAGAATCAATCCGCCGTAAATATTGAGGTCTTCCAGGGAGAAGCGGCCTCTTGCCAGGAAAACACGCCGGTGGGCAGTTTTGACTTTCGCCTCAAACCGGCTCCGGCCCATTCTCAGATCCTCATCGAATTTGCCTATGATAAAGAAGGCCTCATCCATATTGCCGCGGACCAAAAAGGCTATCAAAATAAGAAAGAAGTAACCCTGGATATCCGCCGGAAAGAGATTATCGACCCGGAAATCAGCGCTCCGGCTGGCCAGGTGGTGAATTATATAATTGAGAAAGCGAGGAATTTACTGGCGGAGGCGCGTTTGCCCGGGGAACTGAAAAACAACCTCAACCGGCTGATTGAGGCTTATGAACAGGCCCTGGTGGCCGAACAGAAAGACCAGGATATCGATGCCCTGGAAGACGAACTGTTGTCCGGCATCGAGGAAGCCGAAGAAAGGCTGTCAGGGCTTGGCTAAAGCAAAGAAAAGACGGGTTTCCAAGGAGCTCGATAAGCTCTGGCGCAACGCCAAGTATTGGCAATGGCTCAGGCTCGTGGAACAGGAAGGCCTGGTTCAGGCCCAGGCGGCCCAATGGCAGGAGGCCTGGCGCCATTTATGCCGCTGGGCCCTGCGCCTGCCCGGCCATCTGGAAGAATTCCAGCAGCATCTGGCGGAACTGAAACATCTCCCCGATTATCCGGATCTTGTCTTGATCCGCCAATTAAATGACTTTTTGGCAGACAAAGAGGTCCGGCCGGCCATGGCCGCCTTGTCCGGCCTTAGCCCGGCGGCCCAGCTTTTCCGGGAAAAACTGTTGTCATGGTCTTGGGATTCGGCCCAGGATAAAAAAATTGGCCGACTCCTCCAAATCCTCCTCAAGCAACCGGAGAAGGTTACGGGCCGGACCTTTACCGAGTTGGCCACGTTAGCGGCCCCCAACCCCCTGTCAGAGACCATCCGGCCATTAAGCAAAGCCATTAATCAGGTCCGCAAGTTCAACTCCAAGACCGCCAAAGGGAACCGGAACTGGGTCGGACTGGAGGATGGAGCTCTCAAGGTCCTGGATAATCGTTTGGCCCGGCTTGCCGGATCGTTGGACCCGGCTTTGCGGGACGTATTGCTTTATCCGTTTATTTTTCAGGCAGTCCAACATTTTGAGCGGCTGGTGGAGAGGGAGGATTTCGACGAACTATCTCACCTGGCGGCCATGGTTCCCTTTTTATTTACCCGGGCCGCGGGGCCCCAAGCGGAATCCCTGAAAAATCGCTGCCGGCAACTGGCCGGAGGGATCGCCACTGAAAAAGAAGCGGTTGAATATCTAGCGCATGCCTTGACCCAGGAATTTGAAACCAAGGTTGCGGTCCTGGGCAAAGTCAGACTGGCCCTGAAGTCTTCAGACCCTTCCGAGAGATTGCTCCGGGAGTTTTCCCTTTTTTACCTGCGGCTCCTGGCGGAAATCGGCAAAAGACGAAAAACCCTTTCCCCGCGGGATAAAATCGAGCTCATGCGGGTGATGGACCCGATAATTTTTAGCGATCTGGAATGGCTGCCTGACCATCCTGATGACGTAATATTTTTCCTTGGCAAAGCTATTAACGCCGGTTGTGGCGGGGCGTTGATTTGCACACGTACCCTCTTAACGCCGGGCTCGGATCAGGGCCTGAAACGCCAGGCTGTGGCCTGCCTGCAACAACTGCCCTATCCTGGAGAAAAACAGATTGAAAGGGTATTGGCAGACCTGGACCGGCCAATTTTCCCGGATATCAGGCTGGTTATACCACTCCTTCAGCTTTATCCCACCGAAGCCGGTTTAAGAAAGCTGCTGTTTGATTGCCTGCTTTTCGATGCCAAAATGTTTTTCCTCACCAACTCCATGGCTGTTAAGTATGAGAAATCAGCCAACATGAGCAAACGCATGATGACCGTCATGCACGACGCCATAAATACCTTAAGAAATGACCTGAAAGATTTTAATAATTATGAGGAATATTTTGTCCTGCAAGACCTGTTCGAATGTTTTTCGGAAGGGTATCTCACTGACAAAGGCTACCATAGCCTTTTCCTGAGAATCTTTAACCGTCAGCATAGGCTTGACTACCTATTTTCTCAACTCGATACATATTTCTTTTCAGAGGACATGCTGGGCCAGAGCGAGATATTTTACACCCTCGGCAGCGAGTGGTTGGACCGGCAAGAAGAGCTGTTGTTCGATTTTGTCATTGAATACAGCGACGATCTCAATACCGCGCCCTTTGCCACCATTCGCCAGGTGGTTGACAGATTTTGCCATCCCGAATTCATGGCGCCCAAGGGCCTGAATTTTTTCTTGAGTCTCGGCAACCGGTTAAAAGGTCGTATTGAGGCGGGAGATTTCGCAGCCGAAGATCTCCAGAACCGGATTATGTCCTTGTTGTTGGAATATCGCCAGACCGGAAAACGGAGCAGGAGGCCTCGCAGCAGATGACCCGAAAAAACGCCCTGGCAGTCCTGCGTCTGCCGGATTCGGCCACCAGAGAGGAGATTGACCGCGCCTACCAGCGCCTGGTAAAACGCTATCCGCCGGAGTTTAACCCGGAAAAATTCCGTCAGATTGACGAGGCTTACAATTTTCTTACTTCGCTCCCCTATCTTTTGGAAAAATTGTTATCCCCCGTCAAATTAAGGAATGCCATTGATAAAACAGAATTAAAATTCTCTCCGGCCCCTCCCGCCTCCACCCCGGAACAAGCCATGGCCTCGCTCCGGAAACAACTGCTTCTGGCCTATCTTTGGGGCGCAGGCCAAACAGAGCCTATTTCATAGGGGCCCCCTCTCTTTTGGCGTCTGGACCCCTGAGATTAGACCCCGAGTGGCAAATGTCCTGAAGAAGCTTGTCGATAGCTTGCCACATGCATCACTTATCCTAGAAGCTCCAAAAATTGCGAGTATGATCTGGTGAGTAGCCGGGCCTTCAGATTATCCTCCTTCGGGCACCCTTGATCATCCCGGAGCTGTAATAGTGCCGAACCATACTTTTTGCTGCTGATCTCATCCGCCACCGGTTCCAGACCCAGGCCGGCGAGCGTCTCATGTGGTCGAAAAAATCGTTTCGCGGCCCAGCCATGAAGATGATAGCACTCATAGAGCCTCCGGTTGTACTTTTCCCTACTTCTGCAATCGTCGATGATCGCGACTACGCGCGTCATTCCGGCAGTGCATCGCCTGCCCTTTACAGGAAAGCAGACCGCCTTGAAGCCATGGTCGCAGGGAAGCTGGTCAAGCTGGCCGAGCTTTTCCATATGGACATATTACCCGGGGAGGGGGCAGTGTCCTCAGGACCCTGGCCTCTCTCCCCACAACTCACTGCACCACAATCAGACCGGCCAGGGTGCCCTTAACAATATTCTCCGGCTTACCGCCGCTGTCGATGGGGTAGATATCCCAGCCTTGCTTCGCCACCATCTGGTAGACGTCGATGCCCACCGCTTCCATGGAGGGCCGGGAGCGCAGGGAAAAGCGGCATTTTTTCCCCTCCATGGCCTGGCAATTCTCCATCTGGCTGCAGAAGATGTGGCGGCAGCCGCCGGCCCCGAGGCCGAAGGCCAGGTAGTGGCCGTCATAAAAGGCCAAAGATTCAACCTCACCCACTAGCTTGTAGACCTTCTGGAAGGCTGCCAGGCGCTCCTTGGTGGTGGCCTTGTCCCGAGCGATGACCTCGGGGGGCACATCCAGGATGAAGACCACGGCCCAGCCATATTTCTTCAGGATTCCCCGGAATTCGGCGGGCTTCAGGGTATTGGGCGGGCATTGGGCCCCGGCCCCGTAGCCAAAGCAGCGGGGGATCTGGCACTTCAGGGTGACGCGCTCGTCCACCGGAATGTCGGCGGCCTTGATGGCCGCGGCCTGAGTTGCGCCCAACTCCAGGGCTTTGAGACGGTACTTTTCCAAATCTTCCTGGAGGCGGCCCGCGTTCATATCCACCCTGATCTTTTCGATTTTTTTCGGCATATTCCTTTCTCCCTCAGGGCCGTTAGGTTCAGTTGGAAATTCAAGGCCTTCTAGAAAAAGGGGAGTATCTAAATCTTCCCTTAGAATTGGAATTTAGCGTAATTTCAGGCGCTTCCAAATTCCCCCTTTGCCCCCTTTTTCAATGTGGGGATAAATACACTGCTTACTGCTCGCTTTTAAAATCCCAGCCAGCGCACTTCCCGGCCTTTGCGGGGGGGCGCTGGCGGCTCCTTGGCGGAGTAGCCGATGGGGGTGATGGCCAGCAGCTGCTTGTCGGTTTTCCCCAAGAATTTCAAAATAGCGTCTTCCAGGAAATTGGCTCCGGTCATCCAGCAGCTTCCCAGGCCTTCGGCGTCGGCAGCGAGTTGCAGATTCTGCATCAGGGCGGAGCCGCTCTGAATGTTGACCATGGTCTCGTTGGCGTCGCGGCCCCTGGTGATGGTCACGGCGCAGACCACCGGCGCGCCGCCCAGGTTTTTGAAGTACTTCATTACCATCTCCTGGCCCTTCTCCGGGACGCCGGCCTTCTGCAGTTCGGGCACCAGGAACTTGGTGGCCTGGCTCACCAATTCCACAAATTCATCCCGGACCTTCCTGGCCATGACCGTGATCTCCCAGGCCTGGAGGTTCATGCCCGAGGGCGCCCAGAGCCCGGCGTCGATGATCCGTTCCAGGACTTCCCGGGAGGGCAGGTCGGGCTGGTAAAACCGGTGGCTGCGGCGATGATGGATGATTTCGTACAGGTCCATGTGTCCTCCTATGATGAATGTCTACTTCATCCTTGTTTGGATGTTTTGGTTCTTGTATGCTTTACTCGCCTGAGCGGAGGATAGGGCAACGCTGGGGAGCG
>JAMCQY010000356.1 GCA_023381945.1 Deltaproteobacteria bacterium
TGGAGATCATCGAGACCCGTCAGGTGGCGGGTTTTACGGCCCGCATCGGCCGGCTCAAGGTCACCGAACACATCATGTCCTATGAAAAGCGGCGCCTGCCGGGCCAGGAACTCTTGGGGAATGTCACCCTGGAATTGCCGCCCCAGATCTTTGAGACCGTGGGCATGTGGCTGGAGATTCCCGATGCGGTGAAAAACGCGATTTATGCCGCAGGCCTGCATTTCATGGGCGGCATCCACGCCCTGGAACACGTCCTTATCGGCATGTTTCCGCTCTTTGCCCTGGCGGACCGCTATGATATCGGGGGCATCTCCCACCCGGCGCACCCCCAGGTGGGCCGGGCGGCCGTCTTCATTTACGACGGCTACCCCGGCGGCGTGGGTCTCTCGGTGCGCGCCTACGACATCCTGGAGGACCTGCTAAACCGCTCCCGGGAAATCACCAAAGCCTGCCCCTGCGAAGACGGCTGCCCTTCCTGCATCCACTCCCCCAAATGCGGCTCGGGCAACAAGCCTCTGGATAAAGGGGCCGCAGTCAGCATCGCCGCCATGCTCCTGGGGTTGGAGGAGCCCGAAGGCGAATTCCCATTTGCCGAGGCCCCGACGGTCCCTCCGCCCACCGCCGACGAGCCCATCACCGGCGGCACCTGGCTCACCCAGCGCCGGATCGGCGTGCTTGACCTGGAGACCCGCTGCTCTGCGGCCGACGTGGGCGGCTGGGGCCAATGCCACCTGATGGGGGTCTCGCTGGCGGTGCTCCACGAGACTCACACCGGGGTCGCCACCACCTACCGCGAGCACGATCTGGAACGGCTCGGCCAGCGCCTGACCAAACTGGACCTGGTGGTTGGCTTCAATATCAAGCGCTTCGACTATCGGGTGCTGCAGCCCTATACCAAGGTCAGGCTTGCAGAGGTGCCTACTCTCGATATCCTCGAAGAGGTTTACGCCGCCCTGGGAACCCGGCTGTCCCTTAATCACCTGGCGGACAAAACCCTGGGGGAGAAAAAGAGCGGCGACGGCCTGCTGGCCCTGGAACTTTTTGCGGCGGGCAAGTGGGAGGAACTGGACTCCTACTGCCGCCAGGACGTGGCCCTCACTCACCGCCTCTTTGAGCATGGGGCGCAACACGGCTATCTCGTCTACCAGCATCGCCAGGGCGGTCTGGTGCGGCTGCCGGTGGATTGGCGGGAAGAGCGGTTTTTTATTAAGTGAATCTTTATCTCACACAAAGGCCAAGACGCCAAGAGCCAAGTTGAGACCTCCGCGAAAATCCCTTCCAACAAGCCAGAGAGTCTTATTAAACACAATATGATGGAGAGCAGGCGCCCTCGCCTGCAATATACAGCCGGGGGCGGCTGTTCTCCAGGATTTTCGCAAAGGTCTCAAGTTTTAGGCAGGAACTCGAAACTTGAAACTCGGAACCGTCTTTTCCTTGCTGTTTACCCTTAGTTGCATTATCATTAGGCGCAAAAATCTCATAAGGGGGCCACGATGAAATTGAGTAAGAAGGGCATCGCCCTGGGTTGTTGTCTGGCGCTGGTTCTTTGTTTTTGCGCCGCACCGTTGTTTGCCGAGGCAGAGCCCAAAGTGGGCCAGGTGCTGGGCCCGGTAAAATTTGCCAAACCTTTGACCGAAGACGAAGCCAAATATCTGGGACTTCCGAAGGCCCAAGAATTCACCATCAAGGACGTCAAATCGCCTTACATCCTGATCGAACAATTCAATAGCAGCTGCCCGCACTGCATGCACCAGGCTCCGATCCTGAACGAGCTCTACAACAAGGTGCAGCAGGACGCCGCCCTGAAGGGCAAGGTGAAATTCATGTCCGCGGGCCAGGGCAATGATGAAAGCGCGGTAAAGATGTGGAAGGCCTTCCATAAAGTGCCTTTCCCGGTGCTGCCCGACCCCAACAGCTCACTGGGCAAGGCGTTGAATTTCACCCCTTATCCGGTTTCCATGCTCGTGGATAAGAGCGGCAAGATCCTTTGGGTCGAGATCGGCACCTTCGACAGCGCCGATGAGGCCTTAAAGGGCATCAAGGCCGCAGCAAAGTAATAAAGCAAAGGGAAAGGGGTAAAGCACAAGCCTTCCGTGACGAAGGACCTAACCTTTTGCTCTTTCCCTTTTAACCTCTTTCCCCAAGTTTTTTGGTTTTATTCCTGTCCGCCCCATTTGACGTCCGTGCAGTTCTGCATTAGATTTACTGAAGTCGATAAATTTATAAACCAGAGAACCGGGGGAAGCATGGATATGCACACCCTGCTGGTGGCCACCGATTTTTCCCAATGCTCGGAGGCAGCCTTTCGAATGGCCAAGAAGTTGGCCCAGGGGTTCGGGGCCAAAATTATCCTGCTGCACGTCGTCAATCAAAGACTGGTGGAGCAACTGGCCAGTCATCTGCAAGTCAGCGCCGAGACCTTATGGCCAGAGTTTCGGGAGCGGGCCCAATTGCAATTGGGAGAATTCCTGAAGCAGGTGAAGCCCGGCAAACTGGAAGTAGAGGGCATGGTGGCCATTGGAGTCCCCTTTCAGGAGATCGCGGTGGTGGCCCGGGACCTGTTAGCCGATCTGGTGATTATGGGTGGTTACGGCCGGGGCGGGCGGGGGGCCATTGAAGAGGTCTTTTTCGGCTCCACCGCAGAAAAAGTGGTGCGGTTGCTTCCCTGTCCGGTTTTATGCGTGCCTTTGCCGGTAAGCAGGGAGCAGTAGGGGCGACTCGCTGGGTCGCCCATTGAGAAGAGAGATCGAATGCGTCCTATTATTGCGACGACGGTTATAGCCGTCTGCCTGTGTTTCCTGACCGGGCCTGCCAAGGCTGACCTGGCGGTAGGTCAACGCTTCCACGACCTGACCTTCAGCGGCACCCTTTCCGCGGCGGATCGGGAATATCTGGGCCTGGTCCAGCCCGGGCCCTTCAAATTAAAGGAGATCCAGGCCCGCTACGTTCTGCTGAATATCTTCTCCGACAGTTGCCCTCACTGCATCCTGGCGGTCCCGGGAGTCAACCGGCTCTTCCATTTGCTTCAACAGAACCGAAAATTGCGGTCTGGTGACGGCTTGCCGCAGTTAAAGATGTTGGGGGTAGGATTCTATGGCACCCCCGTACAGATGGAGGTCTGGCGGATAAAGCGTGAGGTGCGCTTCCCGCTGATCCCGGACCCTAAGGCCCAAATAGGCAAGGTCCTGGATATCCCTGGAACTCCCACTTATGTGGTCCTGGACCGCCAGGGCCGGGTAGTCTTTGTGCACGCCGGAGAATTGGGAAGTCCGGAGAAATTTTTGCGGAAGATAATGGCCAGGCTAGAATAAGACCGAAGACGGAGGACCGGAGACGGGAGACGGGAGCAAAAGTCCGTCTCTGGACTTTGGTCTCTGATCCTCCGGAGACATTTATAGCGATTGCCAAAAATTCTTTCCGATTCCTGAATTTTTAAATCCCCCTAAATCCCCCTTTTTCAAAGGGGGACTTTTAAAATACTTCCGCTAAGTTTCCCCCCTTTGAAAAAGGGGGGGTAGGGGGGATTTGAATTTGCTGTAGAGGAAAAAACTTTTGGCAAAGACTATAAAAGTAGAACGGGAGACGGAAGACGGGAGAAATTCCCCGGTCTACGGTCGCCGGCACCCCGGTCATACGGGGAAATCAACTTTGATCTTAAAGACCTCCTGGGCCGGCAGGCTCAGCACCTCAACCCCGGAAGCTGCGGAAATTTCCGCCAGGATTTGGTCCAGGCGCTCCACCGATTCGGCGATCAGGGTAAACCAGACGTTGAAGTGATGCCGCCGCAGGTAGTTATGAGTCACCCCGGGGTAGCGGTTTACCACCTCCACAAAGTGCGCCAGCCTCTCCTCGGGCACGTGGGCGGCGCACAGGGTGCTGGTATAGCCTAACTTACGCGAAGTGAAATTGGCCCCGATGCGCCGGATGACGCCGCTTTCCATCATGGCCTGCACCCGCCGCATGACTTCGGCTTCCGGGGCCCCTACCCTGTCGCCGACCTCGGCGTACGGCCTGGAGACAATGGGAAAATGTGATTGAATTTCGTTCAGGATGGCCTTGTCAAGGCTGTCCAATTCGGTCTGTCGTGGCATCATCAACTCTTTAATCTCACGCAAAGCCGCAAAGCCGGCAAAGAAAAAATCATTTCTTGCGTCTTTTGCGTCTTAGCGTCTTGGCGTGAGCTATCATCCTATCGGTTCATACGGGCAAATTGGGTCCTCCGCCAGGACGTCGCCGGTCATGGCGTAGGCCCGGGCCCGGCAGCCGCCGCAGACCTTGCGGTACTGGCAGCTGTGGCATTTGCCCCGGTAGTCGTCCACCCTTCGCAGTTGCTGAAATAGCTCCGAATGCTGCCAGATTTCCTGAAACCGGGTTTCCCGGATGTTGCCGGCGACCAATTCCAGGTACCCGCAGGGTTGGACCTCACCCTGGTAGGAGACAAAGGCGAAGCCCTGGCCGCCCAGGCAGCCTTTGGTCATGGCCTCCATGCCGTGGGTGGCCGGGGAGATCTTCGCGCCCCGGGCCGCGGCGTCCTGCCGCCACAAACGGTAGAACTGCGGCGCACAGGTGGGCTTAATGAACAGTTTTCCTTCCTTTTGACGTTCCAGGAGCCAGCGCAGGGTCTCTTCGTATTCCTCCGGGTGCACTATCTGATCCACCAGTTCTTCACCCCGGCCGGTGGGCACCAACACGAAGACATGGTGCGCCGCGGCTCCTAGGCTGATGGCCAGTTGGTGAATAGCCGGCAGTTCCTGCCGGTTGGCCCGGGTGACGGTGGTATTGATCTGAAAGGGCAATCCGGCCTCCCTGGCCGCGACGATGCCGGCGAGAGCCCCTTCATAAGCGCCGGGCACCGCCCGGAGGTGATCGTGGCTGGCCGCAGTGGCCCCGTCGATGGAGATGGAGAGCCGTTGGATGCCCGCCTCCTTGAGGCGGGCAGCGATCTGCGGGGTGAGTAAGGTGCCGTTTACCGCCATGACCATGCGCAGGCCCTGGTTATGGCCATGTGCCGCCAGGTCAAAGATGTCATCGCGTAGCAAGGGCTCGCCACCGGTGAGGATCACCACGGGCTGGCCCATGGTGGCCAGGTCGTCCAGCAGGGTGATGCCTTCTTCCGTAGCGAGTTCACCGGGATAGGGCCCGGAGCCCGCCGCGGCCCGGCAATGGAGACAAGCCAGATTGCAGCGCCGGGTAGTCTCCCAGGCCAGGAGCCTTAGAGGCGGAATTTTTCTTTCAGCGAGGTCTGAGGGTGCCATCATTCTAAAGACTTATGAGAAAGCCGAATTGCCTTCCTATTCCTACAATTTTCTCATTTTGCCGTCAACGGAGGGGACGCAAGTTACTGCTAATCAGGAAGGGCATATTTCCAGACTTTCCACAAACTCTGACACATGAGTCCCGCCCAGATAATGGCCAATCCGAAAAATAACCATTCGCCCCGATAGGTCTCAAAGGCCGCAGAAAGGAGAAATAAGGCCAGTACT
>JAMCQY010000396.1:0-3966 GCA_023381945.1 Deltaproteobacteria bacterium
CAGCATCGTGGAAAAATTGGGCGGCCGCATCATGGTGGCCAGTGAGGAAGGCCACGGCACCACCTTCACTATTTACTTGCCCGTGGTTTAGCGGCGAAAAGGGGATTATATGGACAAATTCAAGGTATTGATAGTGGATGACGAAGTCGATTTTCTGGAGACCATCGTCAAGCGCCTAAAAGCTCGGGGCATCAATGTGGCCGGGGTGGAAAGCGGTTACAAGGCCTTGGAGGCCTTGGACAGCGGCAGCCCTGATGTCGTTATCCTGGACGTGAAGATGCCGGGAATGGATGGTATCGAGACCCTGCGGGAAATCAAGAAGAAGAAACCCCGGACCGAAGTTATCATGCTCACCGGCCACGCCTCGGTGGAATCAGGCATTCAGGGAATGCAGTTGGGGGCTTTCGATTATGTTATGAAGCCGGTGGCTCTGGATGAGCTGTTGGAAAAGGTGCGTCAGGCTTACGAGAGAAAGCTGCTCCAGGAAGGCCGGGCCTGATCGGGACCGACGAAGCCATTCTCGACCTTTTGCACCGCTGATTCATTTTGAAGGGATCGGCGCCGTTATGGCCGCGGATCGGGGACGGATAACGCATGGCTGGGGCGGATACCGGCAAAAAATGGTTGATAAACGACCGTCTGCTCCAATCCCAGAAGCTGGCGGCCTTGGGAGAGCTGTCCGCCAGCATTGCCCATGAAATCAACAACCCCTTGGCCATTATCCGCCAGGAAGCTGAGCTCATGAGCCTGATTCTGAAAAATGCCTCCCCGTCCACGACGAGTGATCTGGGAGATTTGCAGGAGTCCATACGCATGATCGTCCAGCAGGTGGACCGCTGCAGCGAGATCATCCGTAATCTCCTGGACTTCGCCCGGAGACGGGAGCCGGTGGTCCAGGCCGTGGAGCTCAATCGCGTCGTGGAAGACATGACTCGATTAGTGGAAAAGGAGGCCCGCAATAACCATATCACCATCAAGAGGCGCTACGATCCGGAGTTGCCCCTGATTTACTGCGACGCTCCCGAGTTGCGGCAGGTGGTCTTGAATATCCTTAGTAACGCCGCCCAGGCCATCGGCAAAAACGGCACCATCACCATCATCACCCGGCGGGCCGGAAGAAACGCCGTGGAACTGGTCATTGAAGACACCGGCTGCGGCATCCCGGAGGAAAATTTGGAGAAAATCTTTGAGCCGTTTTTTTCCACCAAGCCGCCAGGCCAGGGCACCGGGTTGGGCCTGTCCATCAGCCACGGATTAATCGAGCAATTGGGAGGCAGCATCCGAGTCAGGAGCGCGGTGGGCCAGGGCACCAGCTTTACCATCACCTTGCCGCTGCGGCCTCTTGCAGGAGATAGTGAGCGATGAATAAAGGGCCCCGCATCTTATTGGTGGACGATGAGGATAGATTTCGTACCAACCTGTTCAAGATGCTCACCCTTCAGGGGTTGGAGGTGAGCGCCGCGGCTGGAGGCGTGGAAGCCCTGGAACTGGTGCGACTCCAGCCTTTCGATGTGGCGCTGGTGGATATCCGCATGCCGGGCATGGATGGCCTGGAGACCCTGGCCCGGCTGAAACAGCTTGCTCCCGGCCTCGAGGTGATCATGCTCACCGGCCACGCCTCTATCCAGGCCGCCATGGAAATCAACCGTCGCGGCGGCTATGATTACCTGCTGAAGCCCTGCCCCTTAGAGGAGCTGCTACTTAAGATCGACGCGGCCTATGAAAAGAAACTGGAACGCGAAAAGAGAGCCAAGACCGGTAAAACCGTAGATTAGTTAAATGATTGTTGCTGTTTAAAAATTCTTAAGTTAAGAAGTGCAATTTAAGATCGCCTCTTTTGCCTACGGGCTTACGTCCCATTAGAGAAATCCTTTTCCGCCCTCTGGAAAATTTTCATAGTTTTGCTCTTAAGAGTATTTACGCCGAGACACGCCGGCACTCCATTTGGCTGGGGTACATTTCGGACTATATTTCATCTCATTTTTAAAAGTAATTGTCTCTATTGGTAGAGGCGACTATAATATCCGCAAGATCAGTAGCAAGGAGCCTGCCGGGTGCGAGTGGCAATTTTGGTGGTAATATTCTGGTTAGGATTGCCGGGGTTGCCCCCGGCGGCCAGCCAGCCTCTAACCCTGGGCGAGGCCATGTTTCTGGCTCTGAAGCATAACCCGGGCCTGAAGGCCGCCGGCATGACCGTGGAGACTGCGGAAGCCGATCTGGCCAAAGCTCGGGCCCGATTTCTCCCAAAAGTAAATTTCGGGGAAACCTATAACTTTTCCGACAACCCCACCCAGGTCTTCATGAATAAGCTGAACCAGCGGGTCTTTACGCAGCAGGATTTTCTCTTAGACAATCTAAATTTTCCCAAGCCTTTCGGCAACTTCCGCACCGGGCTGACCATGAGCCAGCCTCTGTTTCAGGCCGGGGAGGCCTATCTGGGCTATAAGCAGGCGCAACTAGGCCGGGAAATGGCCGGCGCCATCGTCCTCTCCGCCCGGCAGCAGTTACTGTTCCAGGTGACTCAGGCCTATTACGGGCTGCAACTGGCCCAGGAAAATCTGGCGGTCGTCAAGAAGGCCCGGGCGACTGCGGCGGAGCATGTGAAGATTGCCCAAAGCCGTTTCCGCTCCGGGGCCGTGGTGCAGGCTGATGTCTTATCCGCTCAGGTGCATCTGGCCAAAATTACTCAGGAGCAAATGACCGCGGCCAGTCAGGTAGAAATTGCCCAAAGCGCCCTGGGCACCGTGCTGGGCGTGCCGGAAGCCGGCTCCCGCCCCCTGGCGGCCGCACCCCGAGAACCAGCGGCGCTGCCCAAGGAATTGGCGGATCTGCAACGAATCGCCCAAGAAAAGCGCCCGGACCTGAAAAGGCTGACGCTGGCGGCCCGTTCGGCCCAGGAAGAAGTCACCAAAGCCAGGCTCAATTATCTGCCCCGGCTTAATGTGGTGGCCGAATACGACGTGGACCAGCGCCGCCTTTTCGGCACTAACGCCGACAGTTATACGGTCATGGCCCTGCTGAATTTCAACCTCTTCAACGGTCTGGCTGACCTAGCGAGGGTCCGGGAGAGCCGGGCCAAAGAGGCCCAGGCTCGGGACCTGAAGCAGGAAATGGAAGACCGGGTCCGGCACCAGGTGACGGAGACCATCCTTAATTTGAAAACCGCCCGGAAGCGCCTGCAGGTAGCCAAGGATGCGGTAGCCCAGGCCCGGGAAAGCCTGCGCCTGATTCGTCTCCGGTATGAAACTGGCCTCACCATTCTGGTGGATCTGCTCACCGCCGAAGACGCCTTGAAAAACGCGGAATTGAGCCAGGTGGGAGCCTTGCTGGACACGCATCTGGCTCAAGCGGGCCTGGAACTGGCCCTGGGGACGATCTCCGGGCCGGCAGAGACGGGGTCAAATGCTTTGGGGGCGGGTGTGAAACCCGCCTCTGCAAAAAATAATTAATGATGGATAAAAATAAAAAAACCTCCCATAGGAAGGCCTGGGGATTAGCTGCCCTGGTAATCGTGGCGCTACTCTTCATGGCCTGGCTGGCGGGACTGCTGCACTTCGGCAAGATCACTCCGGGATTGGCGGTCTCCAAGCCGGCCGCCCCGGCCGGCCAAATCCTGGTCATCAGCGAGACCCAGATTCCCCGCGAATTGGAAGTCCTGGGAGAGGTCATTTCCAAAAGCCTGGCGCAAATTTCGTCCCAGGTTCCCGGCCGGGTGAGCAAGATTTGGGTTGAGGCCGGCGCCCCGGTTCAAGCCGGAACCCCCTTAATCACCCTGTCGGGGGAGGAATACCAGGCCAGATTGAGCCAGGCCCGGGCCGGGGTGGCCCAGGCCCAGGCCCAGTTAACGCAAGCCCGCGCCAATTATCAGCGGTTCCAATATTTGCTCAAGCAAGGCGCCGCCAGCCCCCAGGAATTTGAGGCGGTGCAGGAACGCTTCAAGAGCGCCCAAGCCGGCCTGAATGCGGC
>JAMCQY010000396.1:3976-5469 GCA_023381945.1 Deltaproteobacteria bacterium
CCAGGCCAAAGAGGCCGCCACCATGAAAGGTTATACCATCATCCGGGCCCCCGGGGCCGGGGTGGTGGCGGCCCGGAAGGCGGCGGTGGGCGACCTGGCGCAACCGGGGCAGCCTCTGCTAACCCTCTATAATCCTGACCTGCTCCAGATCGAAGGAGAGGTTAATGACAGCTACCGGAACCGGGTGCAGGTGGGGGAGACGGTCAAGGTGGAGGTGCCGGCCCTGGACTGGCACGCAGAGATGGCCGTCGCCGAGATCTTCCCCATTAGCCAAACTCCCAGCCGGACCTTCAAAATACGCACCATTATGATTAAAGAGCCGAGCCTAGTGCCGGGCATGTTCGCCCGCCTGCTTCTACCCTTGAAGAGCGCCCCTGGCATCCTGATCCCTCAAGATGCCGTGCACCAGGTGGGCCAGCTCTCCATGGTGGAAGTGCTGAGCGATGGCCAGACCCAACGGCGCCAGGTGAAGCTGGGCCGGCAGATCGGCGGACAGGTGGAAGTGCTGGCGGGGCTGCAGGCGGGCGAGAAAATCCTTCTTCCATAAAGCTATGGCCAATAATCCCGAAGACCTCCACCTCGGCCTGACTGCCCGCCTGGTGCGGCGGTTTCTGGAATCGAAGCTCCCTACCCTGATTATCATCATCAGCCTGTTGCTCGGGGCTGCGGCCCTGCTCATCACCCCCCGGGAGGAAGACCCCCAAATCACCGTGCCCATGGTGGATATCCTCATCCGCTTCCCCGGTGCCTCGCCTCAGGAAGTGGAAAACCTGGCGGTGATCAATCTGGAGAAGAAGCTCTGGGAGATGGAGGGCCTGGAAGATCTTTATTCCATGGCTGGCAACGGCTTCGCGGTGGTGACCGCCAAGTTTAAAGTGGGCGAAAACCTGGAGACCAGCCTGTTCAAGGTCTACAATAAGACCTTCTCCAATATTGACCAGGTGCCGTCAGGGGTGACCGGCTGGGTGGTCAAGCCCATGAGCATCAATGATGTGCCCGTGGCTACCCTGGCTCTTTATAGCAATCAGGCCGATGATTACCAGCTGCGCCGTGTGGCGGACGAACTACTGCACCGCCTGCAGTCCATCCCCGACTCCGGGCGCTCCTATGTGGCCGCCGGACGGCGGCGCCAGGTGCGGGTGGTGGCCGACCCGGCGCTATTGTCCGGACACGGACTGGACCTGGCAGCGCTTTCCAAGGCCATTGAGGTAAGCAACGTCAATGTCCCGGCGGGCCATTTCAGCAGGCAGAACCGGGAATACCTGGTGGAGGCCGGGCCGTTTCTTAAGTCCGCGGATGAGGTGGCCAACCTGCTGGTGGGCCTGTACCAGGGCAAACCGGTTTATGTGCGCGACGTCGCTCAGGTAATCGACGGCCCGGAAGAGCCGGTGGCCGCGAGCACCATCGCCTTCGGCCCGGCCGAGGAGCCGCCGCCCGGCTACGAGCGCGGCCGCTTTTACCCGGCGGTGACCATGGCCATCGCCAAACGCCTG
>JAMCQY010000268.1 GCA_023381945.1 Deltaproteobacteria bacterium
TAGGCGCCTGCCGCTCGAAAGACGGCAGGCGCCTAAGCTTACCAAATCTTCCGGGAAGCAGCAATCTTCCCGGAATTTTATCCAGTTATCCGGCTCAGACTTTGGAAATACCGGGCTTGCTAACAGTCAGATAGTTGAAAGGGGCCGCGATGGAGTCGTCCTGGCCAGCCAATTTCTCCATCCAGGATTTAGCCGTCTCGACCAGCTTGGCCAGGGGCGCCTTTTCTTTGATCTGCTGATTAAGCTTGAATTCCAGGCCCATCCGCCGGGGCAGGGTAAAGACATCCGTTACCCGGTTGTATTCGATCCTGGGCGGTTTGGGCCGGTCCCAAATGACGAAGAGGTGCCCGGCATTGCCGGAGTAGCCTGCCAAAACCAGGTACATATTGATGATGGGGTCTGGGGGGGCCTTCTCGCACATCTTTCGGAGGATTTCATCGTATCGGCCGCTGAAAAACGGAATGGCCGCCTCGACCAGGGCGTCCATTTCCTTCAGGCCTTCGTCTTTGGCAAAGCTGGCGAAGTCTTTGCAAAGGTCGTGGGCCTCGATGGCTCCGGCCGAAGCCATAACTGCGTGGGAAGTGACCGGCACCACCCGGTCCAGGGTAATGAAACGTTCTTCCCCATAAGGTTCAAACAGCACCGCACGACTATCAGTGGCAACCACCACCCCGTCCGGGGCAGCACAAGCGATCAACTGTCCCATATTATCCTCCCGCGGAAAGTATCGAATTTATCAATTATTCATCAAAGATAATCCGGGGCCGGGACTTGGCAAGGGGAGGAATGAAAGGAAATCGCTGGAAGGAAAAATAAGCCTCTGGGAGAGCAACCAGGAGTGGGGAAGAGGGGGTTGGGAGTCCTGATTTCTCCCCCAAAGGCCTACACCAAAAAACCGGCGTTAGTGCGAGAGCTGAGACAGCATTTCGGGCCAGATATATTCATTCGAACCAGGATCCGCTGGCTCAATGCCCTCCGTCTTATCTTGAGACAGATTTTCTTCTAAAGTCTTGATGGTATCCTGCAATTTGTCCAATTCCGCCCACAAAACATCCAGGGCCAGCACCAGGGCTTCCCGAACCTCCCCCTCATCCAGGAGTTCCCGGGCTGTCTCCATCTGGGAGGCCAAATCAGACTTAGATTCATCTTTCATCTTGAGAAACTCGGCAATGGCGGCGCCCCTGGCAAAAGCCGCGGCGGGAATGTTTCGTAATTTTTTCATTTATTTAGATTAGATGTCACGTTTTCAATGAAGCAATCTCTATACCAATTTGGTTATTTGTTCATTTTTAATAATTATTTTAATTAGTTGCAGAATCAGTTCAATCAATTTTTACTACAAGACTAGTAAAGAAATATAAACATTGATATTAACTACTTGAACAAACTTGCAGCAGAACACTTGCAGGCCCGAATCACAATAATCATTACCGACGCAGGACCCATCCCCTGATTTGCAAATAGATGGCGAATATGCTACGTTTTGCATATATTTCCAGAATGTTATGAATCTAATAAGGATGGCTCATGACCGACGCGGAAAGCGATTCCCAGCCCGGAACGTCCGATGCGGAGTTGGCCGAAAATATTCGCCCTCTGGTGAACGAAATCCTCGAGATTTTCAATGAACGCCAGGTTTCTCCGGCTGAAGCCGGCATAGTGGTCCTCTCCCTGACCTATCGTTTGCTGGAGGTGCTGAAAGAAACCCCGGAGGCCCGGCGTCATTTCATTCTCACCCTGATCAACCTGGTCAACAATTATCTGGCCGATGAACTGCAAGGCGATTTCGCGGCCAAAAGCTGTTTTTCAGTAAAAGAAGATTTTTAATTTTCAGCAATTTAAAAAACCTTTCTGGACACAGATTATGGAAGTTAAAGCGTCGAACATCCTGGAGTTGATCGGTCACACCCCCATAGTGCGTCTGAACCGGCTCAATCCGAATCCCCGGGTAAAGATCTACGTCAAACTCGAATACTTCAACCCCGGCGGCTCCGTCAAAGACCGGCCGGCCCTGGCCATGATCGAGGCGGCCGAGACCGAAGGCTCCCTCACCCCGGATAAGACCGTGCTGGAAGCCACCAGCGGCAATACCGGCATCGGCCTGGCTCTGGTCTGCGCCGTCAAAGGCTATCGTCTGCTGCTGGCCATGCCCGAGTCCGCTTCCCTGGAACGCAAAAAGATCCTCAAGGCCATGGGGGCTGAGCTTCTGCTCACCCCGGCCCACCAGGGAACCGATGGCGCCATCGAAACAGCCTACCGTTTGATGCGGGAAGACCCCGGAAAATACTTCCTGGCGGACCAATTCAACAACCTTGACAACCCGGCGGCGCACCAAGCCACCGCCCGGGAAATCTGGGAACAGACCGGCGGCCAGGTCACCATGGTGGTGGCCACCATGGGAACCACCGGAACGGTCATGGGCCTGGCCCGCTATATGAAGCAGTTCAATCCGGTCATTCGGGTGGTGGCAGTGGAGCCTTTCCTGGGCCATGCCATCCAGGGCCTGAAAAACATGAAGGAGTCGTATAAGCCCGGGATCTTCGACAAAGCCAAAGCCGATGAAATCATCAACATCGAAGACGAAGAGGCCTATGAGACTGCCAGGCTCCTGGCCCGTCAAGAGGGCCTGTTTCTGGGCATGAGCTCGGGGGCCGCGGTGGCCGTGGCCCTGCGCCAGGCCCGGGAAATGACCGACGGCCTCATTGTGGTCATTGCCCCGGACGGTGGCGAACGCTATCTTTCCACCTCTCTTTTTGTGGAAAGAGAGGTCCCCAGCCTCTGCTTTTACAATACCCTGGCCCGGACCAAGGAGGGCTTCCACCCCCGCCGGGTTGGGGAGGCGACCATCTTCGCCGACGGTCCGGCCCTCAATACCAGCCTTTCCCTGAGCGTAGCCCGGCGCCTGGTGGTGGCCGACCTCCTGAACCGCTACCTCACCACCCGGGGGCTCAAGGTGCGTCAGTTGGTGAGCCTTATCGATCTGGACGATCGGGCCATCGCCGGCGCCGAGGCCACCGGCCAAAATCTGAAGGACTTCACCGGCGGGTTCCAGCGGCAGTTCTTTGAGGACCTGCGGTCCCTGCGCATTCAGGAAGGGGTGCTCTATCCCCTGGCCTCGGACCACGTCGACGACATGGTGGCACTCACCCGCAAACTGCTGGAGCGGGGTTTTGCTTATGAAAAAATGCGTTCCGTCTACTTCGACATCTCTCGTTTTAAGGACTACGGCCGTCTCTCCGGCGTGGACCTGAGCAAGATTCGGGTGGGCAAGACTGTTGACCTGGATGAATACGCCAAGGAAAACCCCCGAGACTTCACCCTGCTCAAAAGGGCCAAGCTTTCGGAGTTGAAAAAGGGCCTCTATTACACCACGCCTTGGGGGCAGGTGCGCCCCAGCTGGCACCTGGAAAGTGCCGCGATGGCCTTGAAGCACCTGAAGGAGCCGGTGGACTTTCACGTGGGCGGGACGGAATCCCTCTTCCCCCACGACGAAAATGAGAATGCCCTGTTTGCCGCGGCCACTGGCAAGCCCCTGGCCAACGCCTGGCTCCACTGCGAGCGGGTTCTTAAGGACGGCCGCCCCCTGAAAAACGAGCCGGCGGTCCGGGACCTCGCGGCCCAGGGGTTCAGTGGCGCTGATTTGCGCTTTTTCCTGCTGAGCACTCACTACCGCAAGCCCCTGGCCTTCACCACGGATAATCTCAAGGCTGCGGCCCACGCCCGGGCCCGGCTGGACCATTTCCTGGAGCGCCTCTCCCTGGCGCCGCCAGCCGGGGATGCGGATGGCGACATTGAAGAGCGCCTCTTCCAATTGAAAAAAGAATTCGTCACTGCCCTGGAGGATGACCTCAATATCTCCCGGGTCCTCTCCAGCCTGTTTGCCCTGGTGGGTGAATTCAACATCGACCTCGACCGGGGCAAACTGGGTCATGCCGCGGCAACTGCCATTTTAAGCCGCTTCCAGGAACTGGATGAAATCTTGGGCATTATGAACCAGCCCCGGGCCGCAGCCGCCCCGGACGCCGAGATCGAAGCCCGGGTGCAGGCCCGGGAAGAAGCCCGGAAACAGCAGGACTGGGCCGCCGCCGATTTGATCCGCCAGGAACTGGCCGCCCAGGGCATCGAGATCACCGACACCGCTGCCGGCCCCCGCTGGCGCCGGGTGGGGTAAGGGAGAAGACGAAGGAATAATTTAGGGAAACGGGGAGAGGCCGGGAGCCCCTGCCCCTTTCCCCAAACCCGAAAGTTGGGTGACCCGCCGGGTCGCCCCGAAAAACTTGGTAGCGCAGGCTTCCAGCCTGTGCCTTAACCGTAGGCTTCAGCCTGACGCTTCCTTTTTTCCTCTTTGCTCTCTGGGTTTCCGTGGTTTATCTTTAGACAGAACCCTCGAACAAGGAGAATACCCATGCCTCATGACTACTTCTGGTACTGGCCCATGTGGCTCTTCCCCATGTTCATGCCCATTTTTTGGATCGTAGTCATCGTCATCGCCCTGTTTTTTATCTTCGGCCGCGGCCGCGCCCCCAGGATTTGCGGCCCCGGCAGCGAAGAAGAGACCGCCCTGGACATCCTGAAAAAGCGCTATGCCAAAGGGGAAATCAGCAAGGAAGAATTTGAGCAGATGAAGCGGGATATATTGGGATAGGAATGGTCGGGACGAGAGGATTTGAACCTCCGACCCCAGCGTCCCGAACGCTGTGCTCTACCAGGCTGAGCCACGTCCCGACTTCTTTAAATTTATCGAAAAGCCGCGGTTAGGGCAAGAGGAAATCAGCAATTCCTTTTGATGAGCCTCAGCCAGGGCAATTCTTACCTTTTTAAAGAGCTATGGGAGTGACAGTTTCGACATGATAACTAGAACCGCGGCCGGCGGCTTCCCCTCCCCTCGGGGGAAGAGGGTTAGGGGGAGCGGGGAGACCGAATTTTTCACCCCCTCCCTGACCCTCCCCCATAAAGGGGGAGGGAAATTCCGCCGAACTTTGATTTTTGGCTTTTTAATCCTGTTTCTTGTGCTCCTGTCCTCCTTGGCCCTGGGCTGCAAGCCCGCGGAAGAAGAGAAGGTCTACGGCGGCCCGGACACCGGGCCGGCTTACGGTGATTGGTTCATCGACGCCTCCATCGGTGACGCCAGCACCTTGCTCGCTCCTCTGGCCAGCGATGCCGCCTCTTTCGGCATCATCGGCCTGATCTACGACAGCCTGTTGAAATACGACGGCGACCTCAACCTGGTGGGCCAGTTGGCCGAAAGCTGGCAGGTCTCCCCTGACGGCCTCGCCATCACCTTTAAATTACGACATGGGGTCAAGTGGCACGACGGCGCCCCTTTCACCGCCCAGGACGTGCTCTTCAGCTACCAGGTGATGGTGGATCCCAAGACCCCCACGGCCTACTCCGGCGACTACCTCCAGGTGAAAAAGGCCGAAGTCCTGGACGATTACACCTTCCGGGTCACCTACCCGCA
>JAMCQY010000190.1 GCA_023381945.1 Deltaproteobacteria bacterium
CGTCAATCCCGAGGCCTTTTCCTGGGAATCGGCCTGGAAGAAGGCGGCGGAAAATGTCCAGTCTTCTTTGAGTGATACTATTTTTGCCCTGGTTACCCAGAGCAAAAACGCCGGGGATGTCCTCACTAATATCAGCAACGGCATTTTCAAGGTCATCTCCGAGATGGCTTCGCAATCTATCTTGCAAGTGGCGCGGACCGCCATGGATTCGGCTAATTTGACGGGCGGCGGCGGCGGGGGCGGCGGCCTCCTGAGTAGCATCGGCAATTTCTTTTCCGGGTTGTTGGGCGGCGGTAATAATGCGCCCGTTGGGGCTATCGGAGCAGGAAAATATTTTCACTCCGGCGGGATCGTGGTGGCCCACAATGGCTTAGCTCCGGATGAAATTCCAGCCATTTTGCAAACTGGCGAAAGGGTATTAAGCCGGGGCGAAAATAGGGATTATGAACGGGGCGGGGGCTGGAACATCACCATCGTCAACAAAACCTCCGCCCCCATCGGCAAGGCTACGGTGGAGCGCGGCGGCACCAGCCGGGATTTGATTGTCACCCTGGATGAAACCGTGGCGCAGTTGATTCAGGGCAACGGGCAGACCGCCCAGGCCATGGACCGGCGCTATGGCGCCCAACCCGGCATTACTGTGAGAGGTTAATTATGGCAACCTGGCCCGCCACCTTACCGCAAAGCCCGCTGCAAAGCGGTTTCCAAGACGCCGAGCCCGATCTGGTCATCCATGACCAGATGGACGCCGGGCCGCCCATTTTGCGCCGCAAGGACACCGCGGAGGTGCGGCCCTTTACCTGGACGCAATGGCTGACCGCCAGCCAGAAAAGCACCCTGCGGACTTTTTACCGGAGCTATTGCGCCTCCTCCTTCGATTTCCCCGACCCGGACACGGGCGCCACCATTAGCGTGATTTTTACTAAACCGCCGAGTTATGGCGAGGCCAGCGGCCTTTATCAGAAAGTCACCTTGCAATTGGGGGAGATGCCGTGAGCCGCAACCTCTCCCTGTCCATGCTGGTCAACATCTACAATCAAAATTCGGATGATCCGATTTATGTGCTGCTGACCTGCGCCCGGGCCGATGACCCGGGGGATATCCTGCGCCTGGTGCTGAAAAGCACCGACCTGGTCAGCCGGGGCGAGACTTATACGGCTTTCCCCTTTGATATCTCCGTGCCGGATGATTCGGCGGACCAGCCGCCCCAGGCGTCCTTGACCATAAGCAACGTGGACCGGCGCCTGACCGAGTTCCTGGAGTCCAGCCTCAGCCCGATCACCGTCAGCATTGAGATCGTGCAGGGGAGCGACCCGGACACGGTGGAGGCGGCCTGGACGGACCTGACCTTGCGGAATGTCAAATATAACCAAGGCAGCGCCGCGGGCCAGCTCACCTACGAGAAGCTGGCCAGCGAGGGCTATCCCAAGGGGCTGTTCACCCCGGCCTATTTTCAGGGGATGTTTTGAGCGCATTTTTGGATGGATTCGGAAAGGGTTTCGGAGGCGGTCTTGTTAATTAAATTCCAAGTTCTTTTTTCCGCTATGGACCCCCCGTTGCCGTCTGGCTTTATCAAAACCTCGGCAACCGGAAAGGTCTTAGTCCCGCCGGTAAAACCGGAACCAGAAATGGAACTAATCAGCAGATGATAATTTTCGCCATCTTCGGTCAGATTTATTCGGCCCCAGGATTCGCTCTGGACTTCATGATTTAGGCAATTCGCCATGGATTTCGGGGAGCGCGCAGAAGTGATGACGGTATCCGGATTGGAGGCGCGAATTTCTGGCAGAGTTTGGGCGCATCCGACTAAGAATAAGAATAGGCATAAAATAACGGTTCGCATCGGCTTCTCCTTTGAGGATTTTTTAATCATGTTAGGCGGCCATTGCAAGGAAAACATTAAAAATTTCGCAAAAAAAGCGCTGGGCGTACCCTTTGCCGACCGAGGCCGCGACCTTGCCGGGTGGGATTGCTGGGGAATGCTGCTGGCGGCCTATCAGGAATGCTTTGGGATAGCACTGCCCGAAGGCTTGGAATACTCCCGGCAAAATTCAGCCGAGGCCGCCGCCGCCCTGAAGGAGGGGGCGCAAACCTGGCGGGAAATTCCTGCTGGCCAGGAACACCCCGGCGATGTGCTTTTCGCCCGCCCCTGCCATGTGGGCTTAGTCCTGGCGCCGGGCCGGATGCTCAACTGCCGGGAAGGGGCCGGCACTATCATCGAACGCTATGACCACGCCGTCTGGCGGCGGTCCATCATCGGGATATACCGGCATGCGCGACTCGCAGACCTTTAAAGACCTGCAGCCGATCAACGAGCTATTTCAGGTCATCACCAGCCCCAGCCCCTTTCAGGAGCCGGAAGTCATCCAAATGCGCCCCGGCCAGAGCGTCGGGGAGTTGCTGGCGGAAATCCAACCCAACCCGGAGATCCGGCGGCAGGCGGCGGTTTCCCTGGACGGCGAGCATTTGCCCCCGCCCTTGTGGGCGCACACCCGGCCTCAGCCCGGCAGCGTGGTGGTGATTAAAATAGTCCCGGGAGCCCGGGCCGCGGCCATGGTGCTGGTGGCCGTGGCGTCCATCGTGGCCGCAGCGGTCACCATGGGCGCCTCCGCTGGGGCAGAATTAGCACTTTTTGGATTGAGCGTGGGTGCTACAGCGGGCTTGCTTGGCGGTCTCGCCGGCATGGCCACGGGCATTGTGGGCAATCTGCTGGTCAACGCCCTGATTCCCCCGGCCCGGCCGGCCCTGCCCGCGCCCGGCGGCCTGACCCAGGGGCAGGACAGCCCGACACAGTTCGTCACCGGGGCCCGCAACCAGATGCGGCCCTGGGGCACCATCCCCCGGCTGCTGGGTTATCACCGTATTGTGCCCCTGAAAATGGCCCGGGACGTCTCCGAAGCCTTGGGCAATGACCAATTCGTCACCAGCTATTTTGGGCAATACGGCCCCCTTGATATCACCGATCTGCGCATCGGTGACACGCCGATTGCTTCCTACCGCGGCGTCACCGTGGAACAGCGGCAGGGTTGGGCCAATGATCTTCCCATTACCCTATATACCAACGATGTTCTCGAGGAGGGTTTGAGCATCCTCCTGAAAAACGGCGTCACCCAGGTGCGCACCACCCGTCCCGGCGTCAACGTCATCAGCGTGGATATTACCTTGCCCCGTGGGGCTTATGACACGGTGACGTATATCCCCAAGGCGGGCGAGCGCTCGGCGGTGGAATGTTTCTTCGATATCGCCTATGAGCCTTGTAGCCTGGGGACCGGCACGGTGCATCTGCCGGTGAGCATTTTTGCCAATACCACCTCGGCGGTGCGCCGCGGCTGGGCCTGGATAGTGCCCTATGATCCGGCGGGCTACAACGTCTATATCACCCGGCAGACTCCGGATGATGAGTCTGTCTCCGATGGCACCCAGGTGTCCGAGTCATACTGGACCGCCCTGCGCAGTTTCCGTTATACGCAGCCGGTCACCTACCCCGATCCCCTGGCTAAGATTGCGGTCAAAATCCAGGCGAGCGACCAATTGAACGGCACCCTGGATGAGTTCAACTTTCTGGGGAAATCAATCCTGCCCGATTGGGATAAGACCACCGGCACCTGGATCTGGCGGGCCACCCGCAACCCGGCCTCCTGTTTCCGGGCGGTCCTGCAAGACGCCGCCTGTCCCGCGCCGGTGCCGGACAGCAGGATCAACCTGACCCAATTGCAATACTGGCACGAATACTGCGAGACTAACCGCTGGACCTATAGCCGCAATGTGGACCAGGTGGTCAACCAATGGGAACTGCTCAAGGAGATTGCCGCGGCGGGCCGGGCCGCGCCCTGTGAACACGACAGCCAGTGGTCGGTTATCCTGGATGAACCCCAGGACAACCCGGTAACCGTCCTGAATCCGCGGACACTGAAAGACCTGGAAGTCGAAATCATTTATCCAGACCTGCCGCACGCCTTCCGCTGCCCCTTTACCAATGAATTTTTGAACTATCAGGCCGATGAACGCATTGTGCCGGACGACGGCTATGCCGTTCTGAATGCGGCCGGGATCAAGGTGGATGCCTGGGGCCGCCCGGCCCCCTCCCTGCCCCTGGCCACCAGGTATGAGCAATTGCCGGTGCCCGGCTCCACTCATCCGGATCAGGTTTTTAAACGGGCGCGCTATCATATGGCCGACGCCCGGCTGCGCTACCGCAAGATTACCGGTTCCACCAATGTCCAGAACCTGCATATGACCCGGGGAGATAAGATCCTGTTACAGCATGACGTCATGCTGGTGGGCCTGGCCGCGGCCCGGATCAAGAGCCTGAATTTTGAGATCACCGGTTATGACGGCGAAGGGGCACCGATCTACGGCACCAATATTATCGGCGTCACCGTGGACGAACTGCTGCCCATGGCGGCGGGCAAGGATTACGGCCTGACCCTGCGGGTGCCGGGTGAAACGCCCTGGACGGAGCAGGTGGTCACCGACCCCGGGGAACAGACCACGGTGGAGTTTACCACGCCGGTTGATTCCACCGGCACCAACCTGGCGGCCGGCGACCTGGTGACCTTTGGGGAATGGGGTCTTGAGACCATTCCGGTGATCGTCAAGGACATCAAACAATCCTCCGGGATGTGGGCTAAACTCACCTGCGTGGATGAGGCCCCGGATATCCACCTGGCCGACCAGGGAGCGATTCCGGCGCACAAAAGCCTGATCACCGTCCCCTACGCCTGGAACCCGCCGGTGGCCGAAAATATCCGCTCCGATGTGACGGTGATGCTCCAGACGGTCAATGCCTGGCAACCCCGCATCCTGGTCACCCTGGCGCCTTGGCAGAATACCTTTCATCCCAATGCCGTCGGGGTGGAGGCGCAATACTGGATAGCCGACAGCGACGGCCCCAAGACCCTGATACCCATGGTGTTGATGAACGCTGGGGAAATCTCCCTGCTGCCGGTGGAGCAGGGTTATACCTATGATTTCCAGCTGCGCTATGTAGAGCGGGATGGCACCCGGGGGCAATGGTCCGAAAGCTACCGGCATACGGTGGTGGGCCTGAGCGCCATCCCCGATATCGCCAACCTGGTCAGTTTCTACCGGGATAACCGCATTGTCCTGAAATGGGACGCGGTGAGCGCCAACGGCTACCCCGGCCTGGTTTACGAGGTCAGGAAGGGCGCGGCCTGGGCCACCGCGGAGGTCCTGGGGCGCACCGCTAATCCAGAGTTTGTTACCCAGGGCGACGGCACCTATTGGGTGGCGGCCCATGCCAATAAAATCTACTCGCCTAATCCGGCGGCCGCGGCGCTCACCGGCTCCAATCTGCCGGTTAATGTTTTGGTCACCCATGATGAATATGCCGACAACTGGCCGGGGACCAAGACTTCTACCCGAGTAACCGATCTCGGATTTTTGGAATTGTCCGGCCAAGGCCTGTTCAGCGCAATCCCCGTGGTTTGATGTCCTTG
>JAMCQY010000219.1 GCA_023381945.1 Deltaproteobacteria bacterium
GCACTCTTGCCAAAACGGGGAGGAGTAGTAAGGCTCATAAGCCGTATAGTACCAGCAATCAGCAGGGGCGGCAAGGCAGTCGCGCTCCGGGGCATTACTTGCCTTTCCGCCTTTGCCGGATTATTGTTTATGCATAGCACCTTGGGGAGACGAAATTTTTAAATTTCGAATACTGATAGGCAACTGTTAAAAGGATGACGCTTAGTAGATTTCTATCTCCTGAGGAATCAGTTTGGATCACCAAACGGCCCAAGGCGCTAAGAGGTTAGGAGAACCTCATCATGCCTGAAAAAACCGAGGAAATCACCCTCACCCTGGGGGGGCTGCACTGCGCCGCCTGTGTGGCCCGGGTCGAGCGGGCCTTGACCAATGCTCCGGGGGTGGAGTTGGCATTAGTTAATCTGGCCACCCGCCAGGCCAAGGTGCGCTATAATCCCCAGGCGACCGATCTTACAGCCCTGACGAAGATGATTCAGGAGGCGGGCTACGAAGTGGAAGCCGCGGCCAAAGAGCAGCGCCCGCCGCGCCCGCCCGAGGCCGAAGTCAGGCAATTCCGCAATCGCTTCCTGCTGGCCCTGATCCTGAGCCTGCCGGTTTGGGCCTGCATGATTCCGCCGGTGGAGCACAATCTGGGTCTGGGCCACCGGACCATGAACCTCATACTCCTGGTCTTTTCCACCCCGGTGATGTTCTATTCCGGCGCCTCCTTTTTTACCGGCGCCTGGTCAGCCGCCCGGCATCGCGCCGCCAACATGGACACCCTGGTGGCCCTGGGCACCTCGGCGGCCTATTTCTATTCCGCCTGGGTCACTTTCTTTCCCGAGACCGTGGCCGCAGCCGGCCAGGCCCCGGCAACCTACTACGACACCGCCCTGATGATCATCACCTTTATTCTACTAGGCCGCTGGCTGGAGGCCCGCACCCGGGGCCGGGCCTCTGAGGCCATCCGGCGCCTCTTCGCCCTGTCTCCGCCCACGGCCCGCCTCAAACGCGACGCTGAAGAAGTGGAAATACCCTTGGCCGATGTGAGGATGGGCGACCTGGTGCTGGTGCGCCCCGGGGAGAAAATCCCGGTGGATGGCGTGGTGGTGGAGGGCTCCTCCGCGGTGGATGAATCGATGCTCACCGGCGAAAGCCTGCCGGTGGCCAAGGAGCCGGGAATGGAGGTTTGGGGCGCCACCCTGAATCAGCGCGGCTTCCTGGCCTTTAAAGCTACCCGGGTGGGCGAACAGATGGTGCTCTCGCAGATCATTCGCCTGGTGGAGGAAGCCCAGACCAGCAAGGCCCCCATCGAGCGCCTGGTGGATAAGGTGGCCGGCATCTTCGTCCCCGTGGTCATGGGCCTGGCGGCCTTGACTTTCTTACTCTGGCTCAGCTTCGGCCCGGCCCCGGCCTTCTCCCGGGCCATCATCAGCATGGTGGCGGTGCTGATCATCGCCTGCCCCTGCGCCATGGGACTGGCCACCCCCACCGCGGTCATGGTGGGCGCCGGCCGGGGGGCCGAACTGGGCATCCTGCTGCGCGGCGGCGAACCCCTGGAACGGGCCTATCGCCTCACCACCGTCGTCTTTGACAAAACCGGCACCCTCACCCGGGGAACCCCTCAGTTGACCGACCTGCACGCCTGGGAGGGGTGGAGCGCCGACCAGATATTGGTCCTGGCCGCGGCGCTGGAGGCCAAATCGGAGCACCCACTGGCCGAGGCCGTGACCCATGCCGCCGCGGTTAGACACCTGATTCTGCCAAAGGTGGAGGAGTTTCAGGCCTTGCCGGGGCTGGGGGTGGAGGCCAGGGTAGACGGCCAGGAAGTACTTCTGGGAAACCTTGCTTTTCTGGCCCAAAAGCAGGTCCCCACCGCCAGCCTCACCGCACCGCAACAAGAGCACGCCCGGGAAGGCAAGACCGCCATCTTCATGGCCGTGGACGGCAAACCCGTCGGCCTCATCGCCGCGGCGGACACCCTGAAACCAGGGGCGGCGCAGGCAGTCAAGGCCTTGCAGGACATGGGGCTGAAAATCCTGCTGTTAAGCGGCGACCATCGCCTCACCGCCGAGGCCATGGCCCGCAGCGTCGGGATTAGCGAGGTTCTGGCCGAAGTCCTGCCCGGCGACAAGGCCCTGAAGGTGATGGAATTGCAAGGACAGGGAGAAGTAGTGGCCATGGTGGGCGACGGCATCAACGACGCCCCGGCCCTGGCCGCCGCCGACGTAGGCATTGCCCTCGGCACCGGGGCCGGCGTGGCCGTGGAGGCCGCGGACCTGACTCTCATCCGCGATAACCTGGCCCTCATCCCTCAGGCCATTCACCTGTCCCGGCAGATGATGCGCATCATCCGGCAGAACCTCTTCTGGGCCTTCTGCTACAACCTGGTGGCCCTGCCGGTGGCCGCCGGCCTGTTCTATCCGCTCTGGGGCTGGACCCTCAACCCCGCCCTGGCCGCCGCCGCCATGGCTATGAGCTCGGTGAGCGTGGTCACCAATTCTTTGCGGCTTAGACGCTTTAAAGGTTAGATTCAATTTGACAATTAGTCAGAAGGTATGGGATCATATTTCTATATTTTAAAAATATATTTGTATTAGGAAAATTGAGTTATGGAAGGAAATTTCGCCAAAAAAGTAAAATATCAACTTTTCTTCACTGAATTTTATGAAGGTTGTGAGATAGTTATAGGCGATGCTTTAAGTGTATTAAGAGAATTAAGATCAAATATTTGTAGGTGTTGCGTTACAAGTCCTCCTTATTGGGGGTTACGTGATTATGGGATTTCTCTTGATAATCAAATTGGTGCTGAATCGAAATTGAACGATTATATAAATAATTTGACAGAAATTTTTTCGGAAATTAATAGGATATTAACACCTGATGGGACTTTATGGTTGAATATAGGAGATTCATATACCAGTGGTAATAGAACTTGGCGTGACGCAGATAAGAAAAACCCCGCAAGAGGGATGGGATATCGGCCGCCAACTCCTGAAGGGCTAAAAGCAAAGGACCTTATAGGAGTTCCGTGGCGTATAGCTTTTGCGCTGCAAGAAGCCGGATGGTATTTAAGGTCTGACATCATCTGGTATAAACCAAACTGTCAACCAGAGTCAGTAAAAGATCGTCCGACAAGGTCACATGAATATATCTTTCTTTTTTCTAAATCTGCAAAATATTATTATAACTATGAAGCCATTAGAGAACAATGTGATTCAAATGGGAATCTGCGGAATCGCCGTACAGTTTGGCAAATAAACACCGAAGCTTTTCATGGTGCTCACTTTGCCACCTTTCCACCAACTCTAGTCGAACTTTGTTTATTAGCTGGTTCTGAACCAGGCAATCTTGTAATTGATCCATTTTTTGGCTCTGGAACAGTTGGAGAGGTTTGTTTGAGGCTCGAACGTAAATTCATCGGGATAGAAATTAAAGACGAATATGCTGATATTGCAAAAAAACGTCTAAAATGGAAAATTAAAAATGGCTGAGTCATCTGACACTATATTACCGGTAATTGAGCCAGATTTACAAATCTCTTTTTATTTTAGATTCCAAGAAATTAAGAATTTATATCTCGGAGAAGCATTACAAGAAGCCATAATTAACATGGAAATTCCCATACTTGATAATGAACTTGCAAATTTAGTGCCCACCGAATATTTAAGAAGAGTGGCTTCTTTTGGAATTCGTGGTGAGGCTTTTTTCCCCGTCCCTTATACCATCCAAACCAGCCCTCATCTTTTAGGGTATTACAGATTGCTTTATGGAATATCGCAAAAAGATTTTTATAATAAAAGCACTTTTAGTAGATTTAAGGCATTTGAACAGCACGGAAGAATTCCTTTCAAGGTTACTAATTTAATTCCTGCGCTTTGCAAAAGTTTAATTTCTACCGGTCAAACATTGCTTGATGCAATCAATATTTTATCATTAGATATTATTCGAACTCTTCAAATAATTACAATCGGTCCTCAGCTTAGGGGAGGCATACTAAATAAAATCGGACAAGATGCAATCATCGAAGTTTATAATTTAATTAAAAAAATAGTTGAGCCGTACATGACCTCTTCGACTCCTCGATCTATTACAATGAGGAACGAGCCAGGAAACACAATATTAGTAAATTTTTCTGCAGACCCAGACATCAGCATTAAAGAAATATTACCGACAGATGTTAATCCAATAGCCGCAATAGAGATTAAGGGTGGTGGGGATTCATCTAACATTTATAATAGAATAGGCGAGGCTGAGAAAAGTCATGAAGCAGCAAGAGACAGTGGATTTCATCACCTATGGACTATTGTTAGAGCGGCCTTCAATGAAAATACATTAAGATTGAAATATCCCAATCTTAGAACAACTCAGTTTTTTAATTTGGAAATGCTAACTGATAATACATCAAAAGAATACCAACGGTTTAGGGAATTATTTTGCTCATTAATAAGTATTCGTTCTAATCAAAATTAGGATTTATCTCCGAATATAGTGAAAGGGGCGACCCAGCGGGTCGCCCCTACGGCTGCACAGGCTGGAAAGCCTGAGCTACCCGATCCCTAATTCCAACCCTATTCCTGCGAAATCCTCACACCAATCGCTTATACAGCTCCAGGTAGGCCTGGGCGCTCCTGGTCCAGGAAAAATCTTGGGACATGGCGTTCTGCATGATCCGGGACCAGAGTTTCTGGTCCTTATAGGCCTCGAGGGCCTGATAGATGGCCTTTAAAAAGGCTTCGGCGCTGTAATCGCTGAAGACGAACCCGGTGCCCGGTTCCTTGGGGTTGCCCATCGGGGTGACCGTATCCGCCAGGCCGCCGGTTTCCCGGACAATGGGGATAGTGCCGTACTTCATGGAGTAGATCTGGTTGAGGCCGCAGGGCTCGTAGCGTGACGGCATGAGGAACATGTCGGCCCCGGCCTCCATGAGGTGGGCCAGCTTGTTGTCGAAAGCCACCAGCACTCCCAGTTTGCCCTGATATTTGGGGGCCTCGGCCGCCAGCCAACGGTGATAGCGCTCTTCGCCGGTGCCCAGGATGACCACTATAACCTCTTGGGTCATGAGCTGCGGCAGCACCTCGGCCACCAGGTCGAAGCCCTTTTGGTCCGCCAACCGGGAGATCATGGCCAGGATGGGGGCTTTGTCCAGTTTCCTGTTGAGCCCGAAGGCCTCCATCAGGGCCGCCTTGTCGGCTGCCTTGCCCGTCAAATCTTCAGGAGTGAAATTATGCGGCAGCAGTTGATCGGCCTGCGGACTCCATTCCTGATAGTCCACGCCGTTTAAAATACCGTGCAGTTTCGTGGAGTAACGGCGCAATACCCCATCCAGGCCGTAGCCGAACTCCAGAGTCTGGATTTCCTGGGAGTAGCGGGGGCTGACGGTGGTAATGGCGTCGGAGAAAATAATGCCGCCCTTGAGGAGGTTGATCTGGTCATAGTACTCCAGGCCGTCGATGGTAAACAAGGAGCGGTCCA
>JAMCQY010000259.1 GCA_023381945.1 Deltaproteobacteria bacterium
GGGAATTAGTATCTCCATTGAGGCCAATACTTTCGTTTCCATTGTGCAAGCGGATGGCTAAGCCTTATTAAAATAAAATCCTGCCTCATATTTGCTTGTCAGGCGCACCTATTTAACGTTTGGCATTTGCACCTCATCTCATCTATTTCCCGGTTTGTCGTCTTTTAAGCCCCGCCTTTTCCAATTTCTGGAGCGCCGCGGCCACCCGGCTCCGATCCTGGGAAGAAAGGCTCTCCACCTCGAGGGCCTGCCGCATAACAATCTCGGCCTGGGAGCGCTCCCCCTGCTGCAAATAAATTTCGGCCAGCAAAATGTAGCCGTCCGCAAAACCGGGCCGTTGCGTAATCAGGTCCTGAAGAGTCGCCACCGCTCCCTTAAGGTCTCCCTGCTCTTTCTGGTAGAAGGCCAGGGTATAAGCATATTTGGGCTCCTGGGGATTCAGTTCCGCCGCTTTCCGGCACCAGGACAAGGCCTCCTCGGGCCGGTCTTTGACGGTGAGGATGCAGAGGTTATAAGCCGCCTGGGCCATCTTGGGATCTAGCCGGAAAGCTTCTCTGAGCTCCCGCTCCGCCTCTTTACCCCTATCCTGCTCGGCCTTAAGCAGCCCCAGGTTGAAGTGAGCGGCGGCGTTCTCCGGGGCAATTTTATTGGCTTTCACCAGAGACTTCTCTGCCCGGTCCTTCTCACCTATCTGGGCATAAGCCATGGCGGCATTGACCAAGACCATGGCCGCCCGGGGCTCAATCTTCAGAGCTGTGTCGTAAGCGGCCAGGGCCTGCTTAATTTCGCCCCGGTGGAGATAATAATTCCCCAGGTTGTAGTGGGAGGACCATTGATCCGGACGGGCCGTTAGCGAGCTCAGGTACTCCTGGCTGGCCTTCTTCACCATCTTAAAGTCCTCGCCCTTAAAACGCGCCTCCGGGTATTGGGCCAGCGAGGCTGCAGCCCGCACCCGCACCAACCGGTAACTATCGCCGGTGGCAGTCACCAGGGCCTGAAAGCTTTCCTGGCTCGGCCTGACGGACAAGGCTTCCGCCGCCGCGGCCCGGACTAATGGGGATGGGTCTTGGATGGCTTTAAGTAAAATCTGGCGGACACGCTCATCAGGGGCAGCCATGGTCAGGCGGATGAGAGAAGCGGCGAAGATCTCGTCCCTCGCCGGGCTGGTTATATAGGTCAGCATCTCCGGGAGCTTTTGCCAGTCGCGCTTGCGGGCGGCGTCAATGAGGCCAGCCCGTTGAAGGAGCGGGGCCTGGTAGTCCCGAGTCCTCCACTGCCGCACGTTCTGGTCGGCCCAGGTTGCGTCCTTGTCTTTATGGCATGAGTTGCAAGCATTAGGTGAGCCGAATTTCATGGTTGCGGCCGGCGCCGGTGGCAACATGGAGTGATCGCTCCGGTTCATGCGGGCAAAGGCGGTCATAGGCATATGACAGGAGACGCATTTGGTGGGAACTCCAGGCTTGTCCGCTGGATGGTGGATGTGCTCCGCGGCCTTGGCCACCCGCTCGGCGTGGCAGGGGAGGCAGGCTTCATTGGCCTTGGCTTGGTCTTTAAAACGATACCGGCCGCTGGAAGTGTGGCACTTGATGCAGTCCAATTTTCCGGATTTGACGCAGGGGCTCATGAGCCAGGTGGTGAAGGTGTAGTTTTCCCCCAGATCCCGGCCGTCAGGATAGTAGTCCGGGTTTTCCAGGGTTACCAAGTCAAAATGGTCAAAAAACCGCTCCCCGGGCGGAAAAGAAGTGGTGAGGGGTGAGGCCTTGGCGTGACAGGCGCCGCACGCGGCATTGTGTTGCTCATGGGTGAACTTTTTGACGCTGATGATCTTCAGGTCCGGGGGCGGCTGCCCGGGGGGCGCCCCCTTCATCACCTCGTTGTGTTCTTTGGACGGTCCGTGGCAGGTTTCGCAGTTGATGCCCGCCTCTGCCCAGGTAGTGCGGTAGGTATCGGTCTGCAGGTCGTAGTTGGTGCTGAGCTGACTGACGTGACAATTGAAGCAGGCAGTGTTGAAGGTATAAGGCCACTCCTTCCAGTTAATCGGTTCTTCGGGCGGCCCGGAGCCGAAGTGGCGCACCCCGCTGGCCGCAGTGTCGAACCATAGCCTGGTGCGAACGTCATAGGCAACCGGCAGAGTCTGTAAGCGCCCCCGTTCTAATGGTGTCAAGAAATAATAGACCTTCTTGCCTCCCAGAGCGTGGAGAATGGGGTATTTTTTCTTCTTGCCTTTGGAGTCAGTTTCCATGACCCAGCCGGCTTTGGGGCCGGTGTCCGCCCGGTAGCGGTATTTGCCTATGGTCAGGTCTTTCGGCTGCGGTGTCAAATTGGCCCGGGCGAACTCCGGGGTGTAGGGCTGCATGGCCAGCCCGTGCCAGGAGGTAGACCAGAGTTTGTAGAACTTGCCGTGGCATTCGATACAGCTCTTGGAGCCGGCATAGAGAGCATTTTCGCCGCGATAAGCTTGGTCAGCCGGCTTCGCCTCCACCGCCGCAGGGTCAACGATACAAAACATCAAGCCTAAGGCGGTTAACGCCGTCATGGCAGTTAGGTTGAGTAGTACAGACATATAGATCTACCCCTAGGCCGATTCTACCAGGGACAACGTCGTCAATCATTAGACAAAATATGTCATGTGTCTGGGTAAGTCCCGGGAGGGTGCAAAAAAGAAAAACCTCGCATTTTGTCCAATAACCAAAAACACCGCGTCGTCGTGGCGCGGGGTTGCGGTCAGGTGACCGGCCAAAAATTGGACAAAAAGATGCCCGTTAGCCTGCCCTTATTCGCCTTCGAAAAAGTGCTCGTTCGCTTGTCGCGGAAACTTATAATCATCTTTTCAAATTATATACAATACGTCAAACGTACACTGTCAAGGTTTTTGCTCAAAAACGCATTCTTAATCCTCTCTACAATTCCCTGAAATTACGGTATCATAACCATCACTAACCACAGTTTTAAGGAGCACCCCATGGTGAGTGAATACGAGATACTTTTCAGGTTGTTCCTGGCCGCGGTCCTGGGCGCGGTGGTGGGGCTCGAACGCGAGGTGCACGGCCGGCCGGCCGGCATCCGGACCTACCTGCTCCTCTGCATGGGCTCGGCCCTGATCATGGTGGTTTCGGAATTGCTCTTTTTTAAATATGAGGGCAAGGGGGTGGCGGATATCCTGCGGGCCGACCCGGGGCGCATCGCCGCCCAGGCCATCACCGGCATCGGCTTTCTGGGGGCCGGGGTCATCCTGCGCTATAAAGACACCATCCGGGGCCTGACCACTGCGGCCGCCATTTGGGTGGCCTGCGCCGTGGGCCTGGCTGTCGGCGCTGGATTTTATCTTTTCGGAAGTGCGGTGACCGGCCTTACCCTGGTGTCCCTCATCGGTCTCAAGGCCTTGGAGCGGCGCCTGAAAAAAGACTGGTATAAAGAGATGACCGTGGTCTCCCACGACGAGGCCGGACAACTTAACCGCATTCAGGATATCATTGCCCAGAATAAATTTGAGATAATCAATTTTAGCGTAAGCAAGGATCTGGAACGGCGTGAAGTCCGAGCCAGTTTCCTCCTGCGAGTGCGCACTGTTCATCCCAGCCGGCAGGTCTTGCAGGAGGTTTTTGCCGTTGACGGGGTGAAAAGCGTGGACCTCGATTTCTAAAACCTGAATAATTTTACGGCGGCGGGACGGTCCATTCCGCCGCAACCGTGGTTTTGGCCTGCAAGGCGGGCGGGCTGGCAGCGTCGCCGCTGCCCCATAAAGGCAGCACATTGGGCAGCAGCAGCAGCGCCACCGGGATATTCTTGATCTCTACCCATAACTGCACCGGGGTGACGGCAGTATCCCATTGGTAATTGAAATTAGAGCCCGATGTCAAAACAATCCGGTTACCGCCAGCATCTTTCAGGGCATATTTGTCCAGTTGGTCCTGGACGATTTGCATGATCTGACTGGTGCTTTGGGCCGCATTTCCCCCGCTGCCGGCCCTGGCCGCCACCCTGGCCCCTTCACTGGCGGCATTGATGATGATCTGCTTTTCCCAATACAGGGTGCCCAGGTCGACAATGCCGGCCAAAATCAGCAGCAGCAAAGGGAGGACCAGGGCCAATTCCACCACGATATTGCCCTTTTCTCCGCAGCCTCCGCCAGCTTGGGCGAATTTCGGCGTAGTCATGCTCCGGCCTATCCAGTCCTAGTGAGGTGCAGAAGTCGCCTTTGGGAGGGCCGATTTCCCGGTGACGGCAACCGGCCCACTACTAGATTCGGCAGTTTGACCGCGAGGCTTTAATCCGGTGACGGTCAGGCGGGTGGTTTATGATATTCTTCGAAAATCCTGGGGGGGTATTCTTTGGCTAGGCGGGCCGTCAGGCGGTAATGAAGGTCCCAAGCCTCATCTTTGGTCTGGGTCTCCACCGCCAGATCGGGTTTAGAGAAGTGCCGCGGCATATAAAAGAAGTTGGCCTCAAATACTGCGGTCTCGAAATGGCCCTCTTCCTTCTTGATGGTGGATACCACAAATCGCCGGCGCGTGGGCGAATTTTTGACTTTATTGAATAAACCTTTGGCGGCCATTAAAGTCCCGGCTTTAAGAATCTTCTTCCTTCTGCTTGGCTTTTTTCCTGCTCAAGGCCTTTTTCCTGGCGGAGTAGCCATTGGAACCTATAGCCTTACCCCGTCTGGTCTTCCGGGCTGCGACCGCAGTGGTGTGCCCTTTACCGAAATAAAGTTTCTCTTCGACCGGCGGCAATTTGGCGATGGGGGCGCCTTCCAATTCAAAGCCCTTCTCGATCAGAGGCCGCAAGTCGGCCCATTTCTTAGTGCTCCCCATCATGGCGACAATGATGGCTTTGTCGCCTTTTTGAAACAAGCCGACATAGGTGGTTTTGGAGGCCCGGGTATAGCCGGTTTTGCCGGCCACCGCCAGAGGGGTGGTGAACAGGAAGCGGTTGTGATTGCGCAGTTCCTTGCCCCCCTTGATGGTGTAATATTTAGTCTCCATAATCTTGGCCAGCTCCGGATTTTCCATCGCCTTCTTGAACATCAGGGCCAGATCTTGGGCAGTGGAGAATTGATTGTCCGCCGGCAGGCCGTTGGCAGTGCAAAGGCTGGTGCGGTAGGCGCCCCACTGGCGAACCTCCCGGGTGGTTTGCCGGCAAAAAGCTTCTTCACTGCCGCTCACCTTTTCGGCCAGGGCCCGGGCTGCATCGTTGGCGGAAGAGAGCAGCAGGGCGTAAAGCATATCCCGGACCGTGTAGGTCTCACCCGGTTTGATGTTGATCTTGGAGGCCGGGGCCGAGGCGGCAAAAGCACTCACTGGCACCGTGTCGTCCATTTTCAGGTGCTCCACCACCGCCAGGGCGGTCATCACCTTGAGAGTACTGGCGGGCGGCCAGAACAATTGGGGATTAAGGGACAGTAAAATTTGGCCGGTCTTGGCATCCATCAGGACGAAGGATTTGGCCGAAACCT
>JAMCQY010000210.1:0-4653 GCA_023381945.1 Deltaproteobacteria bacterium
CCCACCCCCAGGTTCATGGGCTGGGTGCTTTGGCCCCTGGCGATCTGCGCCCTGGGTGACGGCCTGCTTAACCTGCCGGGCGGCTTCGGCAAGAACTTTTTAGGCCACTACCTGGCCATCGTTCCCGGGTCCCGGCCGGACCTGGGTGCACCCTTGGCTACCGAATGGCTTTTGGGCTTCGCTAATGGCTCTCTGGTGGTGATTGCCATCGCCATTGCCTATCGGCTTTATCGCCGTCGGCCGGTTAAGGAGCCAGCGTTGGAGGGCTATTGGGGCCTCTTTTTTTATGGTTTTTATCTGGACCGGCTTTATCACACGATCTTGGTCCGGCCCTATCAAACGGTGGCGAAATTCTTCTGGCGGCAGGTGGATGATCCTTACGATCAACGGGTCGTTGTCGGGGGCTCCAAAGCACTTTTTCAACCCTATTGGGCTTTGGCGAAATTCTGCTGGCTCAAAGTCGACGAACTCGTTATCGATGAGGGTATCGTCAAGTCCGCCAGCAGCCTGCAAACTGTGTCACGGGGCCTAGGATACTGGACCACGGGACGGCTGTCCACTTATCTGAAGATGTTGTTCCTGGGCCTGACCGTCTTCTTTGCCACGGTGGTCCTGAGCCGGTACCTGTGGTAAGGAGGCCTGATTATGCTTCAATTTCCAATACTTAGCGTCATTATTTTCTGGCCGATTGTGGGTTCCTTCATCGTCCTGGCGGCTTATCGCAGACCCCATCTGGTACGCTGGCTCAGTCTGATCGTCACGCTGGTGGAAATGGCCCTGGTGGAGGCGCTCTTTTTTCTCAATCTTACACCCCACGCCACGTCTCAAGGTACCTGGCTGCTGCTGGAGGACTACCCCTGGATTCCCTGGCTGGGGGCCCGCTACAGCCTGGGGCTGGACGGCATCAGCCTCATGCTTCTGGCGCTGGTGGCCTTTCTCAACATCTTCTGCGTCCTCATTTCCTGGCGGGCTATCGATTTCAAATACGGCTCTTTCTATTTCTTCCTGCTGTTCCTGGAGGGTACCCTGGCGGGCCTCTTTCTGGCCGCCGATTTTCTGCTATTTTATCTCTTTTGGGAAATCCAGATCATCCCCATGTTCTTCCTGGTGGGGGTTTGGGGCCACGAAAACCGCATCCATGCGGCCATCAAGTTTTTGCTTTATACCCTGACCGGCAGCCTGGTGATGCTCATTGCCCTCCTAATGCTCTATATCCTCCATGGGCACCAAACTGGAGTTTATACCTTTTCGGTTTACCAATTAACCCAGCATGGACCGCTGGGACGCACTACTGAAATCCTCTTATTTGCCGCCTTCGTGCTGGCCTTCGGCATCAAGGTCCCTCTCATACCGGTGCACACCTGGCTGCCTGACACCCACACGGAGGCTCCCACCGCCGGTAGCGTAGTCCTGGCCGGGCTGCTCCTGAAGACCGGAGTTTACGCCATCTTCCGGTTTGCCATCCCGTTCTTCCCCCACGGCGCCCAGACCCTGGGGCCGCTCTTGCTGATCCTGGGGGTGGCCGGGCTCTTTTATGCCGGTTGGGTCGCGCTGGCCCAAGCCGACATCAAGCGCCTAGTGGCTTACTCCAGCATCGCCCACATGGGACTAGCCATCATCGGCATCATCATTTGGAATGAGGTGGCCTTGAGCGGCGCCATCCTGCAAATGATCAACCATGGCATATCCACCTCGGCCCTGTTCATCATGGTGGGCATGCTGGACGAACGCATTCATTCCCGGAAATTTGCCGACCTGGGGGGACTGTGGAGCAAAATGCCGGTGTTCAGCGGCTTTTTTCTGCTCTTTGCCCTGTCTTCCCTGGGCCTGCCGGGACTCAACAATTTCGTGGGAGAAATGCTTATCCTGGTGGGCGTCTTTAAGGCCGATTGGACGGTGGCGGTTTTGGGATTTGTCGGCATCGTTTTCGGGGTAATTTACATCTTGCGGATGCTGCACGATTCTCTGTTAGGCGAACCCCGGGTAGAACACGTTCTTTGGGACGTCAATTTCCGTGAGGTCGTCATCCTGGGCGTATTAGCCCTGTCGGTGCTCTTTATCGGCTTGCATCCCCAGCCGGTGCTAAAGAAGTTGGAACAGCCGATCCAGATGATGCTTCAGCACCCTTACCAAATGGCCAGGCTGCCCATGTAGGGTCAAAAAGGAGTTTTATGAAACCTGATCGGTTGCGGGCTGTACAGGTCCCTCGCCCCAAAGGACCGTTTGAAATGGTGGAGCGGCCCATCCCCGAGCCCGGTAATGGGGCGGTGCTTCTTAAGGTACAGGCCTGCGGCATCTGCCATAGCGATGATCTCGTCAAGGAAGGGGCTTGGCCGGGCCTGCAATATCCCCGGGTGCCGGGGCACGAAGTCGCCGGGGTCATCGATAACCTGGGGCCGGACGTCCACGGCTGGAAGATAGGGCAGCGGGCGGGGGTTGGCTGGTATGGCGGCCACTGCGGCTACTGTGAATCTTGCCGCCGCGGCGACTTCGGTACGTGTCAGAACGGCCAAATCGCCGGCATCTCTTATGATGGCGGCTACGCCGACTATATGGTGGCCCCCGTCGAGGCGCTGGCGCTGATTCCCGACGAGCTCTCTCCCGTGGAAGCGGCGCCTCTGATGTGCGCCGGCATCACCACCTTTAATGCCCTGCGGCATTGCGGAGCCCGGCCGGGTGATCTGGTGGCCATCCTCGGGATCGGCGGCCTGGGCCATCTCGGCGTGCAGTTCGCCGCCAAGATGGGTTTTAAGACGGTGGCCATTGCCCGCGGCCAGGACAAGGGGCCATTGGCGAAGCAGCTCGGAGCCCATCACTACATTGATAGTCAGTCACAAGACCCGGCGGCGGCCTTGGCCAAGCTGGGCGGAGCCAAGGCCATCCTGGCCACTGCCACCAGCAGCAAGGCCATGAGCGCCGTGGCGGAGGGGCTGGGCGCCAACGGCAAGCTGATGATCCTCGGCGCTACCACGGAGCCGCTCGACATTCCGCCCCTTTCCCTGATCATGCCGCGGCGGTCCATCGTGGGTTGGGCCTCCGGCACGGCGATGGATTCGCAAGACACCCTCTTCTTCAGCGCCCTTACCGGAGTTCGGTCGATGAACGAGGTCTTTCCGCTGGAGCGCGCCGCCGAGGCCTATAAGCACATGATGAGCGGCCGGGCGCGCTTCCGGGTGGTGCTGACCACCGGACAGTAGACCATAAATGTTAAGTATAAGCCATAACTATGGAAAGATACTTATAAATTACGATTTAGTGGCACAGGCTTTCTAGCCTGTGCGGATTTCTGCACAGCCTGGAAAGGCTGTGCCACCAGACCTAAATACTTGCGGAGAATCCGATCACCCCGGATCCTAGGGTATTTTATGGCTCTAACCGCCCGCGGTGGACGAAATAAATGGTAACGACTTTACCCACTGATTGGCCGGGCCTGATCCCGTTGTTTATCCTGGCCGGGGGCGGCACGTTCATCTTCTGCGCCGGGGCTTTCTGGCGGCGTCTGCCGGACGGGGTGCTCTTCGCCCTGGCCTTGATTAGCGCCGCGGCCGCGGGCGCGGCGGCCCTCTGGATAACTCCCGGTAACCCAACTTCTGAAGGCATGCTGGACCTGGGAGGCTACGCCCGGTTTTTCACCTGCCTGTTCATGCTGATTACCGTTCTGACCTGCCTGTTCCTGCGCCAGTATGCCCGGCTCCGCGGGTTTGCCGGCGATGAACTCTACGGCCTGCTGCTCTTTGCCGCCTTGGGCATGGTGCTGATAGCCGGGGCCTTGAATTGGGTCATCTTTTTTCTCGGGTTTCAAACTCTTTCCCTGGCCCTGTATGTGCTGGTGGCGGTACGCAAAGGCGAGGCCGCCTCCAATGAGGCCGGCATCAAGTATTTCATCATGAGCGCTGTGGCGTCGGCCGTGCTGGCCTTCGGTATCGCCCTGCTCTATGCCGTCAGCGGCACCCTCCAGATAGCCGGATCGCTCACAGCCCTGGTCCGTCCTGAAGATCTGGCGGTGAGCCTCCTGGCCTTGGCGCTGATTCTCGTGGGGGTCGGTTTCAAGACTTCATTGGTGCCCTTCCACCTCTGGACCCCGGATGTCTATCAAGGAGCCCCGGCGCCAATCACCGCCTTTCTGGCCGCCGGTTCCAAAGTGGCATTGTTTGCCGCCTTATTGCGGTTCTCCATTCAGGTGGCCGCTCCGGTCTGGGCTTATTGTCTGCCGGCCTTGTGGGTCTTGGCGGCCCTCACCATGGCCGTAGGCAATATCACCGCGCTTTATCAAACCTCCTTTAAGCGCCTGCTGGCTTACTCCTCCATCGGCCAGATGGGCTATCTCTTCATGACCCTGCTGGCCGTCAACCAGGGAGGCCTGCCGGCCTTGATGTTTTACCTGGCCGTTTATGCAGTGATGGATCTGGGGGCCTTCGGCCTGATCGGCAGTTTCTCCCCGCCTTCGGCCCGGCCTGATTTGGATGAACTGGCCGATTACCAGGGGCTGGGATATTCCCAGCCCTACAGGTCCGGCGTCCTGGCCCTTTGCCTCATCTCGCTGGCGGGGCTGCCGCCCACCGCCGGCTTCATGGGAAAATTCGCCCTGTTCCGGGCCACCCTGCATGCCGGTTACGTTATCTTGGCGATTATCGGCATTCTGACCGCCAATCC
>JAMCQY010000210.1:4663-5440 GCA_023381945.1 Deltaproteobacteria bacterium
TTCTCAAGAAAGGTGAAGAATTTCGCACCCATGACCGCAGTACCCCGCGTCGACCCGGGCATCGCCCTGGCCGGTGCGGTGATCCTGGCCCTGATCCTCTGGCTGGGCCTGGCGCCGTCAGCCCTGTTTGACCTGGTCGGCCGGCTGGCTGCTCCATTGGCACCTCCTTTCTGAAAGCCCTCCTCGATTTTTTCCTCCTCAAAGCCTGGTAATCAGCCGATCCAAGGATTAACTTCAAAGCAAGATACAAAATCTAGCCGCAAGCTTTAGCCCGCGCTATTTTGGCCGTCATTTTCAAGCACCACTAAGGCCTGGGCTATAGGAGCACCGCCATCGAGACTATTCACCAGGAGGTCCAGGTAAGCTTTCGCTATCCGGTGCATTTCACCGAGGGTCTGTTCGACCTGGGGAATCCTCTGTTTCATCAGGTTGTTCGCGACGCCGGGGGCGATCTTCCCAAAAGGATGCTGGCCGTGGTGGACCGCGGCCTGACCCGGCATCATCCCGGGTTACTGGCGAATCTCGAAGACTATTGCCGGGAGCACGCCGAGGTCATTGATCTGGCCGGCGCCCCTTTGCTTTTGCCCGGCGGCGAAGCTGCGAAGAACGACCATTTGCATGTCACCATCCTGCACCAAGCTATCCAGGCGGCGGGTTTGTGCCGCCATTCCTTTATTACGGCCATAGGCGGCGGGGCGCTTATCGACACCGTGGGCTTCGCGGCGGCCACGGCCCATCGAGGGGTCCGCCTTATCCGGGTGCCCACCACGGTGCTTT
>JAMCQY010000297.1:0-2917 GCA_023381945.1 Deltaproteobacteria bacterium
CCCTCACGTGGTGGATATCTGGGCCAAGGCCACCGACGAGATTGCCGCGGAGATGATGGCTGAAATGGCCCGTGAGGTAATCGTGCACGAAGAGCCGGCCTCAGAGGGCGGAACCGGTGAAGCGGTCCTCCAGGAAGAGGTGGCATCGTTCAATCCCGTTTTCATGATGGCCGATTCCGGCGCCCGGGGCAGCAAAGACCAGATGCGCCAGTTGGCCGGGATGCGCGGCTTGATGGCCAAGCCTTCGGGTGAAATCATTGAGACGCCCATCACCGCCAACTTCCGGGAGGGCCTGACGGTGTTGCAGTACTTCATCTCGACGCACGGCGCCCGGAAAGGTTTGGCGGATACGGCTCTGAAAACCGCCAACTCCGGTTATCTGACCCGCCGCCTGGTGGATGTGGCCCAGGATGCAGTGATTACCCAGGAAGACTGCGGCACCATCGACGGCATCTTCGTCACTCCCCTGGTGGAGGGCGGCGAAGTGATTGAGCGGGTGGGCGACCGGGTGCTGGGGCGCGTGGCCTTGGATGACATTATCGACCCGCACACCGGCGAGGTGCTGGTGGAAGCCAACGAAGAGATCGATGAGGATGCCACCCGCAGGATCGAGGAAGCTGGATTGGAGAAGGTCCAGATCAGATCGGTCCTCACCTGTCAGGCGCGGTGGGGCGTGTGCGCCAAGTGCTACGGCCGGGATTTGGGCCACGGCACCCCGGTGTCCATGGGCGAGGCCATCGGCATTTTGGCGGCTCAATCCATCGGCGAGCCTGGCACCCAGTTGACCATGAGAACCTTCCACATCGGCGGCACGGCCTCAAGGCGGGCGGAGCAGAGCTTCCATGTCGCCAGGGCCCGGGGCGTGGTGCGGTTTGACAACCCGAAGATGGTCATTGACCGCTTCGGCGAACTGGTGAACCTGAGCCGTCAGGCGGAACTGGTGCTGGTGAGCGAAAAGGGCATCGAACGGGAACGCTACCCCCTGACCTACGGAGCCCATATTAAGGTGAAAGAGGGCCAAACGGTGGAGGCGGGCCAGGTGCTGGCGGAATGGGACCCCTTCACCAACGCCATGCTCACCGAAGTGGGCGGCCGCATCAAATTCGGCGATATCATCGACAATATCTCCGTGCAGGAGCGGGTCGACCCGGTGACCGGCAAGGCCTCACGCCTAATTATTGAAGGCCGCGACCCGGATCTCAGACCCCGCATTTCGGTGAAAGACGAGACCGGCGCCACGGCGCGTATCCCCGGTTCACCGGCCTTTGCCCGGTACTTCATGCCGGTGGGCGCCATCCTCATGGTGAATGAGGGCGACGAAGTTTTCCCCGGTGATGTTATCGTCCGGATCCCCCGGGAAACTACCAAGACCAAAGACATCACCGGCGGCCTGCCCCGGGTGGCCGAGCTTTTCGAGGTGCGCAAACCCAAGGAAACCGCCATCATCAGCGAGATCAGCGGGGTGGTGTCCTTCGGGCGCCACATCAAGGGCAAACGCAAGATCATCGTGGCCCCGGAGGTAGGCAAACCCAAGGAATACCTGATCCCCAAAGGCAAGCACGTGGCCGTGCAGGAAGGCGACTATGTCAAGGCCGGCGATGCGTTGATGGACGGTTCGGCGAACCCGCACGACATTCTGAATATCAGCGGTTTAAAAGAGCTGGCCCGCTACCTGGTGGATGAGGTGCAGGAGGTTTACCGGCTCCAGGGCGTTAAGATCAACGACAAGCACATCGAGGTCATCGTCCGGCAGATGCTGCGGCGCATCAAGGTGGTGGAATCCGGCGACACCGACATGTTGATAGGCGAGCAGGTGGAAAAGTGGGTCTTTGAGGAAAAGAACGACAAGGCCGTGGCCGAAGGCAAACGGCCGGCCACCGGTGAACCGCTGCTTTTGGGGATTACCAAAGCCTCCCTGACCACCGAGTCCTGGATTTCGGCGGCCAGCTTCCAGGAGACCACCAAAGTCCTGGCGGACGCCGCGGTGCAGGGCAAGATCGACCACCTGCGCGGCCTCAAGGAAAACGTCATCATGGGCCGCCTCATCCCGGCGGGCACCGGCCTGGAGCTCTACCGGGAGATGGATATCAAGTTGTCCGATGAGGAGGCCGCGGCGGTCCTGGCGGCGCCGGAGGCGATCCCGGCTGAGGTGGAGACCGGGGTGGAGGTCGAAGCCGCGCCCGGTCAATAAAAGGTTGACAAACCAAGGGTGATTACCTTAAAATAATTAATTTTAGTGGGCCTGCTTAACGGGCCTGTATGGAGCACGCATGCCAACGATTAACCAGTTGATTCGCAAGGGCCGGGAACAGTTGAAGAAACGCACCGCGTCTCCGGCCCTGCAAAGTTGCCCGCAAAAACGGGGAGTCTGTGTCCGGGTTTATACCACCACTCCCAAGAAGCCGAACTCGGCCTTGCGCAAGGTGGCCAGGGTGCGTCTCACCAACGGGATTGAAGTGACCACCTACATCCCCGGGGTGGGGCACAATCTGCAAGAGCACTCGGTGGTGCTGATTCGCGGCGGCCGGGTAAAAGACCTGCCGGGCGTGCGTTATCACGTCATCCGGGGCACCCTGGACGCTTCCGGAGTGTCGGACCGCCGCCGGGGCCGCTCCAAGTACGGGGCCAAGCGGCCCAAGTAAGCAGTGATCAGTAATCAGTGGTCAGTTAGATAACTGGCCACTGGCAACTAAGTAATAAGGGTAGAAAGCCATGCCAAGAAAAGGCGGAGTAGTCAAAAGACAGCCGGTGCCGGATTTGAAATATAACGACACCCTGGTGAGCCGCTTCATCAACGGCTTGATGGACCGGGGCAAGAAGAGCACGGCCCAGCGCATCCTGTACAACGCCATGGAGTCGTTGGGGCAGAAAGGCAATGATGAGCCTCTGAAGCTCTTCCACCAGGCGGTGGACAATG
>JAMCQY010000297.1:2927-5397 GCA_023381945.1 Deltaproteobacteria bacterium
CGTAGGTGGCGCCACCTACCAGGTGCCCATCGAGGTTCGGGCCGACCGCCGCATTTCTCTGGCTATCCGCTGGCTCATCGGCTATGCCAAATCCCGGAGTGAGAAATCGATGGAGGCCAAACTGGCCGCCGAACTGCTGGACGCCGCCAACAACCGCGGGTCCGCCATCAAGAAAAGGGAAGATACGCATAAGATGGCAGAGGCCAACAAGGCCTTTGCCCATTATCGTTGGTAAATTATTTTGGCAAGACAGACCCCGCTTAACCGGGTACGGAATATTGGGTTCATGGCCCACATCGACGCCGGTAAAACCACCACCACGGAGCGCATCCTGTTCTACACGGGCGTGACGCACCGCATTGGTGAAGTGCATGACGGCCAGGCGACCATGGACTGGATGGAGCAGGAGCAGGAACGCGGCATCACCATCACTTCCGCCGCCACCACCTGCTATTGGCAGGATTATCGCATTAACATCATCGACACCCCCGGCCACGTAGATTTCACCATCGAAGTGGAGCGGTCGCTGCGAGTATTGGACGGCGTGGTGGCGGTGTTTGACGCGGTAGGGGGTGTGGAGCCCCAGAGTGAGACGGTGTGGCGCCAGGCCGATCGCTATGGCGTCCCCAGGCTGGCCTTCATCAATAAGATGGACCGGGTGGGCGCGGACATCAACCGCTGCCTCGGCATGATGCGGGAGCGCCTCAAGGCCAACCCGGTGCTGGTGCAACTGCCCATTGGCGAAGAAGACCGTTTTCAAGGGGTCATTGATCTCATCAACATGAACGCCCTGATCTACGACGAAGCCACCAAGGGAATGCGGTTCGAGGTAACGGATATTCCCGCGGACTACCAGGATCTGGCCGAGGAGCAGCGGACGCTGCTGCTGGAGGCCCTGGCCGAGGCTGACGAAGAGGTCATGGAGCGTTACCTGGCGGATGAGCCGGTGAACGCCGAAATGATGAGAAGAGCCTTGCGCCGCGGCACCATCGGGCTCGCCCTGGTGCCGGTGCTGTGCGGCTCGGCCTTCAAGAATAAGGGCATTCAGCCCCTGCTGGACGCGGTGGTGGATTACCTGCCGTCGCCCCTGGATATCCCGCCGGTCACCGGCGTGACCCCCAAGGGCGAGGTGGAAGAGCGTCCGGCTTCGGACGAGGCGCCTCTGGCCGTCCTGGCCTTCAAGCTGGTGTCGGACCCTTACGTGGGGCATCTCACTTTCTTAAGGGTCTATTCCGGCAAACTGGCGGCGGGCAGCACCGTGCTGAACTCCAGCAAGGGTGTCAAAGAGCGCATCGGCCGTTTACTGAAGATGCACGCCAACAAGCGGGAAGAGATCGAGGCGGCTTACGCCGGGGACATCGTCGCGGCGGTGGGCCTGAAGAACACCACCACCGGCGACACCCTGGCGGATGATCGGGAACCGGTGGTCCTGGAGACGTTGCACATTCCCCAGCCGGTTATCGATATCGCCATCGAACCGGCCACCAAGGCGGACCAGGACAAATTGGGCCAGGCCTTAAGCCGGATTGCCGCGGAGGATCCGTCCTTCCGCCTGAAGAGCGACCCGGAGACCGGCGAGACCATCATTTCCGGCATGGGCGAACTCCACCTGGAGATCATCGTTGACCGCCTGATGCGGGAATTCAAGGTGGACGCCCGGGTGGGCAAGCCCCAGGTGGCCTACCGGGAGACCATTACCGAAGAGGCCCGGGCCGAAGGCAAGTTCGTCCGCCAGAGCGGCGGCCGCGGCCAATACGGCCACGTGGTCCTGGTGCTCAAGCCCCTGCCCGCGGGTGAAGGCGTGGTCTTCGAAAACAAGATTGTCGGCGGGGTGGTTCCCAAGGAATACATCCCGGCAGTGGAGAAAGGCGTCAAAGAGGCCGCGGCCACCGGCATCCTGGGCTACCCCATGGTGGACCTGGAGATCGACTTGGTGGACGGCTCGTACCACGAAGTGGACTCCAGCGAGCGCTCCTTTTTCATCGCCGGCTCCATGGGCTTCAAAGAGGCGGCGAAGCGGGCCCGGCCGGTGCTGCTGGAGCCCATCATGGACCTGGAAGTAGTGGCGCCGGAGGATTTTGTGGGTGAGGTGATGGGCGAATTAAACGCCCGCCGGGGCCGGGTCACCGGGATGGAATCCCGGGGCTCGACGCAGATCATCCACGGTCAGGTGCCTTTAGCCACCATGTTCGGCTATGCCACGGCGCTGCGGAGTTCCACCCAGGGCCGGGCAACGTTTACCATGCAATTCGATCATTACGAACCGGTTTCCGCCTCCTTGGCGGAGGAGATTCTGGGCCGGCGTCAAGCCCGGGCATGACCATAAGTTAGGAGGGAGTCCTAATGGCCAAAAAGAAGTTTGAGCGCAAGAAGCCGCACGTGAACGTAGGGACGATCGGTCACATCGACCATGGCAAGACCACCTTGACCGCGGCCATTACCAAGCATTTGGCGAAGAAGGGACTGGCCT
>JAMCQY010000340.1:0-4956 GCA_023381945.1 Deltaproteobacteria bacterium
GAAAGCTTTCCACCATCACATCCCGGCTAAGCTCAGGATCCCAGGCCAGCATGCCGCCCTTCTGGGGCTTTTTGGGATTGTTGGCCACTACCTCCATGATCATGTTATAGCCCCGCTGCCCCAACTCCAGGGCCAGTCCCAGGCCGGCAAAATCGAGGGAACCGGTTAAATAGTCCAGGTCTTCGATATTATAGGAAATTTTATCGGCAAAGCCTTGCAGCCAATCTCCCACCGCGGCCCGGGAACAAAAATGCTTTTCCCGGGGATGTTCTTGCGAGAGCGAAAAAATCTGCCGATCCATGGTCTGCTGTATCGCCATCTGGCCATGGTTGTGGAGGCGCCGGGGGCTTTGCCGGTCATAAAAGAATTTTCCGTCCTGAAGATTCAGGCCGTGGAAGCTCTCCTGCACCATGAAATAGACCTGGCGGGGATTAAAACCGAAGAAATGCCACTGATAGAACTCTTTTTCCAGGTGGGCCAGCATCTCACTGGATATGATGATGAGCAAATGTTGCCGGCCCAGGACTTCGGTGGGCGATTCCCCCAATTCCCGGGCCAGATTAGTGAGGTCAAAGGCCAGTTGCAGCATGTGCCGGGTGCCCAGGGACAGGGGCAACAACTTCTCGGGCGGGACCTCCAAATCTGCCGCCACCGCCTCGGGCGTCACCATCTGGCCGCTTTCCTGGCTGAGGAAATGGGCCAGCCGTTCGATGCTGAGGTCCTGGGAAAGATTGAGAAAATATTTGGGCCCCAGCATCAGGCGGGTGCCTTCCCCCGCGGCGGCATGCTCAAACAAGACCTCGCCCTGAAGGACCGCAGCCTGGGCCCGGGACAGGCGGTCTGCGGCGGCGCCGTCTTCCAGCACCAGGATCTGGCGGGGCGCCTCCAGAAGTTCCAGACGCGGGTAGCGGTTGAGAGAGCGCTCCAACGCGGCGATCTCGGCGATGCTAGAAAACTGGCTCAATCTATCAGAGGCCAGGGAAAGACAGGAATTGATATATTCAGAACAGGCGGCGCATTCGTTTGTACGAGCTGGGGCTATGGACATAAAAGGCCTGGAATATTGATATGTTAAAGATTGTACTTTATCATGCGGCTGCCCTGATGTCAAGCATTGGCGAGCTGTTGCAGCTCCCTACCACAATTAAGAGAGGCTATACCATTGGGTTTATGAATCAAGGAAGGATGATAAGAGGTTTTTCAAATTCATTTCATTTTTGGTTTGGCATTCCCAAATAAGGCCAGGGTGCATTGGGTGAACAGACCGCGGCGCCGGTGAAACAGGCCTCTTCCACCTCTGCCCGGTTATCCCCCAGCAGCCCATGGCCCGGTACAGGTGGTGCAGCCCCAAATTCTCGGCTCCGGGGACGCGGACGTCGCGGCGCCACTTCCCCGCCGCCCGGTCCGTTTTCTGCATAGCGGTATAATAATATCAACCGCTTACGCCAAAATTTCGGCGTTTACTGTAGAACTTTGGGTTCAAACGGCAGCATCACCTCCTCTATCGCCCTTTCCAGCAGGTCCAAATATAGCGCCACATCATAGTCGTCCAGGGTCTCTATAAACGGAGCGGCCTGGATGCGGGTCTCGGCGGGTCCGCCCTTCGGCTCAGCGTGGACATAGCGCACTTTTTCGCCGGGTTGCAAGTGGATGCCCGCGGCTTGAAGCTGCCGGGCCGCCAGGGAAGTGGGGGTGTCCACTTTGTAGTCCTCCACCTTTTGCGACAGCACCCGGGTGATCACCAGGTCCTGGGGCCGGACGGAACCTTCCCGGAGGCGCTGGCGGAGGCCCTCGGCCATCTCCTCCAATTCCGGCTTCAGGGCCATTAAATCGGCGGGGGTCACGGCCTCAGATAGCTTCGCCAGCAGCGCCTCCTGGGCCCGGCGCACGAAAGGCGGCGTGTCCCGGCGGCGCAGCGCCAGGCCGCGGATTTTAAGGGAGCCATCTTCAAACACGCCAAAATACCGCGTGGCCACCGGGCGTTTGGGGTCTTGCTTAGAGGGCATGAAGCATATCCAGCGATACACCCCCTCCAGGGCCAGCTTCACCCCGGTGGCCGCGGAAATTTTTTGGCAAAGTTCTGCCAGCTCTGTCTTTATCGTAGGGGCGCACCCATGTGTGCGCCCATCTGAGGGCGGACACGCAGGTCCGCCTCTACTTTTTTGCAGTAGCGCCGGCATCCTCGCCGGCGCTGGAACCGCCGAGGGCGGCAATTCAACATTTTCTTCAAATCCCCCTAAATCCCCCTTTTTCAAAGGGGGACTTTGAACCCCCCTTTGCAGAAGAAGGGTAGGGGTAATAGTGGTAGCAGCACAAAACCCCCTCTCCCCTTCGAGGGGAGAGGGTTGGGGTGAGGGGTGGCTTCGCTTGCTGCTACCTCTCTCACCTAGGGGGGAGAGGGGAAGAGCAGTCACCTCCCCTTTCTGCAGCCAGAGGCAGTCGGTGAGGCCGTGGAGCACGGTATAGCCCGCGGCTTCGCTGATCTCCTTGGCGGTGAGCAGCTTGTCCCGGCCATGCGCGGTCACCGCTTCGTGGGCCTCGATGCGGCCGAAGCGGGCGTTCTTGTAGCCCAAATAGCCGAAGCAGGTGACCAGCATCCACTTTAGGGCGGTTTGCCGTTCTTTGTACTGCGTTGCTTCCTCCGGCGGCGCCTCTTTGGCCCGGACCTTGAGTTGTTCCCTGAGTTTCAATATCGGCTTTAAGGTTCGGGGCACCAACCCCTCCCGGCGGCGGCAGAGATGATAACCCGCTTCGGGGACTGAGTCAGTGAAAGCAGGGCGCCTGTGAGCGCTTCGAGAACCGCCCCTCCAGGACTTGGTGGCGCAGGCGTCCCTGTCGGCGATCTCCCGTCCGGAGGGCGCGGCCTGCCGTACCCCTACAACAGCCGAGGGCGGCTGTTCCACATAAACCTTGGGCACGGCAAGCTGTGCCCCTACAGGCCCTTGTTGCATCAAGAAATTACTGGCAACCGGCAACTGGCTACTGGCCGCTGCTCCTGCACAGCAAGGGCAATTTACCGTTTCGGGCGAGATATTATGGATGGCCATGATGGTGGGATACATGGAAGCAAAGTCGACTTCGGCGACGTTGAAATGCAGGCCCACCGGCGGCATGAAAGTGAGGCCGCCCTTGTCGATGGTCAGCAGTTCGCCCGCGGTCTTGAAGCGTTCCGGCTCGCCCTTGCGCCAAGGAATGAGGATGCCCTCAGCTATGGCCCGGGCCAGTTGCATGGAGGTGATCAGGGTCCCGGGAGAGGCCCGGGCCGCCCGCTGCAGCGGCATTTGGCCGATGCGGCTGATCTGCATGAGCCCCGAGAGACCGGCCTCCCGGTAATAAAAGGAATTGCGCCGGTCCAGGTGCCAGCGGCCGTAAAACGGGGCGGCGGCGCCCTGGTAGACAATGCGGCCGTAGGAAAAGTAGCTGCGGGAGCCGCCAAATTTCCGTTCCACCGGCCCGGTCTCCCGGTCCAGGGGCAGGTGCACCCCGGCCGCCCGGCTCCAGTGCGTGAGCGTCGGGATGATTTCTTCGTCGCCCCAATCGCTCAGCACCAGATCCGGGTCAGCCCGCTTAAACCGGTGGGCCAGGCCGCGGAGCAGGCCGGGAATGTCCGGGGCTTCCAGCTCCAGGGTCTCATTCTCCCAACTCAGGGCCAGGCCGTTGCCCGCGCCCAGGGGGATGAGGCGGTCCCGGGTGAGGCTCAGGGTCAGAGTAGTGAGGGGCGGCGGGGAGACCTCCTGGGCAAAGGCCTCCTCCAGGGGCTCAGACCGCAGCAGACGGCCGTCCTTGGCCTCCAGGCGATACCAGGCGCAGGGGAAAAGGCCGCGGGCGTAAAGATAGTAAGTGGCAACGTCGAGATCGCAATTATAGCATTCCATCCCGGCCGGCAGCGCCCCCAGCCAGTTCCGCAGCCGAGAAAGCAGGCCGTAGGAACGGACCTCCAGGGCCAGCACCGGCAGCTCCTCCCCGGTCCACAGATCGCGACCCCGGACCGGATAAGCGCGGCGCACCCAGCCCCGACTTTGCAGAGTACGAGCAATGGGGCGCAGCCGCGCCTCAGGGCCGCCCAGATAGACGCAATAAGGAAAATCGTCTTCCAGGCGCAAGCGTTCCCCGGCGTCCGTAACGAACCACAAGATCATGCGGTCGCCCAGGGGATAGAGATCGAAAAGCCAGCCGTTGGTTTGCATAAGGCAGTAGCCATATCAGGGTGGGCACGGCCCACCAATTCCTCTGCGGCTCCTACTTCCCCGGCTAGAAGTAATCCAGTGGCACAGGCCTCCGGCCTGTGAAAATTAATGCGCAAGACAATTTGCAGAGCGGTTCGAGAACCACCCTTACAATTCCTGTTTCTCCAGCCTATTCAAGCGCTCCTCCAAAGAGCTGATCACCTTTTGATGTTCCAGGAGCATGGACAAGAGCATGGACTCCAGGGGCCAGGGGTTCGAGGCATAGACCCCGGCCTGGAGATGCAGCCGGGCCAGTTCAAAAAGCCGGTCAAACTGCATCTGGTCTTCGCGCCGGAGGGCCCGGCGGAACTTCTGCCAGCGGCTGCGCTCTTCCTCCCAGACGTGGCTATAAGGTAAAACTGTGCGTCCCATGTCTATGACATTCCTTGTAGGCGGGTTTTAAACCCGGCCCTACGGCACAGGCTGGAAAGCCTGTGCTACCACTATCCCAGCATCAGCATCAGCACGCCGGTGGCCAGGATCAGGGCGCCGGTGGCCAGGAATTTGGTGATTTCCAAGAGATAGGTCGGGGCGTCTTGCGGCAGGGCCAGGGCTGGCCGCCCGTGCCTCCTCCAGGCCGAAAATTTCAGCCCCGAAGGCAAGTATTGGCATTCAGAGAGATAAACGTTCACTTTCGAGGTCTCCTCTGTGCAGGCGGGCGGAGGCAGACTGGCGGGATTTGCCCCGGCCGGTCTCTTGATTTCCCACCTCCACCAAATAGTCAATCATC
>JAMCQY010000340.1:4966-5357 GCA_023381945.1 Deltaproteobacteria bacterium
GCGATTGCTGGCTTCCCTGGGCATCAGGGGTTGCAGCAGCAGCAGGGCGGCCTGGGACTTGATCCGGCCCAGGAGATTGGTCAGGTCCCGAAAAAGACGGCGCCGTTCCGCCAACGGCACCTGTTCGTCGTAGAACAGACTCACCGGGCCCAGGATGATCACCAGGCAGCCGGGCGTAAGTGCCGGGGGCAGAATCTCCTCCACCAGGCGCACCAATTGGTGGCAGGTAAAGGCCCGGGCCACCCGCACCCGATTCAGGGCGGTGCTGCGTCCCAGGCCCCGGACCCGGGCCTCCCGCACCAGGCCGTAGGGGTCGAAGCGATTGGCCGCATCCACCACCAGTACCGGGGTTCCCCGGGAGGCGCCCCAGGCGGCCGCGGTCGCGGCCAGA
>JAMCQY010000057.1 GCA_023381945.1 Deltaproteobacteria bacterium
CTCGCCGAGCTGCTCGGGGCGCTGTAAGACGAGGACCTCAAGCGGCATCTCAAGGAGTGTCCCCGGAAGGATTGCCTGTATTGCGCGGCCGTGCGGGCCGAGCTGATGAAACGAAAATCTGAAGGAGGAGCACATGCTTCACGCCAGAAAAAGTTACATGCGGATTCAGGACCCGCTCTCCGAAGCGGAGGGCGGCATCGGGGTCAATGAGCCGGTTTTTCTGCTGAGAGCCAAGGATAAGGTCGCCGCCGCCGTGGTGCGGGCCTGGGCTTTTGCTGCTTCGGCGGCTGGGGCCGACCAGGATATCGTGGAAAGCGCCTTGCGCCAGGCCGAGGCGATGGAGGCCTGGGAGCCGAAGCAGATCCCGGACATGCCGCCGGGCGATGCGAGTTGATCATGCCGCTCTTTGAATACCAATGCGTCGATTGCCAGGGCCGGGATCAGCGGGTGGCCGGGCTGGACGACCACACGGCCGCCTGCGCCGAGTGCGGCGGCTTGATGCTGCGGCTGGACGAGGACGTTTTTGCCCCTTACGGGGCGACGGAAGACCGGGGACCGGAGACGGAGACTGAATGTACTGGCCACTGCCAGCATTTGCCGGGAACAGGGGGGCTAACACCATGAGCCAGATCGCCCACCGCCTCGACTTAAACACCCTCCTGATAATTCTCACCGGCGCCATTGCTATTGCCGCGCTGGCGGGCGTGGCCTGCACTTTCTGGGCTATCTGGCAACTCAATAAACGGGAGAAGCCATGAAACCGCATTCCCGCATCAAGCCGCCCCAGGTGCAGCTGCTCAATGTGGCCCTGTCGGAACTCAACAAAATGGGAGTGGCCATCAGCAGAGACGAGGTGAAGGCGCGCTTCGGGGTGGCCTCCACCAAGGAGCTGACCTGCGCCCAGTTCGACGAGGCCATGCGGCATTTCGAGGCCTGCGGGTTCGTCTACCGGCCCAAGGTCGGCAAGGCTCCCAAGATCGCCGCCCAGGCCCGGATTAAACAGCGCTTTCTCCTGGCCATCGAAAAGCTGCTTAATGACCTGGACAAAGACTGGCCCTACGCCGAAGGCATTGCGGCCCGGATGAATTATCCCCGCAAACTGGAATGGTGTACGCCGGAGCAGCTCCACAAGGTGCAAATCGCCCTGGCCTACGCCTGGCGGGAGGCCCAGGGGCTGCCGGTGCAGCGCCGGCCGGAGACTTTACGGCGGCGGGCAGCCAGGGCCAAGCATGTCTAGCGGCAAACGTAAATGTGTCTCCGGCAAGGTGGGTTATAACTCGCACCGCCGGGCGATGATGGCGATAGATCGGGTCATTGAAAACCATCCGCACTCGATACGCCTGCCTAAGAGAGCTTATCTTTGCCCGCGCTGCGGGCGCTGGCATTTAACCAGCGAGCCGAGGAGGTATTTTATGGCGGAAGACGTCGAACTGCGGGGCCGGATAGTGAAGGTCGGCGGGTTTACTGGCGACCCGCTTTTTGAGGAAGAGGGCGGACAGCAAGTTTATCTGCCCAAGGACGAGATCGCCGTGGTGCAGCAGGCGGACGGCACGGTGAAGGTGACCATGCCCGAGTGGCTGGCGAAGAAGAAGGGGCTTTATTAAAGGAGGTCGTCATGACCGAGAAGAAGCTCAAAAAGGTGGAACAGAAACTGGAGTGGGAGCAGGCCAAAAGCCGGCTGATGTACGAGATGACTCGGCACATCGGCAAAGAGCGGGCCATCGGGGCGGGAGAGTTGTTCGAGGCCGTCTTCGAGAAGCCTTATGAGGGCAACAAAATGACCGGCTGCCGCCTGCTGCGGAAGCTCATCGAGGAAGTGAAGTACGGCCCCGAAGCAATTTTCATCGCCCATTCCTGCTGCACCATCCGGCCGGGCTATTATCTGCCGCGCACCGACAGCGAGCGCCGGGAGTACGTGGCCCGGGTGGCGCGCCAGGTGAAGAAAAAGATCGGCCGCCTGGCCCTGCTGAACCAGATGAACGCCGGCGCCTACGCCGGCCAACTGGCCCTGGAGCTCCAGGAGACGCAGTTCCCGGAGCGGTCATGAGCACCGGGGCTGGAGTAGCGGGAGCCACCGGCGATTGCGCCACCTGTCCCTGGTACAAATCGCGGGGCAATAAGAAAAAAGGGCACCTGATTCCGGGGGGCTTCGGCAAATGCACCCGGCCCCAGGGGCACTGCCATCCGGAGAAGCCGCGGCTGGGGATTGGAGGGGTAAAGCATCAATGAGTTCGAAAAAATTAGCCTGCGCCTCGCCGGCGCATATGGAAGCCAATATGTGGCTCCAGGACATTCAGGACGCTCTCTTGATTATAAAAAACACTGAGGAGGATATGGCGGCCGAATTAGTCCGTCTGAAGGCTTCCTCCGATTATTGGCAGGCTTTGGAGAAGGTTCTGAAGCACAACAAAGAGCGGTTGGAATTTGCGGACCTGGAATTAAAGAAACTCATGGCGGAGCAACAAAAAAATTTCTTTACCCTTCCCACTCCTTTAGGTTCCTGCTCCGTGGACCTGCCCCGCGGCACCTTGCTCTACGACAAAGAGGATTATGTGGTCAAGCCGCGCAAGGTCAAGGTCCTGGATAATCTGCTGAAATACGGCTTCGAGGACGCCATCAAGCGCACGGTGGCGGTGGATTGGGACGCCCTGGAAAATAAAGAGGAGTGGCCCGACGCGGCCCTGGCCATCATCGGCACGCGGCGGGAGATTAAAGAGACCTATTCCTATGATCTCAAGGATAAGCCATGAATCACCTCTCGCCAACAGAACGTGAATTACTGAGGCGGCTGGATGATCTGGAAATTTCTCTCTCTACCGGTTCGCCTCCAGATCCCTATGAGCTAATAGAGTTTATCAATGAACTCAAAGATGAGTTGACCAATTGTTGGAATATTATCGCCTATCATGAAGGCTACAGATGTTAAAAGGAGAAGAACCAATGAAATACGATGACGCCCCGGACAGCCTTTGCGAGCTTTGTGCAAACCTGATAGCGCAGCATTTTCCCCACCTGGCCAACGCCAAGCTGCTGTTGTTGGTCAATAAAAAGAAAATGATCCAGAAAGGCAATATTGTGTTGGGGAAAATAGTCAAGCCCTCCGACCTGCTGCGTTACTTATCGAGGAACGAGGCCCCGGAAGACGGCTACGACTTTATTATCCTGTTCGACAACAAATTGGTGCAGCATTGCGACGACCGCGACATCGAAAGGGTGCTGCGCCACGAGCTGCGCCACGTCTTTTTTGATGCCGACAGCAAAAACCCCTATTCCCTGATCGACCACGACTTCACCGATTTTTACGATGAGGTCGAATTGAACCAGGACGACCCCACCTGGGCCAAGCGCCTGGCGCAGACCGTCTCCCTGATTTACCACCAGGAAAAGGACGCCTGAGATGAACCTCCTGGCCCAGTATCTCCAGGATTTTAACCGGGAATACCTGCGCACCCCGGAGGACCGGCGGGAAGCCATCGGCGGTTTTATCGGCCTGGGCGTGGCGGCAGTGGTTATGGCCATCATCTTTATCTGCCGTTGGCCCCTGTGGTTTTAAGGAGGCGGTCATGTGGCACATCCTGGCCCTGGGCGGCGGCTATGTGCTGCTCGGCCTGGCGGTTAGCCTGATTATCTGCCGGAAGATCGTCATCATGCGGGGCGACGGGGAATGAACGGCGCCAGCGTCTTTCCCAGAAAACCGGTGGATTTCCCGGCGGCGATGGAGCGGCAGCCCCGGGCCGGTTTGCCCCGGGATCTGGCGGCCGAAGAGGCGGCTTTGCGCGGGCCGCAAATGTTCGATTGCACCCGGTTTCCCGGTACGGCCCGGATCTCCGAGCGCCAGTGCCTGATCAACCAGGAGCGGGCCGCGGCCGGGGGGTTTCCTTCCTTCTGCGTCGACTGTCCGGAGGGGGCCGAGATCAAGGGCCGGCATGCCGGGGAAGACTGGACCGTCAAGAAGGCCTGGAATTATGACGCCGGCAGCTCGCGCATGGTGATGAAGAAAAAGGCCGAAGCGCCGGAGACGGCAGGCGAGACGCCCGCCCCACCAAAAGAAGAGAAAAATATGACGGAAATTATGGCAGGCTCTCCCACCTCCCGGACGGATGACCTCCAGGTCCAGGAGGCCACTGCCCCACCGGGACCGGAAAACGAGGTGATGATGATGAATACAAATCCCAATTCTCCCGAAAAACCAGAGCAGCTTTCCAATGATTCTCTCCCACCAGAGGCGCCGCGGTGCAAAAGGCACCCGGAGGAGCCGCAGGTACAGATTGGCGGCAGTGGTCCCCGAGCAGGGCAATATATTGGCCGATGCCAAATTTGCATGAAAGAAGCAGGCGCAGTATCTGCCGCCAAACGCAAGGCCAACAACGAAGACCGCAAGCAGGCAATGGCCGCCCCGGAAGAAAAACTGGATTTGCCGGTGATCCAGGCGATGAATCCCGAAACGAAAGCGGCGCTGGTTGAGATAGCGGAGAAATTCACAGCCTCACCTGGTGTTATCTATTCGGCCAGCGATTGGAGAGATATGCTGCTGGCCAAATTCCCGGACTTCGACCCGGCCTGGTCCCCGGAATTGCAGGGCAAGTGGTTGGACAGCTTCAATAAGTTAGTGAATCTCTTCGGGGAAAAAATCGGGTGGGGGGCGCGGTTGAACAGCCGCTTGCGGCCGAAGTGGGGAAAGATGAGCAAAAACCGCCCAGGGGCGGAGCTCAGAAACCGCCGCCGGAGGCCTCCGAAAAGCCCAAAAGTGGGAGGCGGCTGCCAGATTGGCTTAAAAAGGCCTCGCCGGAATTTCGCCGGAATTATTTGAGGGATTAGTGGCCGAGATCAAACTCATCTGCCCGGCCTGCGGCCATGAGGCCGGCCTGGAGCACTTCACCCAGGCCGCCGGGCTGCTGGCCCTGGATCGGGCCGCCGCGGCCTTCGGCGAGGACTGGCCGCTAATCAAGGAATACTCAGGGCTGTTCGGCGGCCAGCGGCCCCTGAAGCTCGACAAGCGCCTGCGGGTGATCCGGGAGATCTTCAAGATCTATAAATCCGGGCAATTCGAGTTCAACCGGGCCTGGTACCGGGTGGGGCGGCCGGAGTTCCTGGAGGCGCTCAAGTCCACCTGCAACCAGGTGACGCCGCCTTTGAGCAACCATCATTACCTCTTCACCGTGCTGAAAAAGGCGGCGCAGCAGACCTCGCGGCGGCAGGAGCGGGAGTTCAGGGAGCGGGAGGACGGTTTAAGGTTCGCCGGCCGGGACGCCACTGATCAAGAAGCTGTGCCGGAATTGGCGGCAAAGCTGGATGATCCGCAATGGCGGGCCCAGGCCAGCGAGTTGAGC
>JAMCQY010000256.1 GCA_023381945.1 Deltaproteobacteria bacterium
CCGGTGGAAGTTGTGCTGGCCGCCGGCCTGACCCCGGTTGACCTCAATAACCTGTTCATTGTCGATACCGGGGCTCGGGCCCGGGTGGCCGAAGCCGAAGCCGCCGGCTTTCCCCGCACCGTCTGCGCCTGGATCAAGGGCATTTACGCCGCCTTGCAAAGTCATCCCGAAATCCGCACGGTCATCGTCGCCTGCCAGGGCGATTGTTCCTACACCCAGGCCCTCGGAGAGATTTTGCAGGCCCAGAATCGGGACGTGGTCCACTTCAAATTCCCTTATCCCAGGAACCGGGAGCAATTGCAGCGTGAGATTCAGGCCCTGAGGCGCCGCCTGGGCGCCGCTGAGGCTGAGGTGGCCAAGGTTACGGCCAGGCTGGCGCCCCTGCGGCAAAAATTGCAGCGCCTGGACCGGCTCACCTGGGAGACCGGCCAGGTGACCGGCGAGGAAAATTTCCTCCATCTGATCTCCTCCTCCGACTTCGAATCTGACCTGGAAAGCTTTGACCTTAAGGTGACAAGTTTTCTGCAAGAGGCGGAACGCCGCCCCGCCAGGAATTATCCGGTGCGCTTGGGCTTTGCCGGCATCCCCCCCATTTTCACCGACCTGTGGGACTACCTGGAAGAACTGGGGGCCGGAGTGGTATTTCACGAATTTCCCCGGCAGTTCAGCATGCCCCAGCCCGGCCCGGACCTGACGGAGCAGTACTTGCATTACACCTACCCCTACGACGTCTTCGGACGCCTGGCTGACCTGGAGGAGGCGATTCGCACGCGGCGCCTGCACGGCCTGGTGCACTATACCCAAAGCTTCTGCTTCCGCCAGATGTTTGACCAGATCATCCGGGAACGCCTGAATCTTCCGGTCCTCACCATCGAAGGGGACCGCCCCTCCCCTCTCGATTCCCGCACGCGCATGCGCCTGGAGGCCTTCGTCGATGTCCTCCGGCCGTAAAGATTTTCGTCGGGGCGACCCGCTGGGTCGCCCAGCCTGCGGCCTGGACTTTGGCAGCCGCTATGTAAAGATAGTCTATTCAGAGGGAAACGGGCCGCTGATCCGGCGGCGACTGGACACCATCATTTTTTATCGGGACTATCTCATCAGGGAGGATGGCCGCCTGGCCATCGATTGGCCGCAGCTGGGATTGCCTACTCCTGAAGCCTTGGTGGTTACGGGCTACGGCAAGAATCTCCTGCAGAAAAATTTTCCGGCCATCACCGAAATTCGGGCTCATTTTCTGGGCGCCCGGAGCCAGACGGCTCTGGATCATTTTATCCTGTTGGAGGTGGGCGGCCAGGACACCAAAGTCCTGTACGTCAAGGATGGCCGGGTATTTGATTTCCTCACCAACGACCGCTGCGCCGCCGGCACCGGCCGCTATCTGGAAAATATGGCCCGGTTTCTGAAGATGCCACTGACCGAATTCGCCGCGGCCTGGCAGGACCCGGTGGAGATCTCCCAGACTTGCGCCATTTTTGGAGAAAGCGAATTGGTGGGGCATCTGTTGGAAGGGGTTGAGCCCTCGCGTATTGCCGCCGGGGTCAATGCCTCCGTAGCCCGGCGGGCCCTGGCCATGGTGCGGCGTTACCGCTGCCCCACCCTGGTATGCGTCGGTGGCGTGGCCCGCAATCGCGCTGTGATTCATTTTCTGCAGGAACCTAATAAATTTCAGGTCCTGGTGCCGTCCTATCCGCAATTTAACGGTGCTCTGGGTTGTTTCCTGGAAGCCGCCCGAAAGTTATCGCCGGAGCGGCCGTGACCAGGTTGCCCCAGGACTCCCCCCTATATTTGGCTCTGAGGCGGCTGCTGGCCTCGGCCGGCGACCTTCCCCCGGCCGGAGAGGCGACCCGGCAGTCGCTGCCCTCCTCCCGGGAGGTCTGCCGCTTCACCTTTAGCGGCAACGGCGCTGCCGTAGTAGGCAAATTCTCCAGCGCCTATCCTGCCGCCGCGCCTGCTGACAAAGGTTTGGCCCGGGAATATGGCAACTACCTCCGGGCTGCGGACCTGGGATTGACTGACGGCTCAGTCAGGATTCCGCGTCTTTTGGGCCGTCAGCCTGACCTCCGCCTGGGCCTGCTGCTCGGAGCCGTATCAGGGCCGGACCTGGATTGCCTCATTCGCGGCGCCTGTGAGCACGGGGAGATGCCCGGCCTCCGCCGGGGTCTGGAAAGCCTGGCCGAACTCTTCGCCTTTTTTCATTCCCGGGCCTTGTCGGAAGCCGCCGTGTCAGGCCTCGAAGCCCTGCGCTACCTGGACAAACTAATGCAGCAACTGCAGGGGGTGGGCTTGTTGACTGCCGATGACCAGGCGGCCCTGGCGGCAGAGCGGAGCTATTGGGAAATCAGGCTGGCCCAATTCTCTGATCGGCAGGTGCTGGTTCACGGCGACGCCACGCCCACCAATTTTCTCTTCCCTGACCACGGCGGACCCCCGCCCCGCGGCAGGGCGGTGGCCCTGGACCTGGAGCGCCTGAGGTTCGCCGACCGTCTCTGGGACCTCTCCTGGGTGGCCGGCGAACTCAGGCACGCCTGGGCCTGGCGCACCGGCAACGCGGCCGCGGCCGAAGAAATTATCGGCCTTTTTTTCAGCGCCTATTTATCGGTCTCGCCTGAGGGCTCCAGCCTGGCGGAACGCCTCTATCTCCTCAACCCCCTTTACATGGCCCTGGCGGAGCTGCGCATCGCCCGAAACACCTATCTTTCCTGGGATTACCGGCGCTGGCTGGTGGGCGAGGCCCGGCGGTGTTTGAACTTTGGCAGGCGGCTGTGAAGCAGGTTTTGCGGTTTTCTGATTTGAATAATTATGAATTTGGTGGCACCGGCGTCTCGCCTGTGCTTTTATACCATTGAATATTTTGCGTCTTTGGCACCTTTTCGTGAAAAATATTCTTTTTTTGCATATGCACGGAGATTAGCATGAAGACCGTCCTGATCATCGCCGGATCGGACCCGGGAGCCGGGGCCGGGCTGCAGCAGGACCTGAAGGTGGCTACTCTGTTGGGAGCCTACGGCCTGACCGTGCCCACGGCGCTTACCGTCCAAAACAGCCTGGGAGTCCAGGCGGTGCACCCGGTGGCCAAGGACGTCGTGGCGGCGCAGTTGGACGCCATACTCGATGACTTCCCGGTAGCGGCGGTAAAGCTGGGCATGCTGGCGACGAGAGATATCGTCACCGCCGTGGCCGCCCGTTTGCGGAACCTGGAGCCGATCCCGGTGGTCCTGGACCCGGTCCTGGCCGCGGGGGGCGGTTTCCCGTTGCTGGATGAAGACGGTATTGCCGCCATGCTGGACCAGCTTTTCCCCCTGACCACCCTCCTCACCCCCAACGCCCCGGAGGCCGCCCGGCTCACCGGTATGAAGATCAGCAGCCCGGCTGATTTGGAAGAGGCGGCCCGCCGCCTGCAGGCCAGGGGGCCTCGCTGGGTCCTGGCCAAGGGTGGTCATTTGACGGGTGAGCCCGTGGACATTTTGACCGACGGCAAGAATGCTTATCACCTGCCCGGCACGCGCCTCACCGCCCCGCACCAACACGGCACCGGTTGTCTGCTGGCCAGCGCCGCGGCTTGCTATCTGGCTCAAGGACTCTCTCTGCCCGAGGCAGTGAATCAGGCGCGCCGACTCACCAGGCAGGCCCTCAAATACGGCCTGCCTTTGGGCCATGGCTCCGGCCCGGTAAACCCGTATGCCCCTTTCGCCCGGGACCGGGCCCGATTCGCAGTTCTGGAAGACTTGCGGCTTGCCGCGGCCCGGCTGCAAGCCGAAGACATCAGTCCGTTGATCCCCGAAGTCATGACCAACCTGGGATTTGCCGCCCCTTACCCCGAAGGCCCTCAGGATGTGGCAGCCTTTCCGGGCCGCCTGGTGAAAAGCCCCTCGGGGGTGATCATTCCGGCGGGACCGGCCTTTGGAGCCTCCCGTCACGTTGCGGCGATCATCCTCACCGCCCTGGCCACACATCCGGAATTGCGCAGCGCCATGAATATCAAATTTGTTACAGGCATCGAAGACCTGGCCTCACTGTTGCACTTACGGGCAGCCTCCTTCGACCGGACCGAGGAGCCGGCAGACGTGAAGAGGCGGGAAGGCGGGACTCTGGCCTGGGGCGTGGCCTCGGTGCTGCAGGCCGGCAAACCGGCCCCGGACATCATTTATGATAGGGGGGATTTCGGCAAGGAAGGCATGATCCGTATCCTGGGCCCCACCCCCATGACCGTGGCGGAAAAGGCCCTGGCGATTAAGAATGCCTTGCAGGCCGGCGGGAATTTATAAGGGCGGCCACAGGGGTCGCTCTTTTTCATGATTTCTAAGTCTTTTCTGCCCCTGCTCACTGCTTACTGCTCACTGCCTCCGTCAGGATCACCCGATACAGGGCCAGGCCCACCAGGAAGTGACCCACCAGAATGGTGATATCGGAAAAGGTGGTTTGCAGGAGCCAGCCGAAGAAATCCATCCCGGGCATTACCTTAATCTGCCCGGTTAAAGTGGCGTTGATGGAGAAGTCGGCCATCAGGATGATGCCGAGGAAAGCTATGAAGCTATTGAGAACAACTGCCAAAACCGCGGTATTTCGGAAAAGGAACAACGGACATACCAGCAGCACTGCGATCCAGGAGAAAAGGTTGGGCCAGAGTGCGTAAGGGAACTTGCCCGGCGGGTGAATCCGCAGATGCAGCAGGGCGCCGCTGAGGGCCAGGGCCAACAGGGCCACCCACAGGAGGTAACGGAGGTTTTTCATCAACCGCCTAAAATTTCATGGTGTAGCCCAGGAGAAATAACAGCGCGATAGCCGTGGCATGCAGCAGGAACCAGCCCAACCTGGGGAAGAGGACGTAAGAGAAAAAGCGAATCATCTCGTCACCCCTTCAAAAATGCAGCGGTCAGGCGGCCGGCGGCATAAACCAGGGCGAACCCCAGAAAATGCACCAGCCACCAGCGCCAGGAAAGAAATTGCCAGCCTGGTCTCAAAATCCCGGCCGCTCCCCCGATTTTTGCTCTGAATGGCTATAAACTAAGCATGAGGAAGGGGAAAATCCAGTCTGCGCCAGCGGAAAAACTCACACCTGGCGCCTTCAGTTTAATTTTTCGGCATTCGAGCCTCTTGCAAATGTAGCCGCAGGCTTCAGCCTGCGCTTGCACAGGATAGAAAGCCTGTGCCACCAGGGAATTATCCGGCAATTATAGCAATTGCCAAGAGTTTTTTCTTAAATGTTGTGTACGCAACTTCTCAAAATCCCCCCTATCCCCCCTTTTTCAAAGGGGGGAACTCAGTGGAATTCCTTTAAAAGTCCCCCTTTGAAAAAGGGGG
>JAMCQY010000034.1:0-3684 GCA_023381945.1 Deltaproteobacteria bacterium
GTGGACGAGATGCGGGACGAAGGGCTCTCAGTGGGCCTGATCAAGCCCAGGCTCTGGCGGCCGTTTCCCTTTAAAGACCTCAGGGATGCCGTAGCCGGCGCCGATCTGGTCATCGTCTGCGATCGCGCCATGTCCCTGGGCGGCGCAGCCGGACCGGTGCTGGCCGAGGTTCGGAGCGCCCTGTACCCCCTGGCCACCAAGCCCCAGGTGGTTGGATATACCGTGGGCCTGGGGGGCCGGGACGTGCAGCCCCAGGCCTTTAAAGACATGGTGGCCCACGCCCTAAAGGAAGCCAAGCAAGGACCTTCGGACGAATTTTACCTGGTGGGGGTGAGAGGCTGATGGATAAATTCGGATTCGCAGAAAGCCACAAGTTCGACACCTACGCCTCCCGGATGCTGCCCCGGGAAGAGTTCTTTACTTCAGGGCACCGGGCTTGCCAGGGTTGTGGCGAGGCCCTGGCGGTGCGCCTGGTTTGCAAGGCCATCGGCAAAGATGCCATCATCGCCCACGCCACCGGCTGCATGGAAATCGTCTCTTCCGGCATGCCTCAGACCTCCTGGATGCACCCCTGGATCCACGTGGCCTTTGAAAATACTTCGGCCGTGGCCTCCGGCGTTGACGCCGCTTTGAGAATCCTGGAGCGCAAGGGCAAACTCAGCGGGAAAATGCCCAAGGTAGTGGCCATGGGCGGCGACGGCGGAACCAGCGACATCGGCCTCCAGGCCCTTTCCGGGGCCCTGGAACGGGGTACCAATTTCAGCTACTTCTGCTGGGACAATGAGGCCTACATGAACACCGGCATCCAGCGCTCCAGCGCCACGCCCTTCGGGGCCATGACCACCACCTCGCCTCCGGGGAAGAAGAGTATCGGGCAGTCCCGCTGGAAGAAGGATATGGTGGCCATCGCCGTGGCCCACGGCATTCCGTATGTAGCCACTGCCTCGCCCAGCTATCCTTTCGACCTATATTTCAAGGTGCGTAAGGCCCTGGAGACCCCGGGACCGGCATACGTCAGCGTCCTGTCGGTGTGCCCGACCGGTTGGCGCTCCGCCACCGACGTGAGTGTCCGGTTGGGCCGGCTGGCCGTAGAAACCGCGGTCTTTCCCCTCTATGAAGTGGTGGACGGCAAGTTCCAGCTGACGGTGCAGCCTCCCAGGTTGCGGCCCGTCAAGGACTATCTCAAGCCGCAGGGACGCTTCCGGCATTTGCGCGACCCTGAGATCAATTTTATCCAGGAGCATATTAAAGCCAACTATGACCTGCTCTTACAGAAATGCCAGGCGACTTTCCCGGAATTCGCACCGGTTCACATACCTGAGGTAGGTTAAGATGATCAATCAGCCAAGGTTCGATGCCATCCTGGCCCGTCATGAGAACCAGTCCGCCAACCTGATCCCGGTGCTTCAGGAGATTCAGGACGAATTCAATTATCTGCCCAAGGATGAACTGAAAGTGGTGGCAGAAAAGCTGCAAGTGCCGCTGACTCAGGTTTACAGCGTGGCCACCTTTTTCAAGATGTTCTCCCTGGAACCCAAGGGGCGCCACCAGATCCGGGTCTGCCTGGGAACCGCCTGTCACCTGCGGGGTGGCCAACGCCTGGTGGAAACGGTGTCCCGCCGTCTGGGAGTCGAAGTGGGTCACGCTACTGAGGACCTTAATTTCTCCCTGGAGACGGTGGGCTGTCTGGGCTCCTGCGCCCAGGCGCCGCTGATGATGGTCGACGACAAGTATTTCGGACGCATGGCGGTGGACAAGGTCCCCAAGATCCTGAAACTCTATAAAAAACAAGATCAAGACTGAGATACGATATGCCTAAGTTCGAGACGATCAAGCAACTGGAGGAATACCGCAACCGGCTGTCGGCCGGCCGGGATGCCCAGGCGCCCCAGGTTCTGGTCTGTGGCGGCCCGGGCTGCCTGCCCATGGGGAGCATTGAGGTGGCCGCCGCCTTCCAGCAAGAGCTCAAGCAGCGCGGGCTGGATGTGAAAGTCGCCCTGAAGGAAAGCGGCTGCCAGGGCCTCTGCGCCAAAGCTGTCAAGGTTATGCTCCGGCCCCAAGAGATCACTTACCAGCAGGTGAAAGCCGAAGACGTCCCGGAAATCGTCGCAGAGACACTGGTCAAAGGCAAAGTCCTGGACCGTCTCTGTTATCAGGCGGAGGGCGGGGCCGTAAAAGCCAAGAAGTCCGAGATTCCCTTTTACCAGGGACAACAACCCCTGGTTTTGGGCAAGATGGACCTCGTCGATCCCACCAGGCTGGAGGACTACCTGGCCGCGGGAGGCTATCAGGCCATCCAGCGGTTATTCGGCAAAATTAGCCCCGAAGCCGTCATCGATACGGTGGAACGCTCCGGTCTTAGGGGCCGGGGCGGCGGCGGCTTTCTCACCGGGCGTAAGTGGCGTCTCTGCCGGCAGGTGGAAGGTTCGGTGAAATATCTCATCTGCAACGGCGACGAAGGTGATCCCGGGGCCTTCATGGACCGGGCGGTAATGGAGGGTGACCCCCATGCCGTCCTGGAAGGCATGATCATCGGCGGCTACGCCATCGGCGCCAACCACGGGTTCATCTATGTCCGCCATGAATATCCCCTGGCAGTAAAGCGCCTGACTCTCGCCATCGACCAGGCTAGGGCCAGCGGCCTGCTGGGTGCTAATATTATGGGCTCCGGCTTTGATTTCGATATCAAGATCAGCATGGGGGCCGGGGCTTTTGTCTGCGGCGAAGAAACCGCTTTGATCGCCTCCATGGAAGGCAATATCGGCGAACCGCGCCCCCGGCCGCCGTTTCCGGCCCAGCACGGACTCTGGGGCAAGCCCACGGTCATCAACAACGTGGAGACCTGGGCCAATGTCCCCCAGATCATCAATAATGGCGCCGATTGGTTCGCCGCCATCGGCACCGAGAAAAGCAAGGGCACCAAGGTCTTCTCCCTGGTGGGGGCAGTGAATAACACCGGCCTGGTGGAAGTCCCTATGGGCACCACCCTGCGCCAGATGGTTTATGACCTCGGCGGCGGTATCCGCGGCGAGGGGGAATTTAAGGCGGTCCAAACCGGCGGCCCCTCCGGCGGCTGCATCCCCAAACAGTACCTCGACCTGCCGGTGGATTACGACAGTCTGCAATCGGTGGGCTCCATCATGGGCTCTGGCGGCATGATCGTCATGGACGAGCATAGCTGCATGGTGGACGTGGCCCGTTATTTCATGTCCTTCCTTAACGACGAATCCTGCGGTAAGTGCACCCCGTGCCGGGAAGGCACCAAACACCTCCTGGAAATCCTCACTGATATCACCAAAGGGGAAGGCAAGCCGGAGCACCTGGCGCTAATGGAAGAGCTCTGCCTGACCATGAAGGACGCCTCCCTTTGCGGCCTGGGCATGAGCGCCGCCAACCCGGTGCTCAGCACCTTGAAATATTTCCGGGAGGAATACGAGGCTCACATCTTCCACAAAAAATGTCCAGCCCTGGTCTGCCGGCCGCTGTTGAAATACACCATCGACCCGGAGACCTGCACCGGCTGCCTGGCCTGCGTGCGGGAATGCCCGGCGGACGCCATCCGCGGCGAGGCCGGCGAACCCCAGGAACTCGACCAGGAGCTCTGCGTCAAATGCGGCATGTGCTACGCTATGTGTAAATTCGAAGCAGTCAAGGTAGAATCATGAGCGAACTCAATCTGACCAT
>JAMCQY010000034.1:3694-5297 GCA_023381945.1 Deltaproteobacteria bacterium
CGGGATCGACATTCCCACCCTCTGTTACCATGACGACCTTAAACCCGAGGGCCACTGCCGCTTGTGCGTGGTGGAAATCGGCGCACCTAACCGCACCCGCCTGGTGAACTCCTGCACCTATCCGGTGGAGGAAGGGCTCATCGTCCAGACCCAATCCGAAAAGGTGCTGGCCTCCCGGCGTATGGTCCTGGAGCTGCTTATGGCCCAGGCCCCGGCCGCGGAACTCATCCGGCAAATGGCCGCGGACATGGGTATTCACGAGACTCGCTTTAAGCCGGGCCACCCTCAACAACGCTGCATCCTCTGCGCCCAGTGCGTCCGCACCTGCCGCGAGGTGGTGGGGGTGAGCGCCATCAGCATGGCCTTCCGCACTCCCAAGAAGCATGTGGCCACGCCCTTCAACGAGCCCTCCGAGGCCTGCATCGGCTGCGGCTCCTGCGTCTTCGTTTGCCCCACCAACGTCATCGCCTACACCGAAAAGGACGGCGTGCGCACTGTCTGGGGCCGGCATTTCGAACTGCAAGCCTGTACGGTCTGCGGCACCTACATCGCCCCCAAGGCCCAACTGGAGCACTGGGCCAAAATCACCGGCGACCCGGTGGAGAGCTTTTTTGTCTGCCGGGATTGCAGGTAGTTAGAGGAAAAATCGGCTTAACTTTGGGGGCGGTTCTCGAACCGCCCTTATTTTTTAACTGATGGGCAAATTAATGGTGGTGGGCGGGCCTCTGTGCCCGCCTTTTATGGGATGACTTAGCTTGCGCCTCTCGGCGACCTCTGCGGTGAAATCGCTATGAAGCCACCGCCTCATTAACTACCGGTTCTTCCTGGCTGACCGCGGCCACCGCCACCCGATCCCGTCCATCCTCCTTGGCCTGGTAAAGAGCCTTATCTGCCATCCGGATCAGGTTCTGGACTGTGGTGCCGTGTTCCGGAAAAGCCGCCACTCCCAGGGATATAGTAGCCCGGCGCAGAAGGTGCCCCTGATGCATGATGTTGAGGCATTTGAACTTTTCCCGCAGTTGCTCGGCCTTTTGGCCTGCGGCGGCCAATGACATTTCCGGCAGAATTACCAGAAATTCTTCACCCCCGTAACGGCAGGCAATATCGGTTTGACGAATTTTGGTCTTCAGAAAAGTCCCCATCTCTTGCAGCAGGGCATCGCCGGCATCGTGGCCGAATTCGTCATTGAACCGCTTGAAATGGTCCACATCCAGCATAATAATTCCCAGGGGACGATGGTGCCGGGCGGCCCGGTAGATCTCTCGCTCCAGCGCCCCTTCCAGGTAGCGGCGGTTGTACAAACCGGTGAGCGCGTCCCGGATCGATTGGTGGCGCAGCGTCTCCCGCAGCAACAGATTGGAGAGTGCCAGGGTCAGGTGTTCGGCTACGGTTGTGGCCAGCTGTCTTTTTGATTCATTCATACAGATTCTGGCATCTTTGCATTGCAGGCGCAGCACCCCCATAGCATCACCCTGGGCCACCATGGGCAGACAGAGAAATTCAACCCCGCTGGGGGCATCGGGATGGCGGCAGAGGCCGGCATGGCGCTCGCTGGTGCCCAGGACCCGTCCGGTGCGCAAAGCCCAGCACTCCTCCCTGGGAG
>JAMCQY010000389.1 GCA_023381945.1 Deltaproteobacteria bacterium
ATATACTCGTGAAGAACTTCTGAATATGTCGGTGTTAGACCTCGAAGTGGAAAATGCCTCCGAAGACTTGATCCGGAATTGGCAGCAGGGAGTTGCCCCGCTGACGATTTCCGGGACCCACCGCCGTAAAGACGGTTCAACCTTCCCGGTTGAAGTGCGGGCCGGCAATATTGACTATGGTGGCCGCCGTCTCAGGCTCGCCCTGGTACGGGACATTAGCGAGCGGCGTCAGGCCGAACTTGCCTTAAAGGAGAGCGAGGAGAAATACCGTCTGCTGGTAAAGCAAATCCCGGCGGTGGTTTATCAGGGCTATGCTGATTGGCGCATCGACTTTTTTGACCGGAAAGTGGAGCCCCTTACCGGATATCTTATAGAAGAGTTTAATTCAGGGGTAGTCAAATGGGTTGATCTCATAGTACCGGAGGACCTCGCCGAAGCCCGAAGAATCTTTATCGCAGCCCTTAGAGGCGACGGGTCTTATGTGCGATGCTACCGCATCAAAAGTAAAGTCGGAGGGATGCGCTGGATTCAGGAGCGAGGCCAGATATATTGTGATGACGCCGGCAAGATAGAATATGTCAAAGGAGTTTTTTTTGACATCACTGAACGCCAGCAGGCAGAGATAAAACTGCAGCAATCCGAACAGGACCTGCACTACCTGGCCGGACAACTGCTCACCGCCCAGGAACGGGAGCGCCAGAGGATCTCCCGGGACCTGCACGATGACCTGGGGCAATCCTTGCTGCTCTTGAAACTGCAATTACGGGTGATTGAGAAAGCGGCGCCTGATAACGCCGTGGAATGGAAGCAAGACCTGCTAACCCAAATCACCGCGATTGATGATATCGTCGATAATGTGCGCCGGTTTTCCCGGGATTTGCGCCCCGGCGTCCTGGATGACCTGGGCCTAATGGCTGCCTTGAAACATTTACTTGAGGATTTCCGCGCCCTCCATAATATCCAGTTTTCTCTGGATCTGGATGATGTCGGGGAGATGTTGTCTCCACAGGCCCAGATTATCCTCTATCGGGTCTTACAGGAATCCCTCACCAATATCGCCAAGTATGCGCAGGCAAGCCAGGTTGCCGTGAGGATAAAACAAGAGAACGGCGAAATCTCGTTTTCCGTGGAAGACAATGGCAAGGGGTTCGACCTGGCTCAAGTCAGGTCTCTCGAAGTCACCAAACGAGGTTTGGGACTGACGTCCATGGAGGAAAGGGTGCGGATGCTGGGGGGGACCTTCGAGATTAGCAGCCGGCCGGGAATCGGCACCAGGATTGCCTTTAAGGTCAGGACTTCTTCCGTGGACTCGTCCCTGGGGGCTGAGGCCTAATTGCGGCAATCCAGCCGGCATACGCACTCAATATGCCCCGTATGCGGGAACAGGTCGAAGGGCTGTACCGCGGTTATATCGTAGTTTTCCTCCAAAAGGCCCAGATCCCGGGCCAGGGTGGCGGGGTTGCAGGAAACGTAGATAACTCGCCGCGGGGCCAGTTCCAACAGCGCCTGCACCACCTCGGAGTGCATCCCGGCCCTGGGCGGATCGGTGACCACCACTTCAGGCCGTGGTGGGTCACCCGTCTGCAACGCCTGGCGGATTTGCTCTTTTAAATCTCCTGCCTGGAACCGGCAATTGTCGATGCCGTTAAGACGGCAATTGACGTAGGCGTCGTCCACCGCGGCCTGCACCAGCTCGAAGCCCGCCACCCGCTTCACCTGCGCCGAAAGAAATAGGCCGATACTGCCGGCCCCGCTGTAAAGGTCCCAGACGGTTTCCTGGCCGGTGAACTCTCCCAGGCGGCTGACCGACTGATATAGCTTTTCCGCCGCCTCGGTATTCGTTTGCAGGAAAGAATCAGCCGAAATCCGCAGTCGCAGGCCCCCCAACTCCTCTTCAATATATCCTGGCCCCATGAGCGTTCGACTGGCTCCACCTATGGCCACCTGGGGCTTTTTGCGGCTCACCGAATGTATCACGGTGGTAAGATCAGAAAATTTCGTTTGCAGGTGCGCGGCCAGCGCCTCTACCGTCTGTGCCTTGCCCTGATCGCTGGTAATCACCTGCACCATGGTTTCGCCGGTGCGCTTGCCCTCCCGCAGCACCAGAAAACGCCAAAACCCCCGATGGTTTCGGGTATTGTAGGCAGGAAGGCCACTCTGCCGGCACCAATCCCGCACTTCCCGGACGATGGCCGGCGCCTGCGGTGATTGCAAAAAGCATTCTTCTAAATCGAAGATGCGTTCGCCGGAGCCAGCCACGTGCAGCCCCAGGGCCAAACCGCGGCTGGCCGCGGGCAGCCCCTCCGCCTGCGGGGCAAAAGTAAACTCCATCTTATTCCGGTAATAGCGTGGCTGCGGTGAAGCCACCGGGGCCAGCACGGCTGCCGGATTCAAACTTTTCAGATGCCGCAAAGCTTCCTGCACCAACAGGTGTTTCCAGCGCAACTGCTCTTCATAAGCCAGGTCCTGCCATTGGCAGCCGCCGCAGACCCCGAAATGGCGGCAGAATGGCGGCGTATAGGAGGCAGCCTGCTCCAACACCTGGACTACTTTGGCTTCGGCAAACTGCGACCTTTTCCGGGTGATCTTAACCCGCACCCTTTGCCCCGGGAGGCCATGCTCCACGAACATCACCAGGCCGTGCCAACGGCCCAACGCCTTGCCGCCGAAGGTCAGTTTGTCGATGGTAAGCTCGACTTCGGCTCTTTTTGCAAGAACGGATAAGTTGGGGTGAGCTGGCACGCGGTTAGCTCCGTTTGACGGGAGATCGTGACCGGGGGACCGGAGAAATCCTGCCTCGGTCTGCCGTCTTCCGTTTGTGGTCATTGTATCAGGATTGTGGTCGAAATTATGGTAAATATCTTCTTGAAATAGTTGATAATGGCCCCCATTTTAAACAAATGAGATGATCTGAGAAGAATGGACTGAGGTCGATGAGGGCGCCACTTTTTGCTTTACTCTCCCAACGACACCAATAACTCCATATAACCCGTTCCCAATCCTCCCATTTGACATCTCCCGGAAAACCGGATAGAATCCAGCCATTACCGCCAAGGAAGCACCATTGCCGGAGAAGTGGCATTTTACCATCCTGCACCAGGAATCCCGCTCCCGCCGCCTTATTCTGGAAGGCCAGGCTCAACCCCCTTACGAGCGCCCGTACCACGATCCCTTAGTTTTTTACTGCGTGGTGGGCCCGGACTATCTCTCCCTGGAGGTGAGCCGGGATTTTGATGGCGAGCGTTTGCTGGAATATCTTTTCGGGCTTCTGGGCCAGCCGGATGATGGACCCCGCATCCAGGTGGGCGGCAGCCAGATCGATGAAGAAGGCGCCCTGCTCCTGGTGGAATGGCGTTTTCCCGCGGCCGAGCGCGCCGCCATGTTTCAAAAATTGGGTGATATCCTGGGCCAGCCATTGTGATGGCGGGTTTAAAACCTGCCCATACTCGCCCTATCGTTAGATAGAAGGATTATTCCGGAGGTACCATGATCCACTTAGGCGAATACGACCCCAAACTGGAAGGCATCTGGTGGGTCGAAGAAGCCGGCATGAGCTGCAACGTTTACGTGCTTAACGAAGGCCGCACCCTCATCGACGCCGGCAATTTCTACGGCATGCTTCATGAACTGAGCGAGGTCTTTGATATTTCCCTTCTGGAGCAGCTTTTTATCACCCATTGCCATTTTGACCATGTGGGAGGCATGGGCGAGCTCTTCGACTGGTGCAATCCCAAAGTCTACAGCCACATTGACACCCTGCCCCATATCAACTTCAGCGGTGTGCCGTTCATGAAGATTATGGAAAAGGCCGGTCGCCTAGACCAGGTGGTCATGCTCCGGGGCGGGGAACGCCTGCAGGCGGGACGGCATCTCCTGGAGGTGATTCCCACCCCGGGCCACACCCGGGGGGACATCTGTCTCTATGAACGGCAAAACCGCATCCTCTTCTCCGGAGACCTGGTCTTTCCCAGCACCCCCACGGAAAACATCCTCGCTGACGCCGACAAGCAACTGGGCAGCCTGGAACAGATAGCCGAATCCCTGGGCCGCCTGGTCCCCTATGAGGTGGACTTCCTCCTGCCCGGACACGGAGTCCCTGCTTTTTCCGATGGGGATGCTCACGTGCTCAACGCCTATCTCGAAACCCGCAAGGCCCGGCCCGGAGAGGACCATCGCCAGCCTTACCTGGACGCAGCCCGCATGTTGACGGACGCCGGCCGCCCGGAAAAAGCCCTGGAATGCTATAATATCGCCCTGCAACTCGACCCCGGCAATGTCGAAGCCTTGATTTTCAAAGGCACCACCCTGACGGAATTGCAACACTACGACGAGGCGCTGGTCTGCTTCGACAAAGTCTTAAAGCATGCCCCGGATATTGATGAAGCGCTAACCGGCAAAGGCTTCGCCCTCCTCGGCTTGGGCCGGATGGAGGAGGCCCTGCAGCTCCCCGGTTTTGCCGCCCGTCTGAAAAAGATGCTTTAGGTCTGAAATGGCTGCTGATTGGGAAATTTTTCTGGATTATCAAGACCGGCGCCGCAAGGCGTCGCTTTTGGAAGGACGCGCCCGCCTCATTGATGCTCCCATGGACGCGGAAGAAGTGATGTTCTCGTTGACCTTGTACCCCGACCAGGTCTCGCTGAACGTGCCCGCCTCTGATCTGGCCCGGGAATTTATCTCCGCCCTTGCCGCTATCTTGGGACCGCCCGTCCTTCCACCAACCATCAAATGCAGTTGCGATTGGGGCAAGGGCGTTATGGGGGCCATGCTCATCGTCCTCTGGGATATGCCTGACTCCGCCGCCGCCACACTGCTGCAGGAACTGCATACCTTCCTGGGAAGCGCTCCGCCGGCGTAAAAGTGGACCTAGGTGTCCGCCCTGGCTGAGGGCGCACACGCAGTGCCCTCTACAAAAGCTTTACTTACTTCCATGAATGCAATTCGATATGCCAGATGATGGCTGAAAGCTCCGAGGATATTTATTTCTTTTTGCCAGAATAAGGGATTTCCAGGAAAATTTTGGTGCCCGCATCTGCCTGGCTCCAGATTGACAGGGTGCCACCCGTCATGCGGGCCCGTTCTTCCATGGCCGCCAGCCCCATGCCGGGTCTCTGACGGCGCAATTGCTCCGGATCAAAGCCTTTGCCGTCATCCTGGATCACAAAAGAAACCCGGTCATCATGCTTGGTAATGGAAATTAGGAGCAGTTTAGCCTGGGAATGCTTGCCGATATTGGTCAGGGATTCTTGCACAATGCGGTAGATGGCGACCTGGGCCGCATGGGGAAAGAGATCG
>JAMCQY010000134.1 GCA_023381945.1 Deltaproteobacteria bacterium
GATGAACCGCCGGGAGAGGGAACCGGAGCGTCTGCCCCTGCTTACCAAAGAAGAGGTGGCGGAACTGATTCTCGATCGGGTGGCCGAACTCCTTATGGGCAGGGGCCGGGAGGGCAGGGGACGTGCCTGAGGACCCGGCAGTGGAATTGCGGGACTTGGTGGATGGACTAATGGCATGGCTCCGCTACCAGCAGCGTCTGGGCGTGCGGGGCCTGCCGCCCAAACCGGCTGCCGCGCCGACGCCGGAGTCAATGATAAAGTCTGAAAAAACTCCTACTTTGGAGGAAATCCGGCAGGAGATGGGGCGTTGCCAGCGCTGCAAGCTCTATGCCGGCGCCAAGAGCCTGGTCTTCGGCGAGGGTTCTCCCACCGCCCGGTTGATGTTTATCGGCGAGGCCCCGGGAGCGGAAGAAGACTTGCAGGGCCGGCCCTTTGTGGGCGCGGCCGGGCAACTCTTGAATAACCTGTTGAGCAAACTGGGATTGGAGCGGGAGGAAGTTTACATCACCAACGTGGTCAAGAGCCGTCCGCCGGGAAACAGAAACCCTGAACCAGACGAAATCGAGGCCTGCCTGCCTTTTTTAAAAATGCAGATCGCCGCCATCAGACCCCGAGTCATCGTCACCCTGGGAAAGATCGCCACCCAGGCGCTGCTGGGCACTACGGAGCCTATCACCAAGATCCGCGGCCAGTGGCAGCGCTATGACCACATCCGGGTAATGCCCACCTTTCATCCTGCCTATCTGGTGCGCTTTCCCAAGGAGCGGATCAAAACCTGGGAGGATATGCAGCAGGTGATGGAGTTTTTGGCAGAACAAGCGGATTAGCTCTTAGCTGTCAGTGGTTAGAAGTGGTTCAGGATTAGCGAAGGCCCAAAGAGCATAATTTATGAAATGCTTTCCAAGACTGTTAGCTATTGCCATGCTCGCATGCTTGTTTCAAGTGGGAGTGGGCCTGGCGGCGGAAGCGCGCCCGGTCTACGTTCTGTCCGCGGTGGGCTCCATCAATCCCGGTCTGGCGGAATTTATCATCAGTGGGATTCAGGAGGCCGAAAATCAGAAAGCCGAGGCCCTGGTGATTAAGTTGGATACTCCTGGAGGCCTGGACAGCTCCATGCGGCAGATCGTGCAGGCCATTTCGAACTCCAAGGTGCCGGTGATTGTCTATGTCTCTCCCAGCGGGGCCAGGGCTGCGTCCGCCGGGGTCTTCATCACTGAGGCGGCCCAGGTGGCCGCCATGGCCCCCGGCACCAACATCGGCGCGGCGCACCCGGTGTCCATCGGCGCGGGCCAGATGGACAAGACCATGGAAAATAAGGTTCTTAATGATTTCGTGGCTTATGGTCGCGCCATAACCGAGGAACGGCGCCGCAATCCCGACTGGATGGAGAAGGCCATCCGCCAGAGCGTCTCCATTTCCGCCTCCGAAGCCTTAAAGCTCAAGGTTGTGGACCTGCTGGCCGACAACCTGGACGATTTGCTGCACAAAGTCAACGGCCGGCGGGTGATAGTGCACGGTCAGCCCTGGGTGCTCAAGACCGCCGGAGCGCCGGTTAAGGAAATTCAAGAGACCTTGCGCAACCGGTTGCTGAGATACATTGGCGACCCCAACATCGCCTTTATTCTGATGATGATCGGCTTGGCCGGGATCTACTTTGAACTGGCCCACCCCGGAGTGGTGCTGCCCGGGGTGATAGGCTCCCTGTGTCTGCTGCTGGCTTTATTCGCCTTCCAGACTCTGCCGGTCAATTATATCGGAGTGCTCCTGATTCTGCTGGCCTTTGTCTTCTTCGTCCTGGAGTTTAAGATCACCAGCTACGGGCTGCTCTCCTTGGCGGGGGTAGCGTCGTTATTTCTGGGGGCTATCATGTTGTTCCGCGGGGCAGGCGGCGGCATGGAGATCTCCTGGGCGGTCTTGATTCCCACGGTCTTGACGGTGTCGCTGTTTTTCATTGTAGTGGCCGGTATCGTCTTTCGCAGCCATTTCCAGCGCGCCATGACCGGGACCGCGGGCATGGTGGGAGAACGGGGGGTGGCGGTCACTTCCCTGTCTCCGGAGGGACGGGTCTTTGTTCATGGCGAATACTGGCTCGCGGTAAGCGACGAGCCCATAGAGGCCAAAGAACCCATAGAAATTCTGGAAGTCAAAAATCTGCAGCTCCGGGTCCGCCGGGCGCCAAATAAATCGTAAGGAGATGCATATGCCATTCGGTACAGCTGGCTTGGTGATCATTGTGCTGGCGTTCTTTTTCTTGATGAGCGCTATTAAGATCCTGAACGAATACGAGCGCGGGGTGATTTTCCGTCTGGGCCGGGCCCTACATTTTGCCAAGGGTCCGGGTCTGATCATCATCATCCCCATGGTGGACAATCTGGTCAAGGTCAATCTGCAACTCGTTACCTACGAGGTCCCCTCCCAGGACGTCATCACCCGGGATAACGTCTCGGTGAAGGTGAACGCCGTGGTCTATTTCCGGGTGATCGACCCTCTGAAGGCCATCATCGAGGTGCGGGATTATTATGCCGCTACCCAACTGCTGGCCCAGACCACGTTGCGCAGTGTCTGCGGCCAGGTGGAATTGGACGACCTGCTGGCCGAACGGGAGAAACTCAACGCCCAATTGGCCGAAATCCTGGATAAGCAGACCGAACCCTGGGGGATCAAGGTGACTCTGACGGAAGTGCGCTCCATCGACCTGCCCGTGGAGATGCAGCGGGCCATTGCCAAACAGGCGGAGGCGGAGCGCGAGCGGCGGGCAAAAGTGATCAACGCCGAAGGCGAATTCCAGGCCTCCGCCAAGATGGCCGACGCCGCCCGGGTGCTGGCCACCGAGCCCATGTCCCTGCAGTTGCGCTATCTTCAGACCTTGAGGGAGATCGCGGCGGAGAAGAATTCTACTACCCTGTTCCCCATTCCCATCGATCTGATCACGCCTTTCATCAAGCTGGCACAGAAGTTGGATAAACAGTAAAGACTTTTTCGGTTTCCGGTAAAATCGGGGTCGATAGGCTTTTGGGGTTGAGTAATTCAGCAAATATAGATAAATTTAACCTGAATTAAGGGAAAGAAAGAGGGAAGGGGCCTCATTACCCCCCCTGCATCGAAATATCGGGAGAAAAATCATGGCCAAGAAGGAACGCAAAGAGAAGAAAGAAAAGCCTCTGGATAAAATGACCGCCACCGAACTGCGGAAATACGCCATGGATCTGGGCGAGATCAGTGGCGTCCACGGCATGAACAAAGAGGAGCTGCTGAGCGCCATCAAAGAGGTGAAGGGCATTAAGGATGAAGGCAAAGCGGCCAAGACGGTGAACGTCCGGGAATTGAAGGAACAGGTGCAAGCGGCCCGGGCCAAAAAACTGGAAGCCATTGGCAGCGGGGCCTCGCGCAAGCAGATCGATATTCTGCGCAAGAAAGCCAATCGCCTGAAGAAGAGGACCCGGAAGGCGGCTTAGCCGGGCTGACGCTTGCCTAAGCCCGGAGCATCAAATCCCGGGAAGGATTATTGACGAAAAAGTGTCCAGGAGAGAATCAACTCTGCTGGACACTTTTTTGATTGCTTTGAGGGAGCCAGGGAAATGCCTACTTATTGATTGGGAGAGAGAAGCTCAATCGGGTGCCTGCCCCTTCCTTGCTCCAGATTTCCAGAGACCCGCCCAGCATGCGCACCCGCTCATCCATGGCAGCCAAGCCCAACCCTTTTTGTACTGAATTCAAAGCTATGACCTGCTCAGAGTCAAATCCCCTGCCATTGTCAGAGATCAAGAACGAGACATTATCACCCTTTGTTTGGATGTCCAGGGTAACCTGGCTGGCTTCGGCGTACTTGGCAATGTTGGTAAGGGACTCTTGAATGATCCGATAGATGAGAATTTGTGATTCTTGGGGAAATAGCTGGTCTATTTGAGGAATCCGCGCCCGGCAAGCAATCTGATAATGTTTGGTAAATTCATCAGTTAAATGCTTCAAGGCCACCGTAAGACCCAGGTCTTCTAAGATGGAGGGACTTAAGTCCCGGGACATTCTTCTGACATTTTCAATAATTTCATTAATATAATCCAACATATATTCGCAATCAGACTTCAGATCGCTTTGATCGCGGTGCAACTTTCTGGCAACATATCTGATTTGCATTTTAAGGACATTAAGGGTCTGGCCCAATTCATCGTGCAGCTCTAAAGAAAGGCGGCGGCGTTCACCTTCATGTGATTTTAATAACCGGGAGGAAAGGAAGCGAAGCTTGGCTTCCGAGTCCCGCAAAGCTTTTTGAGTTTTCTTAAGCCTGGTGATATCTAAAATCGTCCCCACCAGGCCATTTAGGTTGCCATCCGTACCCAGAAAGGTTGCCTTACTGAAAATTACTTCACGCTCGATGCCAGCGGCATCGACGGTGGCATCCTCAAAGGTTTGGACGCCAGGGTGCAGCATCAATTGCTGGTCGGCTTGATCATAAGGCTTAGCTTTTCCCAAAGGCAAAATATCATAAATATTATGGCCGACTATCTGGTCTTTGGCTAACCCTAAGCAGTTCTCAAAGGCCTTGTTGCACCCCAGATAACTGCCTTGGACATCTTTATAAAAAATTGGGGTGGGGATGGCATCGATGAGCACCTGGAAGAGGTGCACCTGCTCAAGCAGGGCCTGCTCCACCTTCCTGCGTTGGGTAATGTCGCGGACGGTCTCGATCGCCCCGACTACCCGTCCTTTGGCATCATAGAGGGGAGAAGCTTTGGCCCACAGGAAGGCCCCGCCGGGCCGCAGGTGGGGGGTATAAACCTCAGCCACAATCGTACCGTCATTCCTTTCCACGCGGGTGTATTGCTTTCCTGGGACTTCGTGCGGGGAAAGGGCCAAATCTATCAGAATCGGGATTTTCTTGCCATAAAAGGGTACGGCATATTCGCGGCCGCTTTTTCCCAGCACCTCCTCGGATTTCATTCCGGTCAACGCTTCAATGGCTTTATTCCATGCGATTACTTTGCCATCCCGGTCAATGACAAAAGTCGCATCCGGCAAAAAACTAATGATGTCTGCTAAACGTTGCTTTTCGAGGTTCATGAAGTTGATGGTGCTGCGGAAGTAAGCTATTTTATAGTTTACAGGAAAAATATATCTAGGCCAATATTTTTTTTGCACAACTTATCTAGGGTAAAAAAGGAGCTAAGGCTTTAACCTTAGCTCCCGATAACGCTCAAAAATTATTACGGATATTACAGGCCGGGGAAAATCTTCACGGCGTTCATGGCAAGATCGTAGAGAGAGCCCGGGAAGACGCCGATCAGCA
>JAMCQY010000193.1 GCA_023381945.1 Deltaproteobacteria bacterium
GGCTGGCGGGAATTGTTTCGGAGCGGGACCTTTTCCGCAGTTCCTTGGCGCAAGCCCTGGGTTACGGCGGCCAGGCCTCCCGCGACCTGATGAAGACCCTGCGGATTAAAGACATTATGGTCAAGGAAGTGATCACCATTTCTCCGGACGCCAAGTTATGTGACGCCGTCAGGCTCATGATGACCAAAAAAATCGGTTGTTTGCCGGTGCTGGAGAGTGACCACCTGGTGGGGCTGATTACCGAAACCGATATCATGCTGCAATATCTCAAGGACTGCGGCGCGGAACCATAAAATAAGGTTTTCAATTCTTGGTTTTCGGTAAAAAAAAATAATAATGGGGCTTCTGGATTATTTTTCCGAAGCCCCGTTTATTTTTTCTTTAACTGATAACTGGCCACTTTATTTAGATGTAAGTCAACCATTGCTGATATTGCGGGTTCTTGCCCTTAACAATATCAAAGAAGGCGGACTGCAATTTCTGAGTGATGGGGCCGGGTTTTCCTGGACCGATGACCCGGTCATCCACCAAACGGATAGGAGTGACCTCTGCCGCAGTGCCGGTGAGGAAGGCCTCGTCAGCCAGGTAGAGCTCATCCCTGGAAAAGATATCTTCCCGCACCGGAATGCCCAAATCCTGGGCCAGGGTAATTATGCTGGCCCGGGTGATGCCGGAGAGCACGGCAGTCACCGGCGGGGTGCGCAACACCCCCTCCGAGACGATAAAGATATTTTCTCCGGAGGCTTCAGCCACATAGCCGTCAGTGTCCAGCATCAGGGCTTCGTCGTAGCCCAGGGAGGTGGCTTCCCGCTTGGCCAGGATGGAATTGACGTAATTAGCCGTGGTCTTGGCCTTGGTCATCATGACATTGACGTGGTGGCGGGAGAACGAGGAAATCTTGGCCCGAATCCCCTTCGCCAGCCCTTCGTCCCCTAGATAGGCGCCCCAAACCCAGCTGATGACGGTAGTCCGGATCGGATTGTCCTGGGGATGCAGGCCCATGACGCCGTCGCCCACGAACACCAGGGGGCGCAGATAGGCCGACTTCTGGCCGTTGCGCCGCAGGATATCACAGCAAACCTCATGGATCTCATCCCGGGAATAGGGGATATCCATCTGCATAACATGGGCCGAATCGAACAGTCTCCTGACGTGCTCCTGCAGGCGAAAGATGGCGGTGCGGCCGTCGGCGCATTGATACGCCCGGATGCCTTCGAATACTCCCAAGCCATAATGCAGGCTATGGGTCATGATGTGCACCTGGGCTTCGTCCCAGGGAATGAACTTGCCGTCCAACCAGATACTTTTCGCCTTTTCCACCATTTATCCTTCCTCCAGAAAGTAGCTTGAAGAATTTTTTATCGTTTCAGGGCGTGCTTGTCAAATGGTTTCCCGCATTTTGGTTGCCTAAGGGTCTCCTTTTCCGGTATGATGTGGCTGGCTTGACCGGTTTTTCCGGCCCAGGCCCCGGGAATGCGCCCTTAAACAGCCGGGAAATAAGTCTGCTCCGCGGAAAACTTTTTCTTTAATAAAATTTTTTACAGAAGGAATTTTTTCATCATGGAGATGCTCCCTTGAAGGTGGGGGTCGTCGGTGTCGGTTACCTGGGCCGCTTCCACGCCGAGAAATACGCCCATTTGCACGACACGGAACTGGTAGGGGTGGCCGACCTCAATGAGGCCAGGGCCGTCGAGGTGGCCCAGGCTTTAGGGACTACGGCCTTCACCGATTATCGGGAGATGTTGCCGCAGGTCGAAGCGGTGAGCGTGGCCGTGCCTACCTCTGGTCATTTTGCCGTGGTTCAAGAAGCTTTGTGCGCCGGTTGTCACGTGTTGGTGGAGAAGCCCATCAGCGTTACGGTGGCCGAGGCCGATGAACTGGTGCGCCTGGCCCGGGAACACCGCCGCCTCCTGATGGTAGGTCATCTGGAGCGCTTCAATTCGGCCATGGAAGAGCTGAAGTCCAAAGTGAGCCGGCCTCGCTTCATCGAAAGCCATCGGCTGGCGTTTTTCAAGGAGCGGGGAACCGACGTTGACGTAGTCCTTGACCTGATGATTCATGACCTGGACCATATCCTGAACCTGGTACAGTCCCCGGTGAAGGAGATCAGGGCCGCGGGAATCTCGGTGCTTACCGACCGCATCGACCTGGCCAATGCCCGGTTGGAGTTTGACGACGGCTGCATCGCCAACCTCACCGCGTCCCGCATGTCTTTCAAGAGCATGCGCAAATTCCGGCTGTTCCAGAGCGATGCCTATCTGGCCGTGGATTTTGAGAACCGGGAATTGACTTTCGCCTCCAAGAAAGCCGGCGCCCTGGGGCCGATCCCCGGAGTGGCCCTTGAAACCAGGCGCTTCCCCCAGGAGGATATTTTGAATAAGGAAATCATCGCCTTTGTTACGGCGATCAAGACCAGCCAGGAGCCGCCGGTCAGCGGTGAGGCCGGCCAGGCGGCCCTGAACCTGGCCTTGGAGATTATGGCGGCCATGAAAATAGCTAAGGGATAAAATAGTGGGGAACAGTAAAAAGGCGTAGGGGGAAAACCTCCTGCCGGCAAAATGGTCATCCTATTCTAATGGAATTCGAAAGGCTTGATAGCTAATCATCCCAAAATTCTCATCGTCGCCGGTGAGGCTTCCGGCGACAGCCATGCGGCCCGCCTGGTGGCAGCAATTAAAGAAAAAGCACCCCAAGCCGAATTTTTCGGGATCGGCGGCGAGGCCATGGCCGCTCAAGGGGTGCGTCTTCTCTGCCACGCTTCCGATCTCTCGGTAATGGGCTTATCCGAGGTGGTGGGCCGCCTGCGCACGGTGTTGCGGGCTTTGCGGGAGGTGGGCCTAGCCCTGAAGCGCCAGCGCCCCTCCCTGGTCATCCTGGTGGATTTCCCGGACTTCAATTTTTGGGTGGCCAGATTGGCAAAATTTTACCGGGCGCCGGTAATGTATTATATCAGCCCCCAGGTCTGGGCCTGGCGCACCTACCGGGTGCGCACCATCGCCCGCCTGGTGAACCGCATGGTGGTGATCTTTCCCTTTGAAGAAGAATTTTACCGGCAGTGGGGCGTGCCGGTGACTTACGTGGGGCACCCGCTGTTGGAGGCGCTGCCGCGCCAGGTGGATCGCCGCGGTCTGTTGAAAAAATGGGGGCTCGATCCCGGACGCCTCACCCTGGCCTTGCTCCCCGGCAGCCGGGCCAGTGAGATAGAGCGCCATTTGCCGATGATCCTGGCCGGAGCCCGAATAATCCACCAGGCGATTCCGGAAGTCCAGTTTATCTTGCCCCTGGCCTCTACCGCCCCGGCAGAATTGGTTGAGGACATGGTAGGGGCGGTTTTGAAACCCGCCCCTGCCATCAAGATCATTCGAGGGCAGTCTTACGAAGCCTTAGCCGCGGCCCATCTGGCGGTGGTGGCCTCGGGCACGGCCACGGTGGAGGCGGCTATGGCGGCCACACCCACGGTCATCGTCTATCAGGTTTCGCCCATTACCTTTAAGGTGGGGCGGCTGCTCATCCGGGTGCCGCACGTGGGTATGGCCAATCTGCTGGCCGGCGAACGTATTTTCCCAGAACTCATCCAGGATGACTTCACCCCGGCACGTCTGGCTCGGGAGGTCCTGGAGCTGATTGCCGACCGGCCGCGTCTTCAGGCTATCTTTCGGGGCCTGGCCCGGGTCATCGCCCTGCTTTCGGGCCCTGGCGCCTCCAGCCGGGCGGCCCAGGTGGCCGTGGAATTGATGAATGACTAGGAAGAAAGGTCATCTGCTCTTGCCTGCGGCTTCAGGCACCTTATCTTTACTAGGGGATCTGATTCTGGCTACCTTCTTAATGCGATCTTGATCTTCAGTGGTCAAAGAACTGCAAATTTCTGCCAGCATTTTTTGCCCGCGAGCATGAATTTATCATTAAATTATTGAAATTGTGAAATAGACCCATTAGGGTTTATAGGAGGCGCAGGATATTCCAGAAAGACAATTGTTCGAACCTGGAATATTCTCTCGCCGGTAATCCCTGCGGCTTTTCCCATCTGTATTTCTAAGATCAGGTTTAGCACTGAAAAACCGTTTGCATAAGAGGAGGCAAGGTGACGATGATCAAAAAAATTCAATCATTGTTAGGTTCTGAGGCCGACGACCTGTTGAGTCATAAGTGTACCGGCATCCCTAAAGAGAGTCTGCACCTGCCTGGTCCGGATTTCATCGACCGGGTCGTAGTGGGAAGCGACCGGCCCCCCGGGGTGCTGCGCTCCCTGGCCGCCTTGTTCGGCCACGGCCGTCTGGCCGGCACCGGCTACCTCTCCATCTTACCGGTGGACCAGGGGGTGGAACATTCCGCCGCGGCCTCCTTTGCCCCCAATCCCATTTATTTCGATCCGGAAAACATCGTCAAGTTGGCCCTGGAAGGGGGCTGCAACGCCGTGGCCTCTACCCTGGGAGTGCTGGGCTCGGTTTCCCGAAAATACGCCCACAAAATCCCCTTCATCGTCAAGATCAATCACAACGAGATGCTCAGCTATCCCAATTTTTATGACCAGACCCTGTTTGCCAGCGTCGAGCAGGCCTTCGATCTGGGGGCGGCGGCGGTGGGGGCCACCATCTATTACGGTTCGGTGGAGTCCCGGCGGCAGATCCTGGAGATCAGCGAGGCCTTCAAGCTGGCCCACGAACTGGGCCTGGCCTGCATTCTTTGGTGCTACCTGCGCAACCCTGCGTTTAAAACCGACAAAGGTGACATGCACGCCTCCGCCGACCTTACCGGCCAGGCCAACTACCTGGGCGTGACCATCGAGGCGGACATCGTCAAACAGAAGATGGCGGAGTGCAACGGCGGCTATAAGGCCATCCCCAAATTTGGAAAGACCAACGAACTGGTCTATACCAAACTGGCAGGCAACCACCCCATTGACATGGTGCGCTACCAGGTGGCCAATTGCTTCATGGGCCGGGCTGGCCTGATCAACTCCGGCGGCGGCTCCGGGAAGAATGATATGGCTCAGGCGGTGCGGACCGCGGTAATCAATAAGCGGGCCGGCGGCATGGGATTGATCTCCGGACGCAAGACCTTCCAGCGGCCCATGAAGGAAGGGGTGGAGCTGTTCAACGCCATCCAGGATGTCTTCTTGAGTAAAGAAGTGACGGTGGCCTGAAACAGCCCGGGTCAGACGCCTGCGCCACCAAAATTTGTAGAGGCGGCGCCCATTCCGGGCGCCGTTTTTTTATGGGTTTTCCCCGCCGACGAGATAATGTAAAATCATAAAAAAAATTCGGCACTTCAGGCTGTCGGTGG
>JAMCQY010000019.1 GCA_023381945.1 Deltaproteobacteria bacterium
TCCCAGGTGCGACCAATAGGTGAATTTTCGGGGTTTCGGCCCCTGCCAGGCATGGCTGTCCACCAGGTGATCGAAAACATGTCTCGGTATGAGTTGTAGTAATTGACCCATGAGTGTGCTACAATGTGCCATAAGCCCCATAACTCCTTTCAATGTTTAGGTTTTTGCCAAACCCATTATAGCATTGATCGGCTGTGTTGGGGCTGTTTTACTTGCTATCCTAAGTAATTTCTACCGGACAGCAGTGACCAAGATCATTTAAATATCTATCTCTGATTTTATCTTGAATAATTCCACTCTCAGAGTAATGTTGGCCGCCATCAATTTCTACTATTAACTTCGCCGATGGACAATAAAAATCAACTATGTAGTTTCCCAAATTTTTCTGGCGGTAGAATTGATACCCATTTAATTGTTTATTCCTGACTTTCATCCAGAAAAGCCTTTCGGCATCTGTCATATTCTTTCGGAGATTTCTGGCAACTCCCTTAAGCTTTCTATTGAAGGGAAGCACAGGATTAAAATCCCCCCTAACCCTTTAAAAAAGGGGGGGATAAAGCAGGACCTCTTCGAGAATATGTAATAACCAAACTCTATGGGATAGCTAATTAAAAAGATTTCTTTACTTCGATAACAAAATCTTCTCGCCCGCCTGCAGCCCCGCCAGCACTTCCACCTGCCCGCCGAGCTGCCGGCCCAGCTTCACCTGGCGCCGCTGGGTCTGGCCGTCGCTCAGCACTTCCACCATGGAGAGCTGGCCCACCTGGTGCACGGCATCTTGAGGGATCAGGATGCCGGGGGCGCTCTTCAAGGGTAGAAGCAAGCGGGCGAACATCCCTGGTATCAGGTTCGGCTCTTTAATCATGATGGTGCGTATTTTGAAGGTCCGGCTGGGAGTTTGGCTAATGGGGAAGATCTCGGCGACGGCCATCTCCGCGTGCCAGTCCAGGGCCGGTACTGCCACTCGGACTACTTCCCCCAGCCGCACTTTATCCCGGAAGCTGTCGTTGACCTCTCCTTCGATCTGGAGCAGGTCAGGATTATAGAGGGTTAGCAGAGGCTGCCCCGGCTGGGCCAGGTCGCCCACCGCCGCCTTCCGGGCCGCCACCACCCCGGCCCCGGGGGCCCGGATGGTGGTATAACCTTTCATGGTGGCGGCCTCTTTGGCCTGGGCCTGGGCCGCATTCAGGCCGGCTTGGGCGCTCTTGAAGCGTTCCTGCACCGCCTCAAATTCCTGGGGGCTGGCGGCGCCTTGCTTGAGCAAATATTGGAACCGCTTATAATTGGCGGTGGCTTGCGTTAGCTGGGCCTGGGCCTGGGTTACCCCGGCCCGGGCCTGGCTCAATCTGGCCTGGTATTCCTCCCCGGACAGGGTGATTAAGGGGGTCCCCGCCTGCACCGGGGCGCCGGCCTCCACCCAAATCTTGCTCACCCGGCCGGGAACCTGGGCCGAAATTTGCGCCAGGCTTTTGGAAATGACCTCTCCCAGGACTTCCAATTCGCGGGGAATCTGGGTCTCGCTGATGACCAGGACCCGGCCGGCCGGGGCGGCCGGCTTCGAGACCGCCAGCCCCGGGGTAATCTTGCCGAAATGGAGCAGCCCGGCCAGCCAGGCCATGAAGAGCAGAGCCACGATTACCAGGACAGCTAATCCCCAGGCCTTCCTATTGTAGATTTTTTTATCTTTACCCATCGAGCCTCTTGCAAAATGTAGCCGCAGGCTTCAGCCTGCGCTTGCACAGGCTAGAAAGCCTGTGCCACCAGGGAATTATCCTGCAATTAAGAAGATTCTCCGTTCTCTAAATGAATTTTGCAAGAGGCTCCATCATCATTAATTATTTTTTGCAGAGGCGGGTTTCAAACCCGCCCCCACAGCATTCGAACCCGCCTCTGCCGGCCCGGAGATCGTCCCCAGGGCCAGTTCCAGGCCTGCTTGAGCCAGATGCGTGTCCAGCAAGGCTCCCACCTGACTCAATTCCGCGTTTTTCAAGGCGTCTTCGGCGGTGAGCAGATCCACCAGAATGGTGAGGCCGGTTTCATAGCGGAGACGAATCAGGCGCAGGCTTTCCCGGGCCTGGGCTACCGCATCCTTTGCCACCTGCAGCCGCTCCCGGGCCGTTTTCAGATTAAGGATGGTCTCCGTCACCTGGTGCCGGACCCGGTCTTCCATTTCCTGTTTCAGGTCCCGAGCCTGGGCCTCTTTGGCCCGGCTCTCCCGGACCCTCGCCAGGTCGGACAGACCGTTGAAGAGGTTGAAATTCAGCAGGGCCATGACCGTATAACTGTCGGCGTTGGTGCCGAAAAGGCGGCGCTGGTCCACGTCGTATTCGGCCACCACATTAAGCCGGGGCAGATAATTGAGCCGGGCTTTGGTGACTTCCTCCTGGGCCGAACGGGCCGCCAGCGTCAGCCTTTTCAGGTCCGGGCGCTTTTCTTGGGCGATTCGTTGCAGGTCGGCCAATTCCTTGGGCAGCGCCGCGGGCTCCCGGGGTGCGGCGGCCAGGGGGCGGGAGCCGGCTTCCGGCACGCCCAACACGGTGCCCAGGGCGCTTTGGGCAATTTCTACCTGACTGGCCGCGGTCATTTGCTCCTGAGTGATTTTGGCCAGATGCACCTGGGCGGATAAGACATCAGCCTGCACCACGGCCCCGGAGCGGAAACGGCTTTGGGCAATCTTGACATGCTCCGCCGCAGTCGCCCGGGCCTTCTTGACGACCGCCAGATTTTCCTGGGCCAGTTGCAGCCCGTAATAGGCTTGGGTCACCTGGAACAGTAACTGCTGCCGGGCGGAGAGGACGATGGCGCCGGCCATTTCCCGGCCTAGTTGCGCCTGCTTATAGCCCAGATAGGCCTCCCCGGCCTGAAACAGGGGCTGGCTCATGATCAGACCGGTGCGGAAGTTGCCGAAAGGTTTGGGAAAATTTAGATTGTCTAAGAGAAAATCCTGCTGCGTAAAGACCCGTTGGTTCAGCTTATTCATGAAAACCTGGGTGGGGTTGTCGGAAAAGTTATAGGTTTCCCCGAAATTTACTTTTGGGAGAAATCGGGCCCGAGCTTTGGCCAGATCGGCTTCCGCAGTCTCCACGGTCATGCCGGCGGCCTTCAGACCCGGATTGTGCTTCAGAGCCAAAAGCATGGCCTCGCCCAGGGTTAGTGGCTGGCTGGCCGCCGGGGGCAAACCCGGCAATCCTAACCAGAATATTACTACCAAAATTGCCACTCTCACCCGTCAGGCTCCTTACCGCTGATCTTGCGGATATTATAGATGCCTCTGCCAATAGAGACAATTACTTTTAAAAATGAGATGAAATATAGTCCGAAACGTACCCCAGCCAAATGGAGTGCCAGCGTTTCTCAGCGTTAAACACTTCTAAGAGCAAAACTATGAAAATTTTCCAAGAGGGCGGAAAAGGATTTCTCTAAGGGGCGTAAGCCTGCAGGTAAAAGAAGCGATCTTAAATTGCACTTCTTTACCTAAGAATTTTTAGACGGCTACAATCATTGAACTAATCTGCGGTCTTACCAGTCTTGGCTCTCTTTTCGCGTTCCACTTTCTTTTCATAGGCCGCGTCAATCTTAAGCAGCAGATCATCCAGGGGGCAGGGCTTCAGCAGGTAATCATAGCCGCCGCGCCGGTTGATTTCCATGGCGGCCTGGATAGAGGCGTGGCCGGTGAGCATGATCACCTCGAGGCCGGGAGCGAGCTGTTTCAGCCGGGTCAGGGTCTCCAGGCCATCCATGCCCGGCATGCGGATATCCACCAAGGCCACATCAAAAGGCTGGAGTTGCACCAGTTCCAGGGCCTCCAGGCCCCCAGCCGCGGCGCTCACCTCCAATCCCTGAAGGGTCAGCATCTTGACCAGGTTGGTGCGGAATCTATCCTCATCGTCCACCAATAAGATGCGGGGGCCTTTATTCACGGTTGGCTATCTCCTGCAAAAGGCCGCAGCGGCAAGGTGATGGTAAAGCTGGTGCCCTGGCCTACCGCGCTCCTGACTCGGATGCTGCCTCCCAATTGCTCGATTAATCCGTGGCTGATGGACAGGCCCAACCCGGTCCCCTGGCCTGGGGGCTTGGTGGAAAAAAACGGCTCGAAGATTTTCTCCAGATTCTCTTCCGGAATGCCGCAGCCGGTGTCTTCAATGACCAGTTCCACCGCGTTTCCTCCGGCCCGCCGGGTGATGATGGTAATGGCGCCGTTTTTGCCGATGGCCTGGGCGGCGTTGCCAAGGATATTCAAGGCCACCTGCCGCAACTCGGGAGCGTCGCTGTAAATCAGGGGCAACTCCGGATCGTAGCGCCGTTTAATGACGATATGGTTATTGCGGGCCTCTCTTTCCACCAGTCGAGCCATGTCTTCCACGACGCGATTGAGCTCCACGGCCTGGACCACCGGCTCCCGTCTCCGGGCGAAGTCCAGGAGATTACGGATGATCTCGCTGCAGCGGTCCACCTGCTGGACGATCATGCGTACTGACTCCTGCAACTCTCCCAAATCACTCTCCTTGGGTCCATTTTTCAGAATCAGCCCCATGAGCTCGGCTTCCTGGCGGATAATGGCCAAGGGGTTGTTGATTTCATGGGCAATGCTGGCGGACAGCTCCCCCAAAGCCGCCAGCTTCTGGGATTGGAGCAGGCGGTCATTCATCAACCATTTTCTGCCGGTATCCGCCCCAGCCATGCGTTATCCGTCCCCGATCCGCGGCCATAACGGCGCCGATCCCTGCAAAATGAATCAACGGTGCAAAAGGTCGAGAATGGCTTCGTCGGTCCCGATCAGGCCCGGCCTTCCTGGAGCAGCTTTCTCTCAAAAGCCTGGCGCACCTTTTCCAACAGCTCATCCAGAGCCACCGGCTTCATAACATAGTCGAAAGCCCCCAACTGCATTCCCTGAATGCCTGATTCCACCGAGGCGTGGCCGGTGAGCATGATGACCTCGGTCAGGGGTTTTTTCTTCTTGATTTCCCGCAGGGTCTCGATACCATCCATTCCCGGCATCTTCACGTCCAGGATAACGACATCCGGGCTGCCGCTGTCCAAGGCCTCCAAGGCCTTGTAACCGCTTTCCACCCCGGCCACGTTGATGCCCCGAGCTTTTAGGCGCTTGACGATGGTCTCCAGAAAATCGACTTCGTCATCCACTATCATTACCTTGAATTTGTCCATATAATCCCCTTTTCGCCGCTAAACCACGGGCAAGTAAATAGTGAAGGTGGTGCCGTGGCCTTCCTCACTGGCCACCATGATGCGGCCGCCCAATTTTTCCACGATGCTG
>JAMCQY010000382.1:0-4509 GCA_023381945.1 Deltaproteobacteria bacterium
TGGCCGCGGCCGAAATCTTCGCGGCAGTGCCCAAGTTCTACCGGCGCTTCTATTTCCGCCCCAGCTATATGGCCAAGGCGGCCATGGTGATGATCCGGGACCCGCGGGAGCGCAAGAGGCTGCTCCAGGAAGGCCGGCAATTTTTGAGCTTTATGTTTAAGCGCCGCCAATGTCCCGACGCCGAGGCGGAGGCCGGCTCTAGTTGCCGATGATGAAAGACCGGGAACCGGAGACCGGGGACGGGGGATCGAGGCCTGGCTCCGGTCTCCCGTCTCCCGTCTCCCGTCCCCCCCGCACCGTCATCTTCACCGCCGATGATTTTGGCCTCTCCCCGGCCTTGAACGCCGCGGTGGCCCTGGCCCATCGCCGCGGGGTGCTGGGTTGCGCCAGCCTCATGGCCGCGGGTCCGCACTTTTCAGAAGCAGTAAAGCTGGCCCGGGACCTGCCAGACCTCTGCCTGGGCGTTCATCTCACCCTGATCCAGGGCCGGGCCGTCCTGCCTCCCGAAAAACTTCCCCGTCTGGTGGATAGCCAGGGCCGCTTTCTTAATGATCCGGTCAAGACCGGCTGGCGCTATTTCCGAGAGCCTCGATTACTGCCGGAAATCGAACGCGAACTGCGGGCTCAGCTCGAAACGGTGCTGGAGGCCGGGGTAACTCCCTGGCATCTAAACAGCCATGTCAACCTGCATCATCACCCCAAGATTTTTCCCCTGGTAGTGGGTCTGGCCCGGGAATACGGCATCCCGGCTCTGCGCCTGTCCCGGGAAGACTGGCGCACCACCCTGGCCCTGGCGCCGGACGGCCCCCTCCCCAAGGTGGCCCAGGGGATTATCTTCGCCCTGTTATGCCGCCGGGCCGCAAAGCTGGCCCGGGCCCATGGGCTCATCATTAACGACCACCTCTTTGGCCTGCTAAACGATGGCCGCATGACCGAAGCTTATCTGCTGGGCCTGGCGCCGCGGCTGCAACCCGGCGTCACCGAGATCTATTGCCACCCCGGGATCTATGCCGATGCCGAACTGGCCCGTTGGGCCCCGGCCTACCGCCGGCAGGAGGAGTTGTCTGCCCTCCTTAGTCCCCGCCTCAAAGAGGCCCTGGCCGCGGCCGGGGCGGAATTGAGCGACTTCCGAGCCCTTTCTCAAACAGCGTAGGAGCACCTAGCGCGATGCCCTCTTGGCCGGTGGCGCCGGCGTCTCGGCTGTGCTCCTTCAATAACCTACGCTCCACCCATTTTATCGCCCTAACACCTATTACCATCCTTGACGGCGCCTTTCCCGGTTCTTATTTTCCTAGCAAGAAATCCGGAGGAGGAAATCTCTCGTGGCGACCGCAACCAAGCCCCAATGCGACGTGGATCCGGTGTGCAATATGGACCTGAAAGCCATGCACGGCCAATTTGCTTATGATTTTGAAAACGAAACCTACTGGTTCTGCTCGGAAGCCTGTCGGGATCAGTTCGCGGCTCAGCCGCAAAAATTCATTCAGGAAGGGGCGCGGCCGGTTTGCAAAGTGGACCCGGTGTGCAACCTGGACCTGAAAGCCATGCATGGAAAATTTGCCTATGATTTTGAAGACGAAACCTATTGGTTCTGCTCGGAGGCGTGCAAGGAAGAGTTCGCCGCCCAACCGGGCAAGTATCTGAACAAGAAAGGGAAATGAGCCAGGCATCAGCCTGAGGCGGACAAACAGCTTGGCCGGTCGTGAAACGCAGCAGGGTAGGGGCGGTGCGAAAACCGCCCCTACATTTTTTGTTTATAGCGTTTGCCAAAAGTTTTTTCCGATAACCCGATGGATTGTAGGGGCGGACCCATGTGTCCGCCCGCAGGAGGGCGCACACGCGGGTGCGCCCCTACAAGAAATTATTTTTGGCAATCGCTATAGCTCAGTCGGTCCTGGATCTAAGGGTTTTTCTCCGGTCTCCCGCCTTTATGCCATCGCCGCAATGGCGTCACCCCGGAGCCGGGCGCGCATGGCTTCGCTTTCCTGAATAATTTTCTCGAGGTTAGGGTTATTGGACAAGTAAAGATTGAAGGTGTGGCCTTCCAGGCCGATGGCGATGGGCTCAATCATGTCTTCCGGCAGCACCAGGGCTCTTGATTTAGCCCGAGTTTCCGGAGCGGCTATCTCGAGTATTCCCTCCTTGCCCCATTGCCGGAAGATAGCGGTAAACAACGCGATGGGCCAGGCGCAATCCGATACCACCACTACTTCGGCGGCATTAACGGCGTAGGCGTTGCCGTTGAAGGAGATGGCCAGGCCGCCGCCGGCGCGCACTGTTTCAAAGGCCTGGACGTCGGTGATGCTGTCGCCCACGTAGAGAGTGTCTGCCAGGGTGAAGCCGGTTTGGGCCAGACCGTCGGCCACGGCCTTGGCCTTTTCCGGCCCGCCCACCGGCTTGACTTCTCGGTAGATGGCCCCGATTTCCATCTCCGGCAACCGCTCAAAGAAGATGCGGTCCAGACGGCCAATGGCCTCCTGGACCGGTCCGGCCAAGTCGGACAAATCCGCGGCTTTAAGGGGCCATTCGAGAGCCGCGGCCGCCAGAATCTCTTCTTTCAGGCGCTTTAGTTCTTCGGCTTCTGCCTGGGTCAACTGGTAATGATCCAGGTCCAGGTCGGTGCAGAAGATGTGGGCTGCGTCGAAACCCAGCTTGGTTCCCACCGCTTCGGCGAACTGCCGGTAGCTGGTGCTGATCTCGAAAATGGGAAACTTGAAGCCGTGCAGAAAGCGGTAAGCCTCCTCCGCTCCCGGCACCAAGCGAATGCTGCGAGACGAAAAGTCCCGGAGCTGGGCGTTGGTGAGACCGTGGGCCTTCAAAAAAGGCAGGATGAGCTTCAGGGTATCGCCGGCTTGGTATCCCGGTTTCTTGGCAATATCCGCCAAATATTCGTCGTAGCGGTTCACCTGGATGAAAAAGCGGTCGCCGTGGGGCTTAATAAACTCCCGGCAGAGCTCGAAGGAATTGTCATTGAGGGCCAGCGGCCCCTCGCAGTCGGTATTCAATTGGATTCGGAGCATGCACTCTCCTTATGGTTTATAACTCATGCAAAGTCGCCAAGACGCTGGAAATTTATTAAAAATTCTTGCCCCTTGCGCCTTTGCGTGAATATTTCATTTATATCCTTTGCCATAATTTTTCTAACTGCTGATCTTTAAATCCCCCTAAATCCCCCTTTGTCAAAGGGGGACTTTCAAAGAAATTCCGCTAAGTTCCCCCCTTTGGAAAAGGGGGAATAGGGGGGATTTGGATGTGCTAAATAGAAAAAACTTTTGGCAAACGCTATATTTCTCGCTCCTGCTTCATCTCAACCGGGCGATAATCCGCTCCAGCACCCGTTTATCGGGGTAGCCCTGCCGGCCGGCCCCGCCCAATTTATAGGCGGCGGCATATTCTGCCAGGCGCACCGCCTGGGGCAGATTGAGGCCGATCAGGAGCCCGGCGATATAGCCGGCCGCGAAGACATCGCCGGCCCCCAGGGTATCCACCGGTTGTCCTTCGAAGGACGACGGGATATCAAGATAGCGCACCGGGGTGAGCAGCCTGGCCCCCCGCGGCCCCCGTTTGATCAAGATGATGGGCGGGGCCCAGACGGGGTGGCTGGACAAATCGCCACCCAGGAAGGCCCATTCCGCCTCGTTCACCATCAGGGTCTCCACGTTGTCCAGCAACTCTTCCAGGATGCCCCGGCCGCGGCGGGCGTAGAGTTCCCCCGGATCAAAGCTAAGCCGGGGGCCGCCCTGCAGGCGCCGGGCGATCTGCCCCTGCACCGCCAATGGGCCGTCACTGGCAAAGGAGGTGAAGTGGAGAAACCTGGCCTGCTGCAACATGCTCCAGGGCAGATCACTTTCCCGCAGCTCTTCATTGGCGTTGGGGGCCGCCAGGATGGTCCGCTCGCCCTCCGGGTCCACCAAAATATAGGCCCGGCCGCTTTCGCCAGCCTGGATCACATAATCCAGGTTGACTCCAGCCAGGCTTTCTCTGATAAAGTCACCGTCCTCGTCGGCGCCCAGGTGCCCCACCAGGGCCGCCGGAAAACCTAAACGGGCCAGGGCATAGGCGGTATTGGCCGCCTGGCCGCCGCCGAACCGGCCGGCCGGCCGGCCGAAGCCGCGCAGCAGGTCCAGGAGCCGGGTCTCATCTTCCCCGGTTAAGGCTTCTTCCCCGCCCCGGGTCAAGCCGGTGCCCCAGGCTTGCAGGAACCCGGCAAGGTCGTCCACCTGATAAACCAGGTCGACGTTGATTGCCCCGAGGCAAACAACTTGCGGCTGCATCCCCGGAAATTATCAAGATTTTCGCTGCGGGTCAAGGTGGGCCGGTGAAGGTGGGCAAACCGGCAACCTTGAGTTAGCGGAAGCGATCCGAAGTTTGAACGCCTTGCCCCGGTTTTTCTGGCGCGGTACTCTGGATTTTGACGTAAGAGAAACTATCTTAATCAATTAAGTTGAAAATTTTCGAGGTAAATCGATGCACCGCCTCATCAAAATCAGAATCATCCGGGACTTTGAG
>JAMCQY010000382.1:4519-5243 GCA_023381945.1 Deltaproteobacteria bacterium
CATTGGAGGAACGCTGGCGCTGCCAACCGGACACCAGGTTCGAGTCCACCCGGAACCATGTTCTATTTCAGCCCGCGGCAGATTTCTACGAGACGACTCAGGGTCTGATGGTGCGTCTGGAACTGGCGGGCGTCAAGCCGGACAGCCTCTCCCTATCTCTGGCCGGTCAGGAACTGGTGGTTAAAGGCCGGCGGCAGCCCCCGCCGCCGGAAGGCATCCGGCGCTTCATTCACCTGGAGATAGGCTTCGGCGCCTTCGAGCGCTGCTTCATCCTGCCCATCCCAGTGGATCCCGAAGGGGTGCAGGCCAACTTCCTGGACGGCATCCTGGAGATCAACTTGCCCCGAAAGGCGCCGCAAGCCCGACAGATTCCGGTGAAGCAGGTGCAGGAATAATCAAGAACGGAGAACTCATGGCCACTGAAGAACAAAATATCCAGCCCCCACTGATGGGGGACCAGGAAATCCATCCCAGCCCCCGGGTGCTGTCCATATTGCCCATGCCTGACCTGGTGCTCTTTCCCCGCATGATCATGCCCCTGGTTCTGTGGGACGAACCGGCCCAGAGACTGGTGCAGGAGTCCCTCTTTCAGGACAAGATCTTCGGAGTCCTGGCCAGCCGCGGTGAGAAGGTTCAAGGTTACGGCCCGGAGGATCTTTACCAGGTCGGCACCGCCGCCGCCATCCTGAAGATGCGCAAGGCCGACGACGACTCGGTCCGTCTG
>JAMCQY010000036.1 GCA_023381945.1 Deltaproteobacteria bacterium
GACTGATAAGAGCCCGGACCAGGGCCTCGTCGGAGAGGATCTGACGGTAACGGGCGATGGCGGCCTCCACCTCCTTAGCCTCGTCGATGATCTTCTGGCGCTCCAGGCCGGTCAAGCGTTGCAGGCGCATGTCCAGGATGGCCTGGGCCTGGATCTCGGAAAGGGCGTAACGTTGCAGAAATTCTTCGGAGCCGGCGGCCTGGGGTGCCTCGGCGGCGTACCTGCCGGCCATCAACTGGGCCTTGGCCTCGGCGGGATTGGCCGCGGCCCGGATCAGGGCAATGACCTGGTCCAGAAATTCCAGGGCCTTAAGCAGGCCGTCCAGGATGTGCTTGCGTTCCTCAGCCTTCTTTAGCTCGAAGCGGGTGCGGCGCAGGATCACTTCCCGGCGGTGTTCCAGGAAATGGCGCAGCAGGTCCTTGAGGCTGAGCAGTTCCGGCCGGTTGTGGACGATGGCCACCAGGTTAATACCGAAGGTGACCTGCATCTGGGTGTTGAGATAAAGCTGGTTTAAGATGATATCGGCCTGCTCGTCCTTCTTGAGCTGGATGGTCACCCGCATGCCTTCACGGTCCGATTCGTCCCGCAGGTCGGAGATCCCTTCGATTTTCTTGTCTTTCACCAGCTCGGCGATGCGCTCGATGAGCCGGGCCTTGTTCACCTGATAGGGCAACTCCCGGATGACCAGGGTCTCCCGGCCGCCCTTGCGCTCGACATTGACCTTGGCCCGCAGGCGGATCAGGCCCCGGCCGGTGCGGTAGGCTTCCTCAATGCCCCCGGCCCCGTAGATAAAGCCGCCGGTGGGGAAATCCGGACCCGGCACGATGGCCATGAGTTCGGCTAAAGTGATCTCCGGGTTTTGCAGGACGGCCAGCAAGGCGTTGCAAATCTCGTCCAGGCTGTGGGGCGGGATGTTGGTGGCCATGCCCACGGCGATGCCCGAGGAGCCGTTGATCAGGAGATTGGGGATGCGGCTGGGCAGCACCAGCGGCTCTTTCATGGAGCCGTCGTAGTTGGGCACGAAATCCACGGTGTCCTTGTCCAGGTCCTGGAGGAGTTCGTGGGCCAGGCGGGTGAGGCGGACCTCGGTATAGCGCATGGCCGCGGGGGAGTCGCCGTCGATGGAGCCGAAGTTGCCCTGGCCGTCCACCAGGGGATAGCGCAGGGAGAAGTCCTGAGCCATACGGACGATGGCGTCATAGACCGCGGTGTCGCCATGGGGGTGGTATTTACCGATGACGTCGCCGACGATGCGGGCGCTTTTGCGGTAGGGCCGGTTATAGTCGTTGCCCGCCTCGGACATGGCGAAGAGGATGCGGCGGTGCACGGGCTTGAGGCCGTCGCGCACGTCGGGCAGGGCCCGGCCGATAATGACCGAAAGCGAGTATTCGAGATACGATTTGCGTATCTCATCCTCGATGTTGATGGGTACGGCTCGTGCTTCCATAGAGAATAGGGGTGGTTGTTTGGTATCCAAAGTTATAAGAGCTACCTGTTAAAATGAAACTTAAGTATTTCAAACCAGGCCAAAAATCCAACCTTCATAAGCGCGGGCACAATTGTTTAACCCCGCGGGTTGCCAAGTTTTTGGGTTGTTGGCAAGATATCGAATGGCCGCTGCCGAAATGATTGCGTCTATCTGGTCTTCAGATTCGATTTTAATGTTTGACGGCAATTCTTCAGAATCATAATATTTAAGAGCATTATTTAGCTCGGAACGGTTTTGCCACTCTCGCGGATTTGCCCCTGCCAGTATATAAAAGAATCTCGGAAAAATTTCGACAATTACCGATCGGCCTTGATTTTCCCGGTGAAAAGGCCAGATTGAAAAATCCTTATTTAATTTAGTACTTACTTCATGAAGGAACCGCATTCCTGCCACGCTGCCAATGCCGACGCTTTCCGGACCGACACATTTGAAGACGCTTGAAGGGTTGCCGGCTAATTTGGCACAAAGATTGTCAGTGATTCTCATACGTGGCTTGTATTTCTTACCTGTATAGGTTGAATAAAGCAAATAGTCAGAAAATTTAGCGTTATTTTTTTTATAAAAAGGGCCGCCATAGAAATCGCCGCCGCAAATAGAATCTATTGCCTTCCACAGAGATTTATAAGATTTAGGGCTATCATGGTGCCCAGGAAAATATGCCCTTTCATCGCAATAAGGATAGGCAAAGGCAAAATCGAATCCCGCGATAACTTTTTCCTTATTTATCTCAACCAACCAATCAAGAACGTCTCTACGCCGCCAGCCATTCGACTTCTTATTCCGAACGATTTGAGGAACTGCACGGCCTTGGAAACATTGAGCTATTTGTAACCCTCGCCTGGGGTCTTTGGCCCCGGACCAATCAATACCTATGAACCGGTCAAAGTTCAAAGCTCCCCTCTTAATCGACTTCTGGAGGCAGAGGCGGTATCAATGGCTTGATTTGGTCAATTAACCTGGCCAGATGAAAAGTGGCCACCTGCCAGATTTCTTTATAATCGATATCGTCATATTCATGAATTAAGACATTGCGCTGGGCAATGATCTTGCGCCAGGGGATTTTCGGATACTCCTGTTTCAGTTCTTCAGAGGTTCGGCGTGCCGCTTCGCCGATAATCTCTAAATTTCTTTCCACAGCAGCCCGCAGCATGTCATCCCGCATGAAATCTTCAAAAGTTTTATTCTCAAGAAACCGTCTGACTTTTTCGGCAGCCTCTAACATGTCCCAGAGATTTGCCGGGTCTCTCCAACTAAGCGGCATAAACGACCTCTCTGGTCGTTAAAATATTGTGACGCCGGAAGGGATTACGGATACACTCCTTTTCCACCAAATCGACCTTGCGACCGAAGATTTCAGACAGTTCACCCTGCATCTCAATACGATTGTCGAAATCGATGCCGCCGCCGGGTTCGAAGCTCACCAGTACATCTATATCGCTGTCGGGCCGGAAATCCTCTCTCAGGACCGACCCAAAAAAGGCGAATTCCTTGATCTTCCACTTGCGGCAGAAGGCTTCAATCTTGTCCCGAGGAAAATTAATTTTGGGCTGAGTCATCGTATCTCATTACTGGGGAGGCAAAAAGAAATTACTTCCCCCTCACCCTAACCCTCTCCCCCATCGGGGAGAGGGGATAAAATACGTAAATCCGTTTCTGCACTAAATAATAAACAATTGAACAAGCGTCTCGCCGATTCGGCGCAGGCTAAGGCCTGCGGCTACAAAATCATTTCTCCCGCATTACGGATTAATCGTCGTCTGATAGGCAAATTGGCCTTTTTCTACCTTGATGATGGTGACGCCTTTGATGGGGTTATGGTCCGGGCCCATGGTGATATTGCCGGTGATGCCGGGGAAGTTCTTGGTCTGGGCCAGGGCCTGGGCGATTTTGGCGCCGTCCAGGCTCCCGGCCTTATTGATGGCCGCGGCCAGCAGAAAATAGGACTCGCCCCCCAAGGCGGCAAAGGCGTCCAATTGTTTTTTATACATCTTTTCGTAAGCATCCAGGAACTTGCGTCCCAAGTCGGTGGTGGCGCCCTGCCGGTGGAAATGGGCAGTAAAATACATGCCGTTTACCGCCGGGCCGCCGATGCTCAACAATTCCGGCACCTGGGCGCCGTCGCCGGTGAGGATGGGAGTCTGCATCCCCAAATCCTGGAGCTGCTTGGCCAATAGGGCGTCTTCGGCGTAATAATTAGGGGCGTAGATCAAGTCCGGATTTTTGCCTTTCATGGCCGAAATCTGGGCGGTAAAATCCTGGTCGCCGGTTTGAATGTAGCTGGTGGCGACGATCTCACCACCCCGGCGCTTAAATTCCTGAGCGAAAAAATTGGCGAGGCCGACGCAGTAATCCTGGGCCTGATCAATGAGCAGGACCGCCTTCCGGGCCTTGAGGTTCTCATAAGCGAAGCGGGCCGCCACCTTGCCTTGAAGATCGTCTACAAAACAGGCGCGAAAGGCGAATTTGCGCCCCTGGGTCACCAGCGGGTTGGTGGCCGTGGGAGAGATGCTGGGGATGCCGGCCCGCTCACTGATAGGCACACCGGCCAGAGTATCGCTGCTAATCACCTCGCCGATAACGGCCGCAACTCTGTCTTTCTCGATGAGCCGGCTCATGGCGTTGGCGGCCTCGATACGGTCGCTGCGGGTGTCCACCAGCATTAGCTCCACGGACTGGCCCAAAATCTGCGGCTGCATTTGGTGGGCCGCCTGGACCCCCTCCCAGACCATCTGCCCCATGGCCGCAGCCGCGCCGGTCATGGGTAAATAGACGCCGATCTTGACCGCGGCCTGGGCGGGAAAGGCCATGATCAACAAGAAGCCGCAAATGAGAGCGAATTTTTTAATGGGCTGACCTCTTTTTCATAGTCTAAGGCGAAGTGAAAACAGGCGGAAAGAAAATGGCGTAGAACTATCGAGGCGATGAGCAGAATCCCATACGCCTTATCCCCTTTTGCCCATTTTCCCCTTGGTTTATATTGTCCCCGGCCCTTAACAGACTTATAATACCACAAAAAATCCCTGACCGGAAAGGTTTTCCGGTGGGCATACGAGGTGGGCCATGGAACTGAAGGCGGTTAAGCTGATCATCCCGGAAGGGGCCAATATTATTTTGGGCCAAAGCCACTTCATCAAGACCGTGGAGGACCTGTATGAAATCCTGGTGGGCAACGTGCCAGGGGCCAAGTTCGGCCTGGCCTTTTCGGAGTCCTCCGGGGACTGCCTCATCCGGGCCGAAGGCAACGACGAGCAGCTCAAGGCGGCGGCCACCCGGAACGCCGGCCTGATGGCCGCGGGTCACACGTTCAATATTCTCCTGAAAGACGCCTTTCCCATCAACGTCCTCAATGCCATCAAGCTGTGCCCGGAGGTCTGCCGCATCTTCTGCGCCACTGCCAACCCGGTGGAGGTCATCCTGGCTGAGACCGAACAGGGCCGAGGCATCCTGGGAGTGGTGGACGGCCTCTCTCCCAAAGGGGTGGAGGACGACGCCGGCCGGGCCTGGCGGCATGAGATTTTGAGGAAATTTGGGTATAAGAAATGACGGGAGACGGGAGACCGGGGACCGGGGATCTGCGCCGGAAAAATTGACCTCACCCAACGGCGCCAAGGCGCAAAGGAAAAGGCGCGAGGGGATTGGATGATGGCAGGCAGGGACGCTGCCCCATCAGGATATAAAGGTGGCGGGCGGGGACGCCCGCCCCACCAAGTACTTTGAAGGAGTATGAGATTG
>JAMCQY010000191.1 GCA_023381945.1 Deltaproteobacteria bacterium
TTCCACCCATGACACCAAAAGGAGCGAAGACGTGCGGGCCCGGCTCAATGTTCTTTCGGAGTTGCCCGGCGAATGGGAGGCGCGCCTGCAACGCTGGAGCACTTTGAATGAAGATAGAAAAGTCGTGTTCGATGGCAACCCGGTGCCGGACCGGAATCAGGAAATTTTTCTTTATCAGACCATGCTGGGGGCCTGGCCGCTCGACCCGGAAGGAGTCCCGGCCTTTAAGGAAAGGCTTAAGTCATACATGATTAAAGCGGCCCGCGAGGCCATGGTCCACACCCGCTGGATTTCCCCCCAAACCAATCACGAGAGCGCTCTGCTGGCATTCGTGAACGCCATTTTGGATGAAGCGGCCAATCCGGAGTTCCTGAAAGATTTTTTGGCGCTGCAAGAACGGCTGGCTTACTTCGGCGCCCTGAACTCCATTTCCCAGGTCCTGCTTAAGATCGCCTCGCCCGGTGTGCCGGATTTCTATCAAGGGACCGAATTGTGGAATTTTAGCTTGGTGGACCCCGACAACCGGCGTCCGGTGGACTTCGCCAAGAGAACCGAGATCCTCAAGAAGTTGAAAAAACAAGAGAAAAAAGGGCTGGCGGCCCTGGCTATGGGATTGCTCAGCCAATGGCGGGATGGCCGCCTCAAGCTTTATATTACTTACCAAGGCCTGAAGATGCGCCGGAACTATCCAGAGATTTTCCGAAACGGGACTTATCTCCCCTTGACTGTTCAGGGCAAGCGGCAAAACCAGGTGGTGGCCCTGGCCCGCCGACACGATAATGACTGGGTGCTGGCGGTTGCCGGGAGATTCTTTGCGACTATTACTCCTGCCGGTCAAGCACCTGTTGGTCAGGAAATATGGGGAGACTCTGACATCATCTTGCCGCCGGAAGCCCCGGTGGCCTGGGAGGACATTTTTACCGGCAAGGTTTGGGAGGCTAAGGAATTCGCAACTCAAAGGCTTCTCCCGCTCCATAAGGTTCTGCAACATCTCCCGGTGGCTTTTCTATCCGGTTCCAGCTCTCCGTAAGGTCAGAAAAATCACCATAATGAGCGCATAAGTTAATCTGGCGACCCCTTAATCCTTTATCGGCCTATCTGATTATCTAGCTCATTTCCCCGGATTCAGTATGACCTTCGCCTTCGTCCCCGACGTTTCACCACTAATGAAAGAGGCAGAGCCATAATTCATTAAACTATAGTTCCTGTAGTGCCGGTCCCCTCCCCTTCTCATCTGGATGGTTCTCTTGACATGCCTAACCGTAATATCTAGCCTATAAGCATTCTGCGATGCTTTTCTCCCTGAGGCCCCCGATCTCGCCGCTCCACTCTCGTCTTCGGCCAAGAAAGTAATTCAATTTCAGCTGCTGATTTCATCATAGGAGTATCCCATGACCACCATCACCACCCCAGACGGCACCCAAATCTATTACAAGGACTGGGGCAGCGGGCAGCCTGTGGTTTTTAGCCACGGCTGGCCGCTCAGCGCCGATGCCTTCGAAGACCAGATGTTTTTTCTGGCCTCACGCGGCTACCGCTGTATCGCGCCTGACCGCCGCGGCCATGGACGTTCGAGCCAGCCCTGGAACGGCAATGACATGGACACTTATGCCGATGACCTGATGGCCCTCGTCGAAGCCCTCGATCTGAAAAATGCCATCCATGTCGGCCACTCTACGGGTGGCGGCGAAGTCGCGCGTTATATCGGCCGTTTTGGCACCAAACGCGTCGCCAAGGCCGTGCTGATCGGCGCAGTGCCGCCGTTAATGCTAAAAACGCCCACCAATCCAGGCGGCTTGCCGATGGAAGTCTTTGATGAGATTCGGGCCAAAGTCCTCGCCGACCGCTCGCAGTTCTTCAAGGATCTCACCCTGCCCTTCTACGGCTACAACCGGCCGGGTGCGAAGATCTCGGAAGGTGTGCGCCAGTCATTCTGGCTCGCGGGAATGATGGCCGGCCTTCCTGCTGCGTACTTTTGCATCAAGGCCTTCTCCGAAACTGACCTCACCGAAGATCTCAAGAAATTCGATGTGCCGACCCTAATCATCCACGGCGATGACGACCAGATCGTGCCCATCGGCGCCTCGGCTCTGCTCTCAGCCAAAATAATCAAAGACGCCACGCTGAAAATCTATCCAGGCGCGCCGCATGGCCTGTGTTCGACTCACAAGGAGCAGGTCAATGCAGATCTGCTAGCCTTCTTTAAGGACTGAGCGCCCAACGTCATTGGGGGAAGGTGATGACGAGCATGTAATTTCAGGGAAGGAGGAGGTTTTTATGAACCAGAGGGCAGCCAAAGTGGCCTATCGGACCGTGAAGATCGATGACCTGGATATTTTTTACCGCGAGGCCGGACCTGAAAACGCCCCAATTGTGCTTTTGCTTCACGGCTTCCCGACCAGCTCACACATGTTTCGTAACCTGATCCCGGCGCTGGCCGACGAGTTCCATCTGGTCGCCCCGGACTACCCCGGCTTCGGCAATAGCTCAATGCCGGGCGTGGACCGGTTCGAATACAGCTTCGACCATCTGGCCGAGGTGATGGAAAGGTTCATGGCTACGCTCGGCTTGAATAAGTACAGTATGTATGTCCAGGATTACGGCGCGCCCGTCGGCTACCGCCTGGCCGCCAAGCATCCGGAGCGCGTGCAGGCCCTCGTGGTGCAAAACGGCAACGCCTACGATGAGGGCATCGACAACGACTTTTGGAAACCGCTCAAGGCTTACTGGCAGGAAAAGACCGCCGAGAACGAGAAGCCTTTGCGCGGCTTTCTCACCCGCGAGGCCACCATCTGGCAATATACCCACGGCGTGCGGGATAAGGAGGCGATCAGCCCTGACAACTGGAACATCGACCAGCCGCTGCTCGACCGCCCCGGGAACGCCGAAATCCAACTTGCCCTGTTTTATAGCTATGGCAGCAACCCGTCGCGCTACCCGGAGTGGCACGCCTATTTTCGCCAAAACCAGCCGCCCACGCTCATTGTCTGGGGAAAAAACGATGCAATCTTCCCTGCGGCCGGCGCTGAGCCCTATAAGAAAGACTTGAAGAATCTGGAATTTCACTTGCTCGATACCGGACACTTCGCGCTGGAGGAGGACGGCGACCAGATAGCCGACCTGATGCGGGACTTCCTCCGCAAGAACGTAAAGCAATAGCATTCTGGAGCGCACTCATGGCCAAAATCAGAAAAATCAACAAGGTATGGCAAAGCAAGCCCACGGTGGAAGGGGCAGGAGTCCATCTGCACCGCGCCTTCGGCTATTACCAGGTACCCCAATTCGACCCCTTTCTTCTCCTGGACGATTTTCGCGCCGACGATCCAGCCGATTACCTTAAAGGCTTTCCCTGGCATCCGCACCGGGGGATCGAAACCATTACCTATGTCCTGGCCGGAGAAGTGGCGCACGGCGACAGCCTGGGCAATCAGGGAGTTATTGCCCCGGGAGACGTCCAGTGGATGACCGCCGGCAGCGGCATCATCCATCAGGAGATGCCCCAGGGCGACGATAAGGGCCGCATGTACGGCTTTCAACTCTGGGCCAATCTCCCGGCCTCGCACAAAATGATGGAGCCCCGCTACCGGGACGTCAAGCGGGTCCAGATTCCCGAGGTCTCTCTGCCCCAGGGCGTCCAGGTAAAAATTATTTGCGGCCAGGTTAAAGGCGTTACGGGACCAGTCCAGGGCATCGTCACCGACCCGGAATACCTCGATGTCTCGGTTCCGGCCGGGTCCGAATTCCGGTACGCCATCCGGCGCGGGCATACGGCCCTGGCGTATGTCATAGCGGGGGAAGGTTACTTCGACCCGGAACGGGACGCTTTCGCCCACGAAGTTATAGGCACGAATTATTTCGATTTCGACCGCCGCTGCGTCTGTGGCGACCGAGGCATTGTCCTTTATGAGGATGGTGACGAGGTGGCGGTCTCGGCCCCTGCCAGCCCGCTTCGTTTTCTCCTGATCTCGGGCCAGCCCATCGGCGAGCCTGTTGCCTGGTACGGTCCCATTGTCATGAATACCCAGGAAGAACTGCAGATCGCCTTCAAAGAATACCAGGAGGGCACGTTCATCAAACACGCCAGCCGCTGAGCCCTGGCTCCAGGACCACAAAAGCACTTATTCATGTGAGAGGACAAAGGGCATGGACTACCGCGAACATGAGGTATTAATGAATCAACACCGGATTTACGCCCGGGAGTTCGCCGGAGAGGAACCTGCGATCATCTTGATGCATGGCTTTCCAGACAATCTGCATCTTTATGATCGTCTTGTTCCCCACCTCTCGCCCCCGCGTCGCCTGGTAACTTTCGATTTTCTCGGATGGGGGGCCTCAGATAAGCCTGCCGATTATTCCTATACAGCCGCCAATCAAGAGGCTGAATTGCATGCCGTCATCGAACAACTGGAACTTAAGAAGGTTGTCCTCGTGGCCCATGACGCTTCGGGCCCGCCCGCCATCGATTGGGCGCCAGAACAGCCGTATCAGGTTGCCGGACTAATACTATTGAAATACGTACTATCATAAGATGCCGACACTCAGACCGCCGGAAGCAATATTCCTTTTCTCGACGCCTTTAATCAGAAACATTGCTCGACCTGTTTCACACGCATTCAATAATTTCATCTTCAAAAAAATGTTTTGGTGGCAGGTCGGAAGGTTCTTTAGGGATTCAGAGGTAAGGGACCAATTCCTGCCATTATTCTATCAGCAGTTCGAGGCAGCTCCCAGTACCCGTCCGGCTTTTTTTAATTTGAATAATGACTTATTGCAGTCCGTCCGCTCACATACAATAATGATTGATAAGCTTCGAGAATTTAACCGGCCGGTTCGGATCATTTCCGGTGATGCCGACCCTTACTTAAATAAAGGTGTAGCCCAGAATTTTCATAAGCTCTTTCCAGGTTCTGAGCTGTTTCTCATACCAGGCGCGAGACATTACGTTCAGATGGATGAGCCTGAAAAGGTGGCAGAGTTGATTCTTTCGGCCCCCTTCCAGGGATAGATCGACACCTGGCTGAGGATTGATATTTCCATTTAGACCGTAAAATTCGAGGTCTAGGCGCATTGTTCTGATTTAACGGTGTCAATTGCTCTCCAGCGTTGAGCTTTCCAGAAATACATATGATATTAAGAACTTATCTGGGCCATGGCGGATTCCAGGCGTCCTAAGCGCCC
>JAMCQY010000320.1 GCA_023381945.1 Deltaproteobacteria bacterium
CTCTTTTATCGTCTGGTACAACAGGCCGTCAGTGTCCCTCCTGTTATGGGAGATAATTTCCGGGGAGGATATCCCCAAAAATGAAACACAAGATATAGTGGGTACGGGAGTCAACCGGATACCCCTACTATTTAATATGTTGGCAAAAGCTTTTGAGGCGAAGGATAAATTTTAGGGAATAGGGATTAGGGGCCAGGGATTAGTTAGTTCTAACCCCTGATCCCTAACCCCTGATCATTTATGCTGAAGGATTACACAAATTTTTGCGAGACATCTTTCGGCCGAGATATAAGGATATTACATGCTGCCTTTTGCACAGAAGCTGGAGGAATCGGGCTTCCCGGACCTCCGGGCCGAAGGGGTCAACACCCTGCAGGTCAATCTGGGTTGGCGCTGTAACCAGGCCTGCCGTCATTGCCATCTGGCCGCGGGTCCCGACCGTCCCGAACAGATGGGACGGGAGGCGGTCGAGGCGGTCATCAAGGCGGTGGCCCGTTGGTCCCTGCCGTTGGTGGACCTGACCGGCGGCTCGCCGGAAATCAATCCCCATTTTGAATACCTGGTGCAACAGTTGTCCCGGTTGGACACCCATATCCTGGTACGCTGCAACCTCACCATTTTGTTGGAGCCGGATTGCGAGCACTTGCCTGAATTTTTTCGAGATCACCGGGTGGAACTGGTCTGTTCCCTGCCCTATTTCCAGGAAGACCCGGTGGACCGCCTGCGGGGACCGGGGGTTTTTCGGAAAAGTCTGGAGGCCTTGCGCCGCCTGAACCGCGTCGGCTACGGCGTCAGCGGCTCAGGCCTGCAACTGCACCTGATGTTCAATCCCGCCGGCGCCTACCTGCCGCCGGAGCAGGCCGCCCTGGAAGGCCGCTTCCAGCGGGAACTGAAAGAGCGCCACGATATTGATTTCAATAAGTTGTTTACGCTGCTCAATATGCCCATCGGCCGGTTCCGGGAGTTCCTGAAGAAATCCAGGAATTACGAGCGCTATATGGGCAAACTGGCGGCCGGCTTCAATCCGAATACCATCACCGGGCTGATGTGCCGCAACCTGATCAGCGTCTCCTGGGAAGGCCGCCTGTTTGACTGCGACTTCAACCAGGCCCTGGATCTGCCCCTGTCCGAGGGCCTGCCCCAGACCATCCGGGAGTTCGACCTCCCTCAACTGGCACATCGGCCCATCCGCTTGGGGGACCACTGCTACGGCTGTACGGCTGGGGTAGGTTCCTCGTGTGGCGGGTGTTTGGTGAAAAATTGAAAGAGGGGGTAAAAGGGGAAAAGGCGAAAAGGGGAAAAGGAAAGGCCAGGCGCCTAAACCTTTGCCTTTCTCTCTTACCCTTTTTCCCCTTTCCCCTTTTCCCCCAGAATTTTTAAATCTCCCAGCGCCGGCCAGCGGTCCGTTAAAAGACGTTCCGCCAGGTGCCGGACCAGGATCAGCCAATGGCGGCCAGTGGTGGCCAGATAGCCCTCTGCCAGCCAGCGGCGGCCGGAGCTGGCCACCGGCGGGCGAAGCAGACGCAACCGGGTGTAGCGCCGGAGGCGAAGGACCAGGTCCAGATCCTCGGGGCGGCGGTGGGCGAAGCCTCCCAGGGCGTAGAACAGGTCCCGGCGCAGGATGAGGAACTGATCGCCATAAGGCAAACCCAAGAGGCGGCTGCGCCGGTTGGCCCAGCCGGCGATGAAGCGCAGGACCGGCAACGGGGGAGTCAGGGATAGCTCGAAGGCCCCGGCGGCAAAGGCCGGATCGGCCGCGGCTTGGCGCAGAGCCGCCAGATGATCCGGCCCAATTCGAGTATCGGCGTGCAGAAAGGCCAGCAACCGGCCCCGGGCGGCCCGGGCTCCGGCATTCATCTGGCGGCCGCGGCCCGGAAGGGTGCGGAGGCAGCGAACGTGAGGCCAACGCGCCATTAATTCCCAGGCGCCGTCGGCACTGCCGCCGTCCACCAGGATGATCTCGAAGTCCGGTGAGGCCGGCAAGCCTGCCAGGGTATCGGGCAGGAACCCCACTTCGTTAAGCACCGGCAGGATGATGGATAGAACCGGATTCATTGGTGACAGACGCGACCTTCTCTGAGATTCGGACTTAATGGCCAACCTGACTATCATTTTTGCCAAGGAACCGGTCCCGGGGCAAGTAAAAACCCGCCTCAGCCCGCCTCTGTCTCCGGAAATGGCCTGCCGCTTGTATCATTGCTTCTTAGAGGATATCATAGACGAAACGGTCCGGCTTCCCGGGGTGGATGTAGCCATCGCCTATACCCCCGTCAGCGCCCGCGGGTTTTTTCAAAGTCTGGCCCATCCGGGGATTTGTCTGCTGGCGCAGGAAGGCCGGGATCTCGGAGAACGCCAGGCCCGGGCCTTTGCCTGGGGGTTCGCACGCGGCTACGAGGTTGTCCTGTTGCGGGGCAGCGATACACCAGATCTGCCAGGGAACATCATACTGGAAGCCGTAGAGAAATTAGCCGCTGGCATTGCCCAAGTAGTCCTGGGTCCGAGCAAAGACGGCGGCTATTATCTGATCGGACTCAAAAACCTGCACTCGCGGCTGTTCGACGGGCTTTCCTGGTCCACCGGCTCGGTGTTGACCGAAACTTTGAGCCGGGCGCAGGAACTTGACCTGACAGTCCACCTCCTGCCGTACTGGCGGGATATTGACACCTATGCCGATTTGGTGGATTTTTTAAAGCGGTCGGACCCGGCTCTTCGGGCGGGCAGGCGCAGTGTTCATGCCGCCAGGGAGCTGGTGCCGCCTCCGCACCCGGTGTGACTAAAATTTTATGAGTGTGCCGATGCCAGAAACACCTGAGCTTATCGTTGAATCACCCCCGAAAAAGGCCTCTTTTACTCGCCCCCTGATCCTTCTACTGGCGCTGATCGGCATGTTCTTCGCGGCCCGCGCTTTGCATTTGCAGGATTACCTGCAGGAAGACCGTCTGCGGGGGTTCATTGCCTCGTATGGCATGTGGGGTCCCATTATTTATTTATTGATTTGGGCCGTGGCTCCGGTTCTGTTGTTCCCGGGTTTGGTCATCACCGTGGCCGGCGGCGTCCTGTTCGGACCTGTTCTGGGGGTGATCTATACCACTGTGGGGGCCACGATCGGGGCCTCCTTGGCCTTCCTGGTAGCCCGCTATCTGGCCCGGGACTGGGTGGCCTCCAAGATCTGGGGGACCAGGCTGGCCCATTTGGATGAGAAAGTCGCCCGGCAAGGCTGGAAAATCGTGCTCCTCGCCCGGGTACTCGGGGTGCCGTATATTTTGCTCAATTATGCCTTGGGCGTAACGAGAATTCCCTTGCTGCCTTACGCCCTGGCCACCTGCATCGGCATGCTGCCCTGGACCATTGCTCTGGTCCTCGTTTCCAGTAACCTTTTGGGACTACTCCAGGGAAAGGTTTCCATCTGGCTGATCATCGGCGTCGTCCTGGTGGCGCTGGTGGCCCTTTTGCCGCTAGCTGTCAAGAAAATCAAGGCCCGGCGCGGCGAATCGGTGGATATTTAAGACGGTCGGTATAATGGCGAGAGGTTATCGAATGCCCCTAAACTGGCAGAGAAAGTGGTTGCCCCTGCTCATTCCGTTGGCCTTGTTCGCGGCCTGGCTGGTCCTGTCTTTGATCCCGCATCTGGCGGGTGGAGCGACCCTGGATGAATTCGTCCCCCCGGGTTTTGATCCAGGCGAAGAAGCCGAAGAATTTTAATCGATAAAACCTGAGCCTCTTGCAAAATGTAGCCGCAGGCTTCAGCCTGCGCTTACACAGGCTAGAAAGCCTGTGCCACCAGGGAATTATCCGGCAATTAAGAAGATTCTCCATTCTCTAAATGAATTTTGCAAGAGGCTCATCTGATTCCAACTTGCAGGCGTACCAGCGGCTCGTCATTTTGCCGAGACGCAACCCGCGTTCTGCCAAATCTTTATTGTGGATACTGATAGCGCTATAATCGGGTTAATCTTCAAGTACTTGCCGGGGAGGGCGAGGCATGAGGTCTACTGTGAGATGGGTTCTGGGCCTGGCGGTGCTGTTGGCCGCGCTGCTCCAGCACCACTCTGCCTGGGGACAGTTGAGAATCCATTCCGGGGCGGCCAGGGGCGGCATTGAGCACCCCAAAGACTTGGAGCAGCGCGTCTTTCAGTTCACCAATGAGGCCCGCCGCAAAAACGGCCTGCCCGCTTTGGAGCCGGATAAGACGCTAACGGCCCTGGCCCGGGAAAAAAGTGACGACATGATCAAACGCCACTATTTCAGCCATCCTGATCCCAACGGTAAAACTATTAGAGATCATTATGCCGCGGTAAGACCCCAGACTGGGGGGATGATAGGACTCGGCGAAAATATTAGCGTGCAAGGAAAAACCTATAACGATACCACCACCACCGCGCGCTGCATCGTGGACGGCTTTATGGTCTCTCCGGGACATCGGCAAAATATTCTCCAACCGCAATATACCCATCTGGGCATAGGGATATCAATTAAAGACAAAGAATATTATGTTACTCAAAGTTTCGGAATAAGCGCTAATAAGAGGCAATGAGGCCGCATACCATATCCTGATTTTCATATTATTTATTGCGCCTCGCAGGGCCGAACCCTGGTATCCGCCCTTTCATTAAGGCGCTTCCCCAGGTAGGTCCGCACGGCAAATATCTTTATTGTCGCGGCCTGTGGAGCTATAATTGTTGTTGAGGCTTTCTCTGGAGGGTCGGGATGAAATCCACCACAAGCTGGGCCATGGTTCTGGCAGTAGTGACGGCGGTCTTTCTTTGCCCGCCCTCAGCCTGGGGGCAACTCAGAATTCATTCCGGCGCGGCAAAGAGCGGTGGTGAGCACCCGAAGGCCTTGGAACAGCGGGTTTTTCAGTTAACCAATGAAGCCCGGCGCAAAAATGGTCTGCCTCCCTTGGATCAAGATAAGGAACTTTCGGCCCTGGCCCGGCAGAAAGGGGACGACCTGATCAAGGTGCATGGCGTCAGCCAAGCCGACCATGATCCGCTCGCCAAAAGATCGCTCAAGAGCTACAGCAAAGAAGAACCGGCTAAGATCGGCTGGGGAGGAAAGCCAGGAGAAAATATCCATATGGGATCGAAGGATGATTACTCGGATGTCGAAACCTCGGCCCGCCTCATTGTCAACGGCTTTATGGGAAACTCAGGCCTGCGTAACAATATTCTTAACTCCGGTTTTACTCGCTTGGGCGTAGGCGCCTCGGTTAAAGGTAAAGAGAGTTACGTCGTGCAAGAATTTAAGGGGAATGAGACCGGGGGAAAATAACGTTGCGCCGACGGAATTGAGTTAGCTTTCTTTAATCACTACCGACCGCCTTATTTTTTTCACCAAATATAGCGATTGCCAAAAATAATTTCTTGTAGGGGCGCACCCGCGTGTGCGCCCTCCTGTGGGCGGACACATGGGTCCGCCCCTACAATCCATCGGGTTATCGGAAAAAACTTTTAGTAAACGCTATATTTCAGCCTGCCAAATCGGACCAAATGACTAAAGAAGAAAATCTGCCCATGAATATGCGCGCTAAGATCCTGGCGGAATGCATCGGCTTGGCGCCGCCGCCCTGCCAGGCCGCCTGTCCCCTGGATATCCGGGTGCGTGAACAGATGCGCTGCCTTAAGGAAGGGAAGACGGCCGAGGCCCTGGCGGTGGTGCTGGAGCGCTGCCCCTTTCCCGGCATCCTGGGCCGCATCTGCGCCCGCCCTTGCGAAAGTTCCTGTACCCGAGGTTCTTTGGGCGGGCCCATCGCCATTGCGGGTTTGAAAAGGTATCTGGCTGATCTGGAGCCAGAAGCCATGTTAAAGGTTGACCCCGGCCCAATGCTGCCGGAACGGGTGGCCGTGGTGGGCGGCGGCCCGGCGGGGCTCATGGCCGCTTACGAGATCAGACTCAAAGGCTACCAGGTGACCTTGTTTGAGGCCGAGGCGCAACTGGGCGGCGCCCTGCGCCTTTACGTGCCGGCTTACCGCCTGCCCCGGGAGGTTCTGGACCGGGAAACCGGCCTCATCGAGAAGCTGGGAGCAGAGGTGCGCTTGAAAACACGGCTGGGGCGGGACGTGCAACTGGAGGAGCTGCGCCGTGATTTCGCCGCGGTCTTCCTGGCAGTGGGCTGCCATAAAAGCCTGCTCCTGGAGGCGGCCGGCGAACAACTTTCCGGAGTCTGGTACGCCCTCGATTTTCTGAAAACGGTCAACTCCGGCGCCCCCCCACAGGTCGGCCCCCGGGTGGCAGTCATCGGCGGGGGCAACGCCGCAGTGGACGCAGCGCGCAGCGCCCGGCGCCTGGGGGCCTCGCAAGTCACGATGATCTGCCTGGAGACCAGAGAAGAAATGCCCGCCTCGCTGCCGGAGATCGCCGCGGCAGAGGCCGAAGGCATTGAACCGGTCCACCGCCTGGGGGTGAAGCGCATCCTGGGTCAGGGCAATAAGGTGGCCGGGGTGCAGCTCAAGGCCGTGGCCCGGGTCTTTGATGAGACCGGCCGGTTCGCCCCGGTTTATTTGGAGGACCAACTCAGTGAACGGCCCGCTGATACGGTCATCATCGCGGTGGGTCAGACCGCAGATTTCCGTTTCTTCGGTCCGGGACTGGGTTTCGATACCTCCTCCAAGGCCAAGCTGGACGCGGACCCCGTCAGCCTGGCCACCCGCATCCCCGGCGTCTTTGCCGGCGGTGACTTGATCACCGGACCGCGCACGGCGGTGGCCGCCTTTGCCGCCGGCCGCCGGGCCGCCCTGGCCATCGACGCTTACCTGCAAGGCCGAAAATTGCCGGAGGGCCTGGCGCCCCAGGAAAGCGGCAGCACCGATTTGGTGGTGGATACCACGGGGATTGCCGCGGCGCCGCGGGAGCAAATGCCCGAGCTTGGCCTGGCAGCGCGCCTGGCCGCGCCTACCGCCGAAGTGGAGCAGGGTTACAAATCGGCCGCGGCCCAGGCAGAAGCGTCCCGATGCTTGGAATGTACCTGTTCCCAGTGCGTCAAGAACTGCACCTTTTTGCAGCACTACGTCCAGGGCTTCCCGGCTACGGAACAGGAATTGGTGCAGATTCTGGCCGAGCGGGGCGAGGCCGAACCCGTTATCCCTTATTCCTGTCATATCTGCGGCCTGTGTCAGGCAGTCTGTCCCAAGGACCTGCATGCCGGTCAGGCCTGCCTGGAGTTCCGGGAGCACCTGGTCGCCCAGGGGAAAGCGCCATTGGCCCCACATAAAGGCGTGCAAAATTACGTGCGCTGGGGGACCCACCCCACCTTTGCCCTGAGCCGGCCTGATCCATCCACTGGCAAGGCCCGGCGGGTCTTTTTCCCCGGCTGCTCCCTGCCGGGCCACAGCCCCCACCTGGTCAAGGCGGCCTATGCCTATCTGCGGGAGCGGCTCCCCGATACCGGCATCCTGCTCAACTGTTGCGGCGCGCCCAGCCAGTTGCTGGGCGAACGGCAGGTGCTGGAGGAAGTTGCCGGCGGAGTGGCTCGTGAGCTGGAAAAATTGGGAGCCACCGAACTTATCGCCGCCTGCACCCACTGCCTCCATACAATTCAAGACCTATTGCCAGGCATTGAGACGCGCTCGATCTATGAGGTCATGGCGGAGACCGGCCTGCCGCGGGGCCTGGATGTGAGCCATACGGAAATCTTTAATATCCACGATGCCTGCGGTGCCCGGCATATGCCGCCGATCCACGAGGCGGTACGCCACGTGGTAAAGGACGCAGGTCACGATTTTGAGGAGATGCCTCATAACCAGGAGCGCAGTATTTGCTGCGGCTCCGGCGGCATGGTTCCCGCCGTGGCCCCGGCCCTGGCCCAGAAGATGACCGAGGCTCGCCTGGCGGAAGCCAAATTCGACCTGATCACCTATTGCGCCGCCTGCCGGGCCCGCTTTGCCGCGGCGGGCCGGCCCTCGCTGCACCTGCTGGAGTTGATTTTCAACCGCAACTGGCGCGAGGCCAGGACCGCAGCCCCCGCCAGCTCCCTGACCCGTTGGATCCGCCGCTGGCGCTTGAAGCGGCATATGGAGAAATTGTAAGTTATATTCGAGGAGAGGGCCGGGGGCCGCCAACCCCGAAATGAGATTAGAAAAAACGGCTCGTCTCAATAATCAAGGAGTAAATTAAAGTGAGAGCGAAAACCCAGAAAAAAAATATGTCTCAGGAATGGACAGTTTGTCTGGATGATACCCCTGTAGGACCGCTGCGCCTCAGCTTCACGGATAAAGGGCTGGCCGCGCTGGATTTTGCCGATAAAGGTTGCGAAGCCGAGCCTATGCCCCCTCCCCCGCTGGCGTTGCAACCCATGATAGACGCAGCCAAGGAGGCTTTGAGTAATTATTTTAAGGATGGCGATACAGACTTTGCCGGTCTTTCCTTGGACCTGCAGGGCACGCCTTTTCAGCAAAAAGTTTGGCAGGAGTTGCAGCGCATCCCTCGCGGGGCCGCCATCTCTTATAAAGAGTTGGCCAAAAGGGCCGGTTCGCCCCTGGGCAGCCGGGCCGCGGGCCAGGCCAACCGTCGCAACCCCGTGCCCATCATTGTGCCATGCCATCGGGTCATCAGTGCGGACGGCACGCTGGGTGGGTACAGTTCGGGATTGGACCGGAAGCGCTGGCTGCTGAAACACGAAGGGGCGATGTAGGGACGGGTCTGAAACCCGCCCCCACGAAAACCAATGGCACAAAGTACAGGCGAGACGCCTGCGCCACCAAGTTTGACCCGCGTACGCACAGGCTGGAAAGCCTGTATTACTATGCTTTTCACTGACCCCTGGCCCCTGCCCTCAAGGTTTGCAGCTGCGGCAAGGGCTGTAGCCCTGGGAGTAGGCCTCTTGCAGGGAGGTGAAGCGCACCCGGTTGGCCGGCTTCATGCGGGCGGCCAGGGGGCAGTTGGGGCGGTGCAGGCGCAGAGAATTTTTATTTCCCAGGTAATAGGCCTCATTCTGTTGCTGCGCCAGGGGTTTATGCCAGAGGCCTAAGCCTGCGGCCATAGCCTCCTGTTGAGCAGCGTTCAGGGTCTCCTGGTGGCGCAGGTTTGGGGCCTGAGAGTAGACCCGGGCCAAGCCCTGGCGCACCAACATCTGGTTGACCATGGCGCCGTCGGGCAGGTAAAGGTAGGCCAGCAGGCGGCCGTAGCGGTCGTAACGCTCCCGGTCGTATTCCAGGCGCACCGTCTTTCCCACGATCAGCCGAGCCACATAATCTTTGGACTGCTGCGCCAAAAACTCCGCCGGTCGCCCATCTCTGGCCATTTCCGGGGCATCGATCCCCAAAAGGCGCACCCGGGCGCCGCCTGCCAATTCCACGGTGTCGCCATCGATCGCCTGGGTCACTTCGGCCTTCCCGGGCGGGCCTGGAGCCTGGCCGCAGGCCGACAACAGCGCCAGGTGCAAGACGACGCACAGCAGGAAGAGGCGGAGATTAATGCACTGGCGCAAAAGAATTTTCATAAGAACCTAAAATTTGTCTTCCCCCTCACCCTCTCCCCCATAAGCGCTAACTTAGTGCACTTATAGCGTTTGCCAAAAGTTTCTTCTGGCTTTTCAAATCCCCCTAAATCCCCCTTTTTCAAAGGGGGACTTTTAAAGGAATTCCACTGAGTTCCCCCCTTTGAAAAAGAGGGGATAGGGGGGATTTTGAGAAGTTGCGTACACCACATTTAGGAAAAAACTTTTGGCAATTGCTATAACTGATGAGCCTCTTTCAAAAAGTATTTTTGTCATCCTGAGCGAAGCGAAGGATCTCGTATTTTCCCTTAATTATCTGAGATTCTTCGGTCGCTGCGCTCCCTCAGAATGACAGGAAAGGAGACTTTTGCAAGAGGCTCTGCTAACTTTTAATTTTGCCCACCACCTGGTAACCTTCTTCTCGGAGTTTGGAGGCAAAATAGGGAATGGTTTCCTTCAGCCCCTGCTCCAGGGGGATCACGGGCTGCCAGTCCAATAATTCCCGGGCCCGGCTAATGTCCGGACGCCGCCGCCCCGGGTCGTCGGGCGGCAACGGGCGGTAGCTGAGGGCCGAGGGGGTGTCGATCAAGGCCAAGACCTTTTGGGCCAGCTCCATGATGGTGAATTCATCCGGGTTGCCCAGATTCACGGGCTCAAAGACCTCCGGCCGGTTCATCAGGCGCATCAAGGCCTCCACCAGATCGGAGACATAGCAGAAAGACCGGGTCTGCTGGCCTTCGCCGTAGACGGTGATCTCGCCGCCGGTGAGGGCCTGGACGATGAAATTGCTCACCACCCGGCCGTCATTGATGGCCATTCTGGGACCGAAGGTATTGAAGATGCGCGGAAGGCGGATATCCACGCGGTTTGAACGATGGTAATCCATCATCAGGGTCTCCGCCACGCGCTTGCCTTCGTCGTAGCAGCTTCTCAGGCCAATGGTGTTGACGTTGCCCCAGTATTCCTCTTTTTGAGGATGGACCTGAGGGTCGCCGTAGATCTCGGAAGTTGAGGCCAGCAGGATGCGGGCTTTTACCCGTTTGGCCAGACCCAGCATGTTAAGGGTCCCCAGGACATTGGTCTTGATGGTCTTTACCGGATTGTATTGGTAATGCACCGGTGAGGCGGGACAAGCCAGGTGGTAGATCTGGTCTACTTCCAGCATGATGGGGTTCACTACGTCGTGGCGGATCAGCTCCAGCCTGGGGTTGTCCCGTAAATGCCCCACATTGGCCTTGGAGCCGGTGAAGTAATTATCCAGGCTGATGACTTCATGATGCTGGCCGAGGAGCCGTTCCACCAGGTGCGAGCCGATGAACCCCGCTCCCCCGGTCACCAATATGCGGGCCATAGGTGCTATTCTCCTTGCTGCGTTTTTCCGTTTCCCATTGTAACTCTACCGGGCCGCCAGTGTAAATTCCAGATTGACAGCCTGACACATTTAAATGTATGAAAAAACTTGCAGCGGTGAAATTTCAACTTACAGTAAAAATTAAAAACTTGAAATTCGGGAGAACTATGGATAGAGATCGTGGTTTGAGAACAATCGGCGCCGGCTTCCGGGTCAAGTTCGTCAATCTTCTGATTATCCTGCTATTAGTCTCCTCATGCGCACCGCCGAGTAACAAAGCCGAGGAGGAATTGCGCGGGCAGGTCGCGGAACTCAGGAAAGAAGTCAAGGCTTTGGGGGAAAAGATCGATAAGTTGGAAGCCGCCCAGCAGTCCCTGCTGACGGCCTTGAAACCAGCGGCGCATCCGCCGGAGATGGTCGTCGCCCCACCGCCGCAGCCGCAGCAATTCCAACCGCCCGCGGCGCCGGCGCCCCTAACCGTCAGCCAGCTGCTGGCCAGCAAGGATAAATACCTGGGCGCCCGGGTGACGGTCAAGGGCGAGGCGGGACCGGTGATGGTGCACCACAAGTCCCTGATGCTTACGTCCCCGCAGGGCATGGTGGAGGTACTTTTTGGCAAACTTCCCGACCCCAAGCAGGTGGCGCGCCTCACTTCCACCCCCATTGATCATCCATTGACGGTCACCGGTGTGGTGGGCCTGCCTCCCGGGACGGCCGGGGCCGCCAAGCTGCAAATTACCGCCGAGGCCGTAGATTAAAAGGGAGTCCATTCCAGCGTCATTCTGGCGGCCTTTAACCCGGCGCCTGTTGGCGAAGAAAGCCACTCACGGCGACGCCCCGGAGGGTGAGGCCCCGGTTTTGCGGCGCAGCCTCACCCGGCTGGACCTCATGGTCATCGGGGTGGCCCAGATCATCGGCGCCGGCATCTTCGTCATCTCCGGGGTGGGCGTCAAGATCGCCGGCCCCGGACTGCTGCTCTCCTTCCTGCTGGCGGGCGCCGCCTGCGCCCTGGCAGCCCTGTGTTATGCCGAGCTGGCGGCCATGATGCCCCAGGCCGGCAGCGCTTACACCTATGCCTACGGCATCTTCGGCGAGTTGGCGGCCTGGATCATCGGCTGGGACCTGATCCTGGAATATGGCATGGGCGCGGCCACCGTGGCCGCGGGTTGGTCTTTCTACCTGCAGGACTTGCTGGCGGGCCAAGGTATGCGCTTGCCCATGTGGGCCAGCGGGCCGCCCTGGAGCGCCCCAGACCGGGTACTTAACCTGCCCGCCGCCCTGATCGTGGCCTTTTTTGCCGTCCTGCTCATCTTTCGAACCCGCCTCAACGCCCTGATCGCCCGAATCATCGTTATGGTGAAACTGGCGGTGATTGCCTTTATTCTGGCTTTAGGGGCAGGCTTCGTCCAGCCCCATAACTGGCTGCCCCTGGCGCCTCACGGCGCGGCCAGCATTATCCAGGCCGCCTCCCTGGTCTTCTTTGCCTATCTGGGCTTTGATGTGGTGGCCATCACCGCCGAGGAGTCCAGGCGTCCTGACCGTGATGTGCCCTTCGGCATTATCGGGTCGCTCGCCTTTTGCAGCCTTATCTATCTGGCTGCTGCCTTGGTGCTGTTGGGAATGGCTCCCTACACCCAGGTAGACCCGGATTCGCCTTTTTCCACCGTCTTCCGCCAGATCGGCCTGCCCTGGGCCGGAGACGTGGTGGCCGTAGGGGCCATGATCGGCATCACCAGTGTCCTTTATATGCTTTTGCTCGCCCAGCCCCGGGTGCTCTTCGCCATGGCTCGGGACGGCCTGCTGCCGCCGGCCGTGGCGGCCTTGCATCCCCGCCATCACACCCCCCATCGCATGACCTTGCTGTGCGGCGCCACCGTAGCCCTGGTGGCCGCGCTCACTCCCATTGAGAAACTGGCTTATCTCTGCAACATCGGCACCCTGTTCGCCTTTTTCCTGGTGTGCCTGGGGGTCCTGGTCCTGAGGATCAGCCGCCCTGCCCTGCCCCGGCCCTTCCGTTGCCCCTGGGGCAAAACCGTTTCCGCCCTGGGAGCCATGGTCTGCCTGGGCCTGATGCTTTCCATGCCCGCGGCCTCCTGGTGGCGCCTGGGACTGTGGCTGCTGATCGGCCTGGCCGTCTATTTCCTTTACTCCTGGCGGTCCGGACGTTTCAGAAGTCTTGGTTAGCGGATTTGCGAGGAACAAGGAGGAAAGGATCTACTGGGCTGATGCACCAGGAGGCGATAGAAGCCCAGATCAGCCACGGTTTTCGACCAACAAAATCACCGCGTCCTGATAAGCCGGGATTATCCCGTTAAGTAACTTCTCGATTCGGAAGGGTGAAATAGAAGGCAGCCCCTTCCCCGGGGCGGCCTTCGGCCCACATGCGCCCCCCGTGACGTTCGATGATGCGCCAGGCCATAGCTAAGCCCACCCCGGTGCCTTCAAAATCCTGGTCCGGATGCAGCCGCTCAAAGACTCCGAATAGTTTATCAACATACTTCATATCGAAACCGACGCCATTGTCCCGGACGCAGAAAACCTTGTTCTCTTCTTCGGACCAGCCGCTTACCTGAATTAAAGCGGTCTCCCGGTCTTTGGTAAATTTAATGGCATTGAGCAACAGGTTCTCGAAAACCTGGCGGAGCATGGCCCGGTCACCCCAGGCCGCGGGCAGAGACTGAATCTCGATTTGCGAGTCTCTTTCCGGATGAGCAGCTTGCAGTTCATTTAAAGTCTCCTGGACCAAGGCAGACATATCAAGCCGGGCTATCCTCATCTCCTTGCGTCCCAGGCGGGCCAGGTCCAGGAGGTCGTCGATCAGCCGCCCCATTTTGCGGGCCTCGCCTTCGATGATATTCAGATATCTCTGGCCGCCGGCGTCGAGTTTATCGGCATAGTCTTCCAGCAGCACCCGGGCGAAGCCGCCAATGGCTCGGAGGGGCGCCCTGAGGTCATGGGCCACGGAATAAGTGAAATTTTCCAATTCCTTATTAGAGGCCGCCAAATCCTGGACGCGCTCCTGCAATACTGCCGCGGTCTTCTTCAGATCGGCATCCCGCTCTTGCAGGGAGTCGGCCATTTGGTCGAAGGCCTGGGACAACTGGCCTAATTCTCCCGGCTGGTAAGGGCCGCCGCTGCGGGCCGCCAAGTCGCCATGAGTGAGGCGCCGGGTTACTTTCAGCAACTTGTCCACCGGCTGCAGGATAAAGAAATTTGCGCCGAATCGGGCCGCGGCCATGGTCACCAGCGCCACCACGGCCAGCCAGATGAGGTTGCGCCGAAGATCACGATTGGCCCTGTCAAATGCCCAGTCCCTGGGGAGGCCGATGGCCACCCTCAGCCCCTGCCAAGGGGACGGCAGCCGGGCAAAAGCGAAAAGACGCTTATCGCCAGGCAATCCCTCCCCCTCTGCCACCCCTTCATCGTTGACCGCCATGACCTTAATGAGGTGGGGCGGCAACATCCTCCCGATGTATTCCAATGGTTCGGGATAACGAAAAAGGACCTTCCCGGTGTTGTCGATTAAACCCATAGCAGTGCCGGGCGGAAAATCACTTTTAGCCAACAGACCTCCCAGCCATTCCAAATCCAGGCCGGCGGTAAGGATTCCATTGACCCGGCCCCGGGCATCCAAAATTGGGCAAGAAAGATTAATACTGTACTTGTTGCTGATACGTCCCAGAACGGGCTCACCGACACAAAGAGCCTGAGTCTGAACGGCTATCATAAAAAAGTGGCGATCGGCGAAGTTGACGGGTTCTTTGATCTCAGGGGCGCCGGCGAACACCCACCCATTGAGATCGGCGGCCGCCAGGGCGGCATAATAGGGGCACTGTTTTAATACTTCGGCAAACAGCAGGTTGCAGGCCGCCCGGTCCCGCTGCTGGACCTGGGGGGTTTGAGTCAGGGTCGTCAGCAGTTGCCGGGTGTTATTGATCAGGGTCTCTTGGATGGTGGCCAGGTTTCTGGCCGCCACCAGCTCGTCTCTTTGCACCTCACGGATGGCTTGCTTTCTTTCGTTGAGATATGAGAGGAGGATTAAAGCAAATAACGGCAGGACCGTCAACAGAACCAGAAAGATGGCGCGGCTGCGCAGACTCGCAAAGGATTTAGCCGCCATTCTTTAATCGCCACCTTATATCGAAACTAGGTTCAATAAGAAAGTTAGTAATAACTACCCCTGTCTTCAAGTTTAAAGAACAATTACCTAAAGATTTTTCAGGGCTTCCAGAGTAAAGACCGCCTCCACCCGGGAACTGACCGCGGCCACGGCCTCCCGGCCCCCTTCTTGCCGGTCTACCAGGATCAGGACGCGGTCCACCTGTAGGCCGAAGTCCCGGGCCGCGGCGATGGCCTTCAGGGCAGAGCCGCCGGTAGTGACGACATCTTCCAGGATCGCCACCCTGTCGCCCGGCTTGACGTCCCCTACCACTAAGCCGCCGGTGCCATGCTCTTTGGCCGCCTTGCGCACCGAAAAGGCGTTGATGGGCCGGCCTTTTTGATAGCTGGTCAGGGCAATGGCATGGGCGATGGGATCCGCCCCCATGGTGAGTCCCCCCACAGCCGCGAGCCGTATGTCCCGAAGCATCTCACAAAAAATCTCGCCGATCAGGAAAAGACCCTCGGCGTTGTGGGTCACCGGCCGGCAGTCGATGTAATAGGGGCTCACCCGGCCCGACGCCAGCGTGTAGGGCTTCCCGGGGCTGTAACGGAAGGATTTCTCCCGGAGCAGCCGCAGCAGTCTTTCTCGGTATTCATCCATGGTCGCATCCTATGAAAAAGTCTCAGGCCCGGCGATTGAAGCCGCGGTTGGCCAGATCCTGCAGAGTTGTAATTTTAGTTATCACATTAACGAATCGGCATGGAACCGTATCTAACTATACAAATAGGCGCACCTCACTAAGAAGCAGCCAGGGATGCAAATCCTGCTCAAAAGGACAAAAACGATGGCTCTGGGTATCATGCTCTATTGGGTTTATGTCTGCGGCACTTATCTCAGCTTGCTGCGTTTCTGGTTCAGGAACCCATAACCGGAAAAAAATCACCGCCGAAAGAAGAGCTGTCAGTTGTTAATGGATTAAGGCACCGTAAGGAGGCTGGTCATGAACTCCCTCACCAGAAGAATCGGGTTGTACACCTTTGTCATTTACGGCCTTATCTGCCTGGTTAACCTGATGCACAAGAGTTTTGTTTCATGGTAAGCTTCAGGTAATCATGCAGAGCCGCCTTGGTCGAGCGGAAAGGAATTTGATCCCAAGGAATCTCCGCCGGGGTGAAGACCTTGGCCTCCAGGGTTTCATCGCCCGCGGCCAGCTCGCCTCCCAGATATTTCGTCAGGTAGGCCACCACCACCGTCGCGCTGTCCCGGTATGAATAGATATTAAGCAGGCGCTCCACCCGCACCTTAAGCCTGGCCTCTTCCCAGGTCTCCCGCACCACCGCCTCGTCCACCAGTTCCCCCAGGTCCACGAAGCCGCCCGGCGCCACCCAGAGGCCGTAGCCCGGATCGATGGACCGGCGCACCATGACCACGCCGCCGTTCAAGGGGACCACCGCAATGACCGCCAGCTTGGGGTCGAGATAAAAGACAAAGCCGCAACGGCTGCAAACCAGACGCTCGGGCTCTCCAGGTTTGAGAAGGCGCTTCACCAGCGCCCCGCCGCATTGCGGGCAGAATTTATAAGTGTCGGCTAAAATCAGGCTCAAGGTAAGATCTCACTCATTTTTGCTGAAAGCTGATCGCTGAAAGCTGAAAAGTCTATTGAAACCAGAGGCCTGCGACCTGGACCTTACCGCTGTTTTTCGAGAGAACCAGCTTGATCGTGACATCATTCGCGGTTTTGCTGAAACGGCCCTTCCAAAGGGCCACGGTGAAATTCTCCTTGGTCTCAAACCCCAGGTAGGTGCGGGATTTATATTTCCCCAATTTTCCCATGATATCCTTCCGCACCCGCTGAAACCTGTTTTCCGGCATGGCGGCCTTCATGGTAGCATCGAAATACTTGGAGTAAAGCGCGTAGTCGCCGCTATTCATCCCATTGAGGACTGCATCCAGGATCGGCTCGGCGACGGTCTGCACTTCCTTATCGTTTTGGCCGACCACCGCCGCGGCGGCCGCGGACGAAATCAAACACAATGCTGTCAAGATGACGAGAAATCGAGCCAGTTTCACAGGACGTACCTCCGGCAATTATAGTTTCCTTTCCTCTCATCCCAGGCTGAAGGGCGCCGGGCTGAAGGTCAGGATGAACACCAGGATGGTGATGGCGCCCAGAATCTTGCGGGTCCGGTCCAGCGGCATCCAGTGATTGAAAGGCGGCGGATGGCGCCAGCCGAGGACAAAAAGTATCAAAAAGAACCACAGCAACCAGCCCAGCCAGAAAACCAAACCGAAAACCAGTAAAAATCCGAGACAGAGCCAGGATATATAGCGATGATATTCGGGAAACAAGGCATAGATTACATGTCCGCCGTCCAATTGGCCAACCGGCATCAGATTGAGGGCGGTGACGAATAACCCCAGCCAGCCGGCATAGGCTACCGGATGAATCAAGATAACCTGTTCCGCAGGTAAATTTCCGAAGACCAGCCAACTTAAGAACTTAAACAACAAGGGCTCTCCGAAGACTACCGTCTCGTGGCCGCCGGTCAGCACCGCGGTGGTGGAAAGCTCCAGTCCAATTAAAATTACCGGGATGGAGACCGCCACGCCAATGAGTGGGCCGGCGCAGCCCACATCCAGCAAAGCCCTTTTGTCCTGGATGGGGGAGCGGATGCGGATTACCGCGCCAAAAGTCCCCGGCCCGGGAGGCACCGGGGGCCCCGGAATGAAGTACGGCAGGGTCACATCCAGCCGGTGGTGCCGGGCGGTCAAGTAATGGCCCATTTCATGGGACCCCAGAATCAGCAGCAGGGTGAAAGAAAATGGCAGGCCCTGGTAAAGCAGGCCGGGATCGGTTAAAGGGTTTACGCCGCTAAGGATGGCCCCGGTTATGACGGTAGTGGCCACCGTGGCCAAAAACAGCAGTACGTGCAAGAGTGGGCGGGTCTTGGGCTTTACCGGGGGCGGAACAATCTGGCCCCAGGGCTCGGGTTCCTCGCTGGGAGGCTCAAGCTCCGGGGCTAACCAGGGGGTCTTATCCGGAGTCATTTCAGCCCCACCTCCGTTTTTAACGCCGATAGTTCCGCCGCGGTCAGCGGCCGGTAGCTCCCCCGCGTCAGGCTCCCCAATCGCAAAGAGCCCAGGGCGATGCGCTTCAGCTTCGACACCGGATGCCCCACCTTGTCCAGGAGGCGTTTCACCAGATGATAGCGCCCCTCCCACACCGTAAGTTCCAGAACCGTTTTATCTTCCTCCCGCTTTTTCACCGTGACCGCCACGGCCACCTCCCGGCCGTCAATCTCCACACCGGCCCGCAGTTGCCGCAGGGTTTCCTGGCTCACTTCTCCGGTCACCGTCACCCGGTAGGTGCGCGGCACTTGATGGCTGGGATGCATCAAACGATGAGCCAATTCGCCGTCACTGGTGAGAAGCAGCAGCCCGGTGGCGTCATAATCGAGACGGCCCACCGGGTAAAACCGGCCCCGAAGCCGTTCCGGCAGCAAATCCATCACCACCCGCCGCCCCTCGGGGTCACGCCTGGAAGAGATATAGCCATAGGGCTTATACAGCATTAGCGTGACCGGCGCAGCCTCGGCCGTAACCTGCCGGCCATCCACCCAGACCACGTCGCGGGCCGGGTCCACTTTGGTCCCCATCTCGGTAACCACCTGGCCATTGACGCTCACCCGGCCGGCTTTAATCCACTCCTCCGCAGCGCGGCGCGAAGCCACGCCGGCGCGGGATAAAAACTTTTGTAGGCGTTCCAAAGTCATTAGATCAGCCAGTAGTGTCCGGCAAGGTTATTGCAGTTAATCCTGGAAAATCTTCCGGTTCCAAAAAGATTTGGGCCAATTTCTACATACTGTGAATATATCAAGGATTTCACCCTCTCCCCCGTGGGGGGAGAGGGCAGGGTGAGGGGGCAGTCAGCCATCGAAGCCACCCCTCACCCCAACCCTCTCCCCTCGAAGGGGAGAGGGGGTTTTTGCTGTTGCAGGCTTAAGCCCGCGACAGCTTTGGGGAAAGCCCGGTGGCTACATTGTTCGTTTTAATTCTGCCACCGCTCATGCAAAATCTCTGCCGGACACTACTGGAAATGGGGTTTGCAATAGCTTGCATTATATGAGCCCTGATAGGGGCGGCTCGCGAGCTTACGAGAGGTCATAGCCGCACGCTCCAGAAAGCCCTTGAATCTTTGAGCGGGCATGCTATAGTTTTTAAGTTAAAAGCCGAATGATCCCGACACGGGAAGGGTAAATCAAAGCAATCATGAAAGTCTTGTGGGCGCCGTGGCGCATGGATTATATTCTGGGAAAAGACAAGGACCAGGGCTGCATCTTCTGCCCGGCAGGCGGCGAAGATCTGGGAGAACGCCTGGTGCTCTTCAGCGGCCGGCTCTCCCGGATCATGATGAATAAATACCCATACGTCAACGGACATTTGCTGATTTTTCCCCTCCGGCACACCTCCGGGTTGGACGACCTCACGCCGGCAGAGAATCTTGACCTGATGAACAAACTCCGGGAAGCCATCGCCATTTTGAAGAAGGTGATGCACCCCGACGGCTTCAATGTAGGTATCAATCTGGGGATCGTGGCGGGGGCGGGAGTGGAAGACCACCTCCACTTTCACGTGGTGCCCCGCTGGAACGGCGATACCAACTTCATCCCGGTGTTTGCCGATGTCCGGGTGATTCCGGAACATTTCCGCCAAACCTATGAGCGCCTGGCCCCTTACTTTCAGGCCATCTGCGACGAGGATCCGACATGCGTTTCATTAAAGTGATCATCGCCATCGCTATCATCCTTTTGGGCATCGTTTTTATTATCGAAAATTTGGAAACTCTCAAACACCCGCTAACCCTGGTGCTGGACCTTTACCTGGTCAATTGGAAAAGCCCGGTAGTGCCAGTGTGGGTGATTGTCTTGTTCTGTTTTTTTCTGGGGGCTTTTACCGCTGCTCTTTACGGGATTTACGAGGTCATTGTCCAGCGCCAGACTATCCGTCAGCTCAGACACAACCTGGAGATTATGGCCCTGGAGCTGAAACAGGCCGGGATCGCGGCCAAATCCGCGGCCCAGGCCCCGGAATCCAGGACTGCTTCCCGAACCGAGTAACTGCGTCGGGGCTCAATCCTCACGGAGAAAACTTGAGCCTCTTACAAAATTCCCACAAGCTTTTGCGCCGCCATGGCCGAATCCTCCCCGGATAAAATCACCCCCATGCTGCGGCAGTATCTGGACCTCAAGGCCCGGTACGCCGACGCCCTGCTCCTCTTCCAGATGGGCGACTTCTACGAGACCTTTTTCGGGGATGCCGAAATCGCCGCGGCAGCCCTGAACATCGCCCTCACCTCGCGGAGCCGCGCCGACGCCGAGCGCATTCCCATGGCCGGCTTTCCTATCCATGCAGCCCAAAGCTACCTTACCAAATTGCTGGACGCCGGCCTCAAGGTGGTGGTCTGCGACCAGACGGAGGATCCGGCCCAGGCCAAGGGCCTGGTGCGCCGGGAGGTGACCAGGGTCCTCACCCGGGGCACCCTGGTGGACCCCGCGGCCCTGGACGCCCGCCGCGACAATTATCTGGCTGCGGTGAATTTAAAAGGTGCTAATTGGGGTCTGGCATATCTCTCGGTCTCTACCGGCGAATTCCGCCTCACCCAAGGGGAAGGGGCCGACAGCCTGGGCGACGAGTTCTGGCGCCTGAAGCCCGCCGAACTCATCGTGCCCGAAGAAGCCGACCTGGGTCTACTGACCGCGGCTCTGGCGCCTTTCGACAGCCCGCCGGCGCAGCGGCTCCTGAGCCGCTATGCTTTTGACCCGGAGGAGGCCCGGCGGGAGCTGGGGCGGGTCCTGGGCACCCTGTTTCTGGACGGCTTCGGCGTCGAGGACCAGGCCCTGGGGGTGGCCGCGGCCGGGGCTATTCTGCGCTACTTGCACGACTCCCATACCCCGGAGCTGCCCCACCTGGACCGGCTGATCCCTTATACTCGGGACGATTACCTGGGATTGGATGAAGCCACCCTGCGCCACCTGGAGATCTTCGAAACTTGGCGAAACCGCTCCCGTCAGGGCTCGCTGTTAGACACCCTGGACTGCACCGTCACTCCCATGGGGGCGCGGCGCCTCGGCAGTTGGCTGCGCTACCCCTTGAAGGATCTGGCGGCCATTGAAGACCGGCTGGACGGCGTGGAATTCTTTCTTGAACAGAGTCTGCTGCGGCACAACTGGCGTCAGAATTTGAAAGGCCTGGGCGACCTGGAGCGCCTCACCGCACGGGTGGCCCTGGAGCAGGCGACTCCCCGGGAGGTGGCGGCGGTTAAGCAGGCTTTGGAAAAAGTGCCGCTGCTGCAAGAGCTGTTACCCAAAGAACTTCCTCCGTTAGTGGCCGCCGCGGCCTCTGACCTGGACCCCCTGCCCCACCTCCAGGACTTGATCGGCCGGGCGCTGGTGGATGACCCGCCTTTGAGCATCAAAGACGGCGGGATCTTCCGGGAGGGCTATGACGCGGAGTTGGACGAACTGCTCGGTCTTTCCCGGGAAGGCAAGGACTGGATCGCCAAACTAGAGGCGCAGGAGCGCGTTCGCACCGGCATCAGCAGCCTGAAGGTCCGCTATAACAAGGTCTTCGGCTACTACCTGGAGGTTTCCAAGGCCAACCAGCATCTGGTGCCCGCCGACTACATCCGCAAGCAGACCCTGGTGAACGCCGAGCGCTTCATCACCGCGGACCTGAAAGATTACGAGTCCCGGGTCCTGGGGGCGGAAGAAATTCGCACCAAACGGGAGACGGAGCTTTTCTTGGACCTGAGAAAACGCCTGGGACAGGAGGTCCCCCGTCTCAAGCAAGTGGCGAAGGTCTTGGGAATTCTGGATGTTGTGGGCGCACTGGCTGAGCTGGCGGCGGGGCAGCGCTATTGCCGGCCGCGACTGACCCCGGAGCCGTTATTAGACATCAAACAGGGGCGGCACCCGGTCATCGAACGCTTGCTAGCCGCCGGTTCGTTTGTTCCCAACGATGTAGCCCTGGACACCGGCGCCCAGGTGCTCATCGTCACCGGCCCCAACATGTCGGGTAAATCCACCATTCTGCGTCAGGTGGCCCTCGTCACCCTGATGGCCCACCTGGGAAGCTTCGTGCCGGCCCAGACGGCCACCATCGGCCTCACTGACCGCATCTTCACCCGGGTGGGGGCGGTGGATGACATCGGCCGGGGCCAGAGCACCTTCCTGGTGGAGATGATTGAGACCGCCCGCATCCTCCACCAGGCCACCCCCTCCAGCCTGGTGATCCTGGACGAAATCGGCCGGGGGACATCCACCTTTGACGGTCTGGCCCTGGCCTGGGCCGTGGCCGAACACCTTCACGACCTGGAGGGCGCCGGGGTCAAGACCCTGTTCGCCACCCATTACCAGGAACTCACCGAACTGACCCGTCTCAAGCCCCGGGTCAAAAATTTCCAGGTACTGGTGGCTGAGAACGGCCACGACATCATCTTTCTCCACCGTTTGTCCCCCGGGGCCGCCCCCCAAAGCTACGGCATCCAGGTGGCTCGGCTGGCCGGCGTGCCCCAAGGGGTGGTGGACCGGGCCCGGGAAGTTTTGGAAAACCTGGAGTCCGGCAGTCTCGACCCCATGGGCCTGCCCCGCCTGGCCCGCTCCCGCCGCCGCCCGATTCGGGAGGTGCCCCAGCTTAAGCTTTTCGGCTCTGAACAGGATGATTGATGGGTCAGCTTTCGGCACTCAGCCAAACCATAAAAAAAGCTGACGCTGAATATAACGACGGTCAGTAATCCAAAACGTTGATAGCAAGGGATTTTGATTGATCACTGCCCTCTGGCGGCTGTTTTTTTTAACCGACCACTGATTATTGACCACTATTCACTACTTTTTCCGCTTGACAACGGCGCCATTTTTTCGAAAATATATAATGACGTTGAGCGGGAATAACTCAGCGGTAGAGTGCGACCTTGCCAAGGTCGAAGTCGCGGGTTCAAATCCCGTTTCCCGCTCCATTTTTTTTTGAGGCGGCATAGCCAAGAGGTAAGGCAACGGTCTGCAAAACCGTTATTCTCCGGTTCGAATCCGGATGCCGCCTCCAGATTTCCGCAATATAATAACTGCCTTACAGCTCTCGTTTTACTTCCCAACAGTCCCCAAAAATCTGTACCTGTAGATGTCAGGGTTAATGCCACGGACTTCTGCGGATATTTGCGCCAACCGCCACTATCATTGGCCAGCAATGCGACCTTAGATTTGCAGGCTATAGATGCAGTTTGGCTTGTTCATGATAAAACTTTCACAAGCATATTTTCTTTTTGACCAATTGGGCATAATATGGCATTGTTGAACTCGTCACTTTACATAAAGCTTTTAGCTATAAGTAATTATTGACAATGTATGGAAAATCTAGGCATTAAGTTTCATAAAATATATTATAAATTTGATAAGCCGGAGGGTGTATGAAGGAGAGGAATTATGATCATTTGCCGGGGCATTTCGGCATCGTCTCCCGCCGGGATTTCCTCAAGTATTGTACAGTGGCGGCAGCCAGTATGGGGTTGCCCATGGGGATGGCGGTCAAGATGGCCGAGGCGGTTGCCAATGCCAAGAAACCGCCGGTCATCTGGCTTTCGGGCCAGGAATGCACCGGCTGCACTGAAACCCTGCTCCGCTCCACCCATCCCACGGTGGAAAATCTGATTTTAGATCTCATTTCGCTGGATTATCATGAGACGTTGAGTACTCCCTCGGGACACCTGGCCGAAGAGGCCAGGGCGAAGTCTATTGCTGAAAACAAAGGTAAATTCATTCTGGTGATCGACGGTTCGATCCCAACTAAAGACGGCGGCATTTACTGTCAGGTTGCTGGGAAGCCGG
>JAMCQY010000272.1:0-3852 GCA_023381945.1 Deltaproteobacteria bacterium
TCGAAAGGGTTCCGCACCGTGGGCCTCGATGCCCAGGCGCTCCTGAAAGATCCGGTGGTGGCGGTCGAGACGAAATCCGGCCCCACCTGGCTCTATAAACTGGAACTCACCGGGCCGCGGCTGGATTTGGCCGGCGCCGGGGCAGACCAGGGCTTCAAGATCAGCAAGACTATCCAGAACACTGACGGCTCCCCGGAAATTAAAGTGGGCGATCTGGTTAAGGTCACGATCCAGGTGGATGCCGCCAAACCGCAGCGTTACGTGGTGCTGGACGACCCCCTGCCCGCCGGGCTGGTGGCGGTCAACACCGCCTTAAAGACCGAGCAGTATTTGGCTCCGGGAGCGGGGGAGACAGGGGTGGATGAAAACAGCGGCCCGTTGGGATACGCCCTGGCGGACGGCACCATGCTTTACTATCCCAATTTCTTCGAGATCCGGGAGGACCGGGTCCTGGCCTTTCGGGACCGGCTCTATTCCGGCAGGTACCGCTTCGAGTACTATGCCCGGGCGGTGTGCGAAGGCCGTTTCCTGATGCCGCCCAGCAAAGCGGCGGCCATGTATTCTCCGGGGGTGAATGGTTTCACGGCCCAGAGCGGCTTGACCGTCAAGCCGCGGTGATTGGTTTCGCTTGGTAGCACAGGCTTGCTAGCCTGTGCCATAACACTTTGGGGCGCAGGGCGCACCCTGCACGGCGGGCGAGACGCCCGCCCCACCAGACTGAACAGGCGGGCTCATATGCCGCCAGGGTTAATCTATAATGGCATCTGGACTACCAAACGTCAGAACCAAGATAGTTAAGCGCCTGTCTCATCACTGGTGGCTCTGGCTGACGGTGTGTTTGCTCATCGCCCTGGGCTGGCACTTCGAGGCGGTTTCACGCTTTGACGGGGCGGTTCTGGACCCGGCCCCCGGGCCCCTGGTGCTGGACCGCCAGGGCCGAATATTGCGCCTGGGGCTGGAGGCCGAAGGCCGGAAGCTAATCAAGCTGCCGCCGGGCGAGCTGCCGGAAAAGGTGGTGGCAGCCTTCGTGGCCGCGGAAGATCAACGCTTCTGGCGCCACCCGGGGGTCGATCCCCTGGCAGTTATGCGGGCCCTGATTAGCAATGTCAGCACCGGGCGTATCGTCTCCGGGGCCTCCACCATCACCATGCAACTGGCGCGGCTGACCTATCCCGGGCGGCGCACCTATTACCGCAAACTGGTGGAAATGGTGCGCAGTTGCCGGATCGAGCTGAGCTTGAACAAATCGGAGATCCTGCGGGACTATCTAAACCGCGTGCCCATGGGCAACAACCTGATCGGCGTGGAGACCGCAGCCAAGCTCTATTTCGGCAAGCCCGCATCCCAAATGAATGTCGGCGAAGCAGCAACGCTGGCGGCCCTGGCCCGGGCCCCGGGAACCTTGAACCCTTATGGCCGCCGCCGGGCGCAGTTGCTGCGGCGTCAGGAACTGGTGCTGCAGCGTTTGGGCCAATTGGGCTTAATATCTCCCGATGAATTGGAGACTGCGGCCGCGCAACCGGTAAGGCTGCAACCTGCCCATGGCCGGATTCCCCGCTTCCCCTTCGAGGCCCCGCACCTGGTCAACCTGGTGTTAGCCAGTAATCCTCGGCCGACTGGCGAGGCCATCAAGACTACCATAGATCTGGGTTTGCAGCGGTGCGCTCAGGCCATCGTAGCTTCGCACCGGGTGGCGCTCCGGCAATCCGGGGCCACCCAGGCCGCCGCGGTGATCATCGACAACCAAACACTGGAACTGCGGGCCCTGGTGGGCTCCATGCAATACGGCCCCCGAAGCCGCGGCTTCAACAACGGCGCCGCGGCCCTGCGCTCCCCCGGGTCGGCCCTGAAGCCCTTTCTTTATGCCCAGGCCCTGGATTTGGGTTATACCCCGGCCACCATCCTGGAAGATGTGGAGCGGCGCTACCAGACCCCGGGCGGGGAATTCACCCCGGCCAATTTCGACCGCTTTCCTTACGGCCCGGTGGCCTTCCGGGAGGCCCTGGCCAATTCCCTCAACCTGTCCACTGTCAGTTTGCTTAACCTCATCGAGCCCCAAAACTATTATGACATTTTGAGCCGGCTGCATCTCATTAATCATCCGGAGCGCGGCCCGGAGCATTACGGCCTGGGTCTGGTGGTGGGCAATCCCGAAGTGAGCCTGCTGCAATTGGCCGCGGCCTATGCCTGCCTGGCCAACGGCGGCCTTTTTCAACCGCTCAAGTTCAGGGCCGACGCCCCCGCGGTCACTCCGGTGCGGCTCTTTTCTCCGCAAGCGGCTTACATCATCAGCGACATCCTGGCCGATCCCATGGCGCGCTTCCGCATCTTCGGGGCCTCCAGCGCCATGAATCCCGTGATCCGCCTGGCCATCAAAACCGGCACCAGTTCCCGCTACCGGGACACCTGGGCGGTGGGCTACACCCCGGAATATACCGTGGCGGTCTGGGCAGGAAATTTCGACGGCCGGAGCACCATGAAGTTGAGCGGCGCCACCGCCGCAGCCCCCATCGTGGCGGAACTGGCCGGGGCGCTGTTTCATGGCGGGTCCCCCCGGGATTTCGACCGGCCCGAGGGCGTAAGCGCAGCCCTGGTGTGCTCCTTTTCTGGCTTGAAGCCCGGCGTGGATTGCCCTTATGTGCGCCAGGAATTTTTTATCAATGGCACCGAACCCGCCGGGGTCTGCACCTTTCACCACCACCGGGAGCCCTGGCACCGGCTGCCCGCCTCTTTTGCCGGCTGGCTGCATGACCGCTTCGAAGAAGGAGGCACCGGGCGCTTCCGGTTGGCCGATTTTGACCCGGATTTGCCCAAGGTCTTTCAAGATAAGGCACCTTCGGGATCAAGCCTGAACGTCAGTCCGCCGTCTCGGGGGAAGGTGATCATCGGCTCCCGTAAACCCGTGGCGGTGCCGGCCGGAGAACCGCACCTGACCATCGCCTATCCCCTGGACGGCGACCGGTTTATGCTGGAACCCCAGATGGAGTCAAAGGCTATTCCTCTGAAGGCTATCGCTCGAACGCCGCTGCGGTCGGTCACCTGGCTCGTGGACGGCGTCGAGGCGGCCACGCTGGGTCCGCCTTATGAAACCACCCTGGAATTGAGCCGGGGCCGCCACCGCCTCATGGCGGTGGGGCCGGACGGCCTGGGGGATGTGGTTGAGGTGCAGTTGCAGTAGGAAATCCCCCCTGCCCCCCTTTTTCAAAGGGGGGTAAGTCCCCCTTTGCCAAAGGGGGATTTAGGGGGATTTTTTTTGATCCGTTATTTATCAGTCTTCAGGATGTGCCATCTTGTAAGGATCGACCAGACGATCGAACTCCTCTTCAGAGACATAACCAAGCTGTAGTGCGGCTTCCTTTAAGGTCAACCCCTGGTCGTGGGCCAGGTGGGCGATCCGGGCCGCCTTGTCGTAGCCGATCACCGGGCTCAGGGCCGTCACCAGCATCAGGGAGCGGTGCAGGTAGGTCTTAATTTGCTCCTCATCCGGTTGTAAACCCGCCACGAGAAAGTCCGTGAAGTTACCGCAGGCGTCGGCCAACAGCTTGATAGACTCGATAACGTTAAAAATTATCAGCGGTTTGTAAGCGTTCAGCTCCAGGTGGCCCCCGGCCCCGGCGAAGGCGACAGCGGCGTCGTAACCCATGACCTGTACGGCCACCATGGTCAGCGCTTCGCATTGGGTCGGGTTGATCTTGCCGGGCATGATCGTCGATCCCGGCTCATTGGCCGGAAGTTCCAGTTCGTGCAGCCCGGCCCGGGGACCGCTTCCCAGCAACCGGATATCGTTGGCAATCTTATAGAGAGATACGGCCAGGGTCTTGAGCACGCCACTAACCATGACCAGGGGTTGAC
>JAMCQY010000272.1:3862-4490 GCA_023381945.1 Deltaproteobacteria bacterium
GTGGGCGGCCAGGACCGCAAATTTATTGGGCGCCCGATTGAACGGCAGCCCGGTGAACTCGAAAATATATCGGATCGCCAGTTTCCCAAAATCCTGCGGGGCATTGAGCCCGGTACCCACCGCCGTGCCGCCGAGGGCCAGACGGTAGAGGCCGATTAGGCTCGCATGGAGGCGCTCCAGATTATCGTCCAGCATACCCACATAGCCGGAAAACTCCTGGCCCAGGGTCAGGGGTATGGCGTCCATCAGGTGGGTCCGGCCGATCTTGACAACCTCGGCCCAGCTTTGCGCCTTCTCATTAAGGGCGTCTCGCAACTTTCTGGCCTCAGGCATGAGGCGCGCGTGGATGGAGGCGGCTGCGGCAACGTGCATGGCCGTGGGAAAGACATCGTTGGTGGATTGGCTCAGATTGACGTGATCGTTGGGATGAACCGGAGTCTTGCTCCCCAGAACCCCGCCCGCCAACTCGTTGGCCCGGTTGGCGATGACTTCGTTGACGTTCATATTGGCCTGCGTGCCGCTGCCGGTCATCCAGACGTGCAGGGGAAAATGATCGTCCAGCTTGCCGTCGATGATTTCCTCAGCGACCTGAATAATTAACCTGGCTTTTTCTTCCGGCCGCCTTCCT